>JAZLCF010000044.1:0-2401 GCA_045614105.1 Alphaproteobacteria bacterium | reverse complement strand
TTTTTCTTTTGTTCTTCGTTCAAAGCCAAAAAATCGGCCTTTTTCATATACACTTCGCCACGAACATCTAATAAGGTTGGAATTTGTGCAAATAAATCAGCCGATTTTAATGTTTGTGGTAATTCTGGAATTGTTTTCAGGTTTTCTGTAATGTCCTCGCCCATCGAGCCATCACCACGAGTGGCCCCGCGCACAAATTTACCATTTTCATAAACGGCGGAATAACCAAGGCCATCAATTTTAGGCTCTGCTACGATATCAATGGGGGTATTCGGATCAAGCCCCAAAAATTTATGCAAACGATCCATAAAGTCCACCACTTCTTGTTCATCAAAAATATCTTGAAGCGATAACATGGGCACAGCATGTCCCAACTTTTTAAAACCAGCAGCAGGTTGAAAACCTACACGACGAGACAGGGAATTTTCTGGAATCAAATCGGGATATTCTGCCTCCAATTGTTCGGCCCGCCGACGCAAAGCATCATATTCGGCATCGGAAACCAATGGGGCATCTTTTTGATGATATGCTTTGTCATAGCGTTCCAGCTTGTCCGCTAAATCTTGTAATTCCTGTTTAATTTCTTCGCGTGTTTGCATAGGATTATTTTAATCCGTTTTTTATCAAAAGGCAAGAAAAAGCTTGCAAATCTTTTTTATTTTATGCTACATTAAGAACGACGGTAAGGCGACCGTCAAATGTGGTGTAAGAACCCATACATACACGCCGATAAAAGCGAAATTTTATCAGCCAGAAAACCTTAAAAGGTTGGACGGCGGTAAAATAAAAGCCGCGTGCGGAGAATATACCGCACTATCTTGTATGTATAGTTCTTAACGTCCAGCCACTTTTCGCCTGAAGTGGCTACAATTTTGATAGGGGAAGAACTATGAGTAAAAAGATTTTAAAAAATGACCAAGGGCGTAGTATGGTGGAAATGCTGGGCGTGCTGGCCGTCGTGGGATTGCTCTCCATTATGGCATTTGCGGGTTTTCGTATCGCCCTCAATAAACACTACGCGAACGAGATTTTGAATGAAGGCAACAAACGCGCCGTCATTGTGGCGGGACAAATTGGCTTTAATCAAGGGACGCCCAGCCTTTCCGAATTTGCAAACAACACTTTTACAGGTGGCACTTTTGATAGTTCTGTCACAACAAATCCACAAACGGAATCATTCGCCCTGAAAGTTTCCAATGTACCAGAAGACGTATGCGAACAGATTCTAACTATGATTGACGAGCATACGATGCTCAGGCGTTTAGCCCTAGAAGGCAACATGTCACTCGGCGTGGCAAACTGTTCCTCTTCAGATAGCAGCTACCTGCTGGTCTACAACGATGATTTAACCGACAATGACAAACAGCACTCTTGTCAGACGGACAGCGAATGTGACACCGCCTGTGGCACATGTCAAATTGCTGAAGGTGCAACCAAAGGTGTTTGTACGAATGAATGTGAGATTATCCCCACCACTTGCACAACTAATGACGAGTGCGCCAATGCGGGCGTGTGCGCAGGCTGTGTGAAAGCCGAAGGTGCCGAAACAGGCACTTGCCAATACGCCTGCGAGGAATTGGAGTATTTGAAGGGTACTGGTTCTCAATACGTTGACACCGAATTTAAACCAAACAATTATACAACGATACAAGGTACCATGTCCCTTGTTAGACCGTCTACGCCCGTTTATTGTTTATGGTCGACAGAAGATGATATTGCTTTTGGTTTTTATTTGTCAGCAAGCCCTTATGTAAATTATTGGTTGCTGGCGTATTTTGGAAGATATCCGGATGAAAGTGTTCCTGCTTATGGTTATGTTAATTATACAAAAATAAAATTGGAATTATCTCCTACTAAAGTATCTATCAACAGCGTAGATAATAATAGTTATAATTTTTCAAAAAATATCACTCAAGGAACCTATCAATCCTCTTATAATTTATGGTTATTTGAGGGCAATAATTTGGGAGCGCCACTCGGAGGCAGTGGAGCTGTCACGATTTATAATTTTAAAATCTGGGATAATGCCGCCTTGGTTCGCGATTTCATCCCCGTGCTTGATCCAGATGGCACGCCGGCGATGTTGGACAGAGTAGAGCCAAAATTGTATTATAACCAAGGTTCTGGGGAATTTTCCTATGGGCGAAAGCCTCAACCTTGATTTGGGTGCAGTCGGTTTTGTTAAAACTTCAACAATTCTTTGGCAACTTCGCGGGATTTTTCTGTGACGGTGGCGCCTGATACAAGACGGGCAATTTCCTCCAATCGTCCAGCTTTGTCCAGCTGTAAAACAGAGGTTAAAGTCTTATCCGCAGTGTCCGCTTTTTGCACCAAATAATGATGCTTGCCAAAGCCCGCTACCTGCGGTGAATGGGTAATCACCAGCGTTTGATGCTTTTCG
>JAZLCF010000043.1:0-7348 GCA_045614105.1 Alphaproteobacteria bacterium | reverse complement strand
TGTCCTTCCGCATAAATGGTATCAAAGGCCAAACTGGATTTACCCGATCCAGACACACCTGTAATCACCACCAACTGATTTTTGGGAATATCAATGTTGATGTTTTTCAGGTTATGTTGGCGTGCGCCACGGATTTTAATGGTGTCCATTTGTACTCCTTGTTAGCCGGATATTATACACAATTTTATGCATAAAATCAAATAGATTTTAGAATGGGAAAGCAACGACATTTTTGTGATTCAATTGTCAGATATTCTTTTAAAAAGTGAAGATAATTTTCTCTTGACATCGGGAACAGGATGGATTAGGGTGTCAAATGTGAGGATCCCCTTACCGTAGCTAACGAAGCCGGTACAGCCTGCGTGTGTAATCCCACCGTAGCGGTCAGTTGTGATGACGGTAATGGCAATAGTTGGTGCTGCGGCGGTGAGACGATTTGTGACAGTGCTATGGGAACTTGTCGTGCCGCTGAGACGAATTGTAGTTATAGTTTAAGTGAAGGAGCAAAAGGATATGCGGCGGATTGCCATTATACAATTGTGGATTATGTGCCCGATCCAACCAATGCACCAAATATACACGCGATTACATTGACGGCGGATAGCGAGCACAAATGTAAGGGCGATAAGTATTGCTATCTTTATTACAAAGATGCGAATTGTGGGACGGCTGCTGACGCTAACGCTGGAAGTTCCTCTGCTAATCAGGATTTATGGGGCGTGTGTATCAGCAAGGATCAGGTGAGTCAAACATGTCGCATGACGGGCGGAGAAATGACCTTGACCCGCCATACGGGTTGTCCCGCAGGCCATTATTGCTATTTGAATTGGACGCAGGAGTCAGCTAATCAAGAAGCGTGTAGCTCTAATACCGCAGGGGCATCGTATTTGGGACAATTTTGGGGCACGTGTATCAGTACGAACAGTAATTCTGCGTCGTGCCCGATTGTTCATTAAAAAAGAAAGGAGAAAAATGATGAAAAATATAACTTTATTTGTGGCGGCTTTGATTTTTGTGGTGCCAACCTATGCCAAGTGGGGAACAAATTGCACCAGCAATGGGGGGACGATTATTAAAGCCAATGAATATGGCACAAAAGATGGAGAAAATTTGGATAAAGGGGGATTATGTAATGACCCCAGTGATCCCAATTTAACAAACAACTGTAACGGCATGGAATTTTGTCTGAGTAATAAGGACATGAATTGGTGGAGCGCTTTTACGTGGTGCGAGTCTGTTGGAGGACATTTGGTAAGTTTTGAACGTTTGTGTCCAGGTACGCCTATGGTGGAGAATAGGACAAATGGGGCATGTGCCAACATAGTTGGGATAGGAGGGGGAATGTATCCGTATGCATGGACAGCGACCGGATGGGGGACACAACAAGTCTTGCATCCTTTCATTGGCGGGGGTATAGTTGTGTATGTGCAGCGTACAGCTTCTGATTTGACACCGTTTTGCGTTGAACGTTAATTACAATAATATTAAAAAATCATTAAAAAAGCTATTGACAGAAGAATTTTTTTCCTGTATAATACTGCCACCGAAAGAGTTTTTGGTCGGGGCAAAGGGGTATAGCTCAGCTGGTAGAGCGTCGGTCTCCAAAACCGAAGGTCGTGGGTTCGATGCCTACTGCCCCTGCCAAAGAAAAGGAATGAAAGATGAAAACCACACCGGCACAGTTTGTGCGTCAAGTAAAGCAAGAAGTCAGTAAAATTACCTGGCCTAGCCGTGCTGAGGCTTTGCAAGGCACTTTTATTGTCATTATGGTAAGCATTGTGTTGGCGGTGTTTTTGTTGTGTGTTGATAGTATCCTCGCATGGGTCATGCGATTGGTTATTGGAGGATAAAATGGCGATTCGCTGGTATGTTATTCACGCTTATTCTGGATTTGAAGAATCTGTGGCAAAATCCATTAAAGAACAAGCTGAAAAGAAGGGTTTAACCGAGAAAGTTCAAGAAGTTTTGGTACCGACCGAAAAAGTCATGACGGTGCAAAATGGGGCTAAAAAAGAATCGACTCGCAAATTTTTCCCAGGTTATGTGTTGGCCAAGATGGAAATGACCGACGAAACATGGTATTTAGTGGCTAAAACACCGAAAGTAACGGGTTTCTTGGGCGGTAAAAAGCCAACGCCGATTACCGAAGCTGAGGCGAATCGAATTTTGAACCAAGTGCAGGAGGGTGTAGAACGCGTGAAATCGTCTGTCACTTATGAAATTGGTGAGCAAGTACAGGTGATTGACGGTCCGTTTGCCAGCTTTGTGGGTACTGTTGAAGGTGTGGAAGCCGATAAAGAGCGTTTGAAAGTGTCTGTGTCTATCTTTGGGCGCGCAACGCCTGTGGATTTGGATTATGGGCAGGTAAAGAAAGTTTAACGAGTTTTAGGGGCCTTTAGCCGAAACCAATCCGACTGAAACGCCTCTTGTGGAAGAAGAAGCCATCTTCGCACCACGAAACCAAAAAGATTGGAATGAAAGAAAAGAAGGTTATAAAATGGCAAAAAAAGTATTAGGCTATATCAAACTTCAAATTGAAGCCGGTAAAGCCAATCCATCTCCGCCAGTCGGTCCTGCTTTGGGTCAACGCGGCGTGAATATTATGGAATTTTGTAAAGCGTTTAACGCAAAAACTCAAAAAGAAGAACCAGGTTCTCCGATTCCTGTGACAATCACAGTGTATCAAGATCACAGCTTTGACTTTGTGACAAAGTTGCCACCAGTCAGCTATTTGATCAAGAAAGCGGCGAACTTGAAGAGCGCAAGTAAGGCTCCTGGCCGCGATAAGGCGGGTAAAATTACCAAAGCGCAAGTCAAAGAAATTGCAACAAAGAAAATGCCAGATATGAACTGTCATACTGTGGAAGCTGCTATGGAAATGGTGGCCGGTCAAGCGCGTTCTATGGGCATTGAAGTAGTGGAGTAAGCCATGACAGGAAAAAGATTGAAAAAGGCTTATGAAGCCGTTGAAAAGAAAGTGTATGATTTGGATGAAGCCGTGGCTTTAGTGAAAGCTGGTGCAACTGCCAAGTTTGACGAAACAGTGGAAATTTCCGTGCATTTGGGTGTGGATCCAAAACAATCCGACCAAATGGTGCGTGGGGCTGTGACATTGCCAGCGGGTACAGGTAAAACCTTGCGCGTGGCTGTGTTTGCCAAAGGTCCGAAAGCGACCGAAGCCAAAAACGCCGGTGCGGACATTGTTGGTGATGACGATTTAATGAACGACATTTTGGGTGGAAAGATTGACTTCCAACGCTTGATTGCGACACCAGATATGATGGGTGCAGTTGGTCGTGTTGGTAAAATCTTGGGCCCGAAAGGCTTGATGCCAAATCCAAAGTTGGGCACAGTGACAATGGATGTGGCGGGCGCTGTGAAAGCGGCTAAAGCCGGTCAGGTTCAATTCAAAGTGGATGCCGCCGCTATTGTGCATGCGGGTATTGGTAAGGCCAGCTTTGAAAATGACAAGATTAAACAGAATGTAATCGCTTTTGTGAAGGCGTTAGCGGCTTTGAAGCCTGCTTCTGCCTCTGGTGTGTACTTGAAACAAGTGGCCATCAGCAGCACACAGGGCGTTGGCGTGAAAGTATCTGTCGCCAGCATTCTGGGATAAGAGTTTTGCCTCGTCCTTTTAGGGTGGGGCGAAAAAATTCCTGTCCAAGACTATGGGTATTTGCCACGGGGCAAATTTAATGGGAAGCATCCCGCCGATATAGACAGAACGGTTGTTAGATATTCCTGATGGAATAAGCGAAGACGGTTTCTGGGCAGGGTAAATGAGGTAAAGGCAGACATGCTGAAACCTTGTGTAGAAACCAAGAGCGAGGGTTCGCCCAAACTCTTAAAAAGAAACGGAGTAAAAAAGTGAAACGTGAAGAAAAACAACAACTGATTGCCGAATACGCGGACGTGTTCAAAAAGGCAAGTTTGGTGGTTGTTGCCTTGAACAAAGGTTTAACAATGCCAGAAACAACTGCCTTGCGTAACGCTGTGCGTGCAGACGGTGCCAGTTATAAAGTTGCCAAGAATCGTTTAGCTAAAATTGCTCTTGCAGGAACACCTTGTGAAGGATTGAAAGATCTTTTGAAGGGACCCGCAGCAATCGCTTACTCAGAGGACGCTATTGCGGCCTCCCGTGCGGTTGTGAAAACAGCAAAAGACAACGAAAAATTTGAAATCGTTGGTGGTGTGATGAACGGGGAATTGATTGATGCAAATAAGATCAAAGCCTTGGCTGCATTGCCCTCTTTGGATCAATTGCGTGGCAAGTTGGTCGGCCTTTTGCAAGCGCCTGCTGGACAGTTGGCGAGATTGGCCAAAGCTTATTCCGAAAAAGAACAAGCTGCTTAAAGTTTAACAGTCTAACATAAGAAAGGAAAAAAACATGACTGATTTAGCAAAAATTATTGACGAATTGTCTTCTTTGACAGTTTTGGAAGCTGCCGAATTGGCAAAACAATTAGAAGAAAAATGGGGCGTGTCCGCTGCTGCTCCTGTGGCCGTTGCGGCTGCTGGTGCTGCTGGTGGTGAAGCTGCTGCCGAAAAAACAGAATTTGATGTCATCTTGGCTGATGCTGGTGCCAACAAGATTGCTGTTATTAAGGAAGTCCGCACCATTACTGGTTTGGGCCTGAAAGAAGCCAAAGATTTGGTGGACGGTGCTCCAAAAGAATTGAAGAAAGGTGTCACAAAAGAAGATGCCGAAAACTTCAAGAAAGTTTTGGAAGCCGCTGGCGCCAAAGTCGAATTGAAGTAATTCAATTAAAGGTGTGGGGTTGTGCCTGAATATCAGGTGCAACCTTGACACCATAAAAAAACATGGGATCGGTGCCCTTTCGCCGAAGAGATTTGTGAAATTTTAAATTATGGGGTGTGCATGATTAAATCTGAAGTAAATCGCCGGAGAGTCCGCAAAAGTTTTGGACGTATTGACAGCATTATGGAAATGCCTGATCTGATTGACGTTCAAGTTCATTCATATAAACGTTTTTTGCAAGATGGTGTGCCGGCTGATAAGCGGGAAGATATTGGGTTGCAGGCGGTATTTAGCTCGGTGTTTCCAATTCAAGACTTTTCTGGTCGTGGGGATTTGGAATTTATTAAATACGAACTGGATGAGCCAAAGTTTGATGTAGATGAATGTTTAAGACGTAGTTTGACGTATTCTGTGCCGGTGCGCGCGACATTGCGTTTGGTGGTGTGGGATATTGATGCTGATACAGGTGCGCGTTCTATTCGCGATATCAAAGAACAAGATGTGTATATGGGTGAATTACCCATGATGACAGACAAAGGAACATTCGTGGTGAATGGAACGGAACGTGTGGTGGTCAGCCAAATGCATCGTTCCCCAGGTGTGTTCTTTGATCACGATAATGGGGAAACACACTCCTCTGGTAAATATTTGTTCAGTGCCAGAATTATTCCATATCGTGGGTCTTGGATTGATTTTGAATTTGATGCGAAAGATTTATTGTATGTGCGCATTGACCGCCGTCGGAAATTACCGGTGACGACTTTCTTGTATGCTTTGGACAGCGCTTATACTGCTGAAAAACGTGCGGCGGCCGAAAAAGCAGGCAAAGAAGTTGATCCAGCCGATGTGATGGGTATGAGCAAAGAAGAAATCTTGAATGCCTTCTATGAAACAACTTCGTTTGTGCGCGAGAAAAAAGGTTGGAAAACCGCTTATGATCCAGAACGCATTAAAGGCACCAAATTGATGTATGATTTGGTGGATGCGGCAACGGGCAAAGTTGTGGCGCCTAAGGGTGAAAAAATGATTGCCGCCAAAGCCAAAAAGTTAGAACGCGATGGATTAAAAGAAATCTTGCTCAAAGAAGAAGATTTGTATGGCCGCTTTGTGGCACGGGATTTAATTGATGAAAAAACGGGTGAAGTGATTTTGGAAGCCGGTGACGAATTGACAGAAGATGATTTTGCCAAGTTAAACGAGCTGAAAACCAAAGAAATTCCGGTGCTCTACATTGATTATGTGACCGTTGGTCCGTATATTCGCAACACATTAGTGGCGGATAAGAATACAACCCGCGAAGAAGCTTTGATTGATATTTACAAAATCATGCACCCAGGTGAATTGCCCGTGGTGGAAACAGCGGATCAATTGTTCCGCAGCATGATTTTTAACCCAGAACATTATGATTTGTCGGCCGTGGGTCGTGTGAAGTTGAACGCCCGTTTGGGTGTGTCTAATGATGATGTGCCTCCGACAATGCGTGTGTTGCGCAAAGAAGATGTCTTGGGCGTGATTAAAGAATTGATGAAGATCAAAGATGGTTTGGGCAACGTGGATGATATTGATAACTTGGGCAACCGTCGTGTGCGTCCTGTGGGCGAATTGATGGAAAACCAATATCGAATTGGCTTGCTCCGCATGGAACGCTTGGTGCGTGAACATATGACATCCAGCGAAATTGATACTGTGATGCCATCTGATTTGGTGAATGCAAAGCCACTTTCCACAGCGGTGCGTGAGTTCTTTGCGTCCAGTCAGCTGAGTCAGTTCATGGATCAAAACAACCCACTGTCCGAAATTACACACATACGCCGTTTGTCGGCTTTGGGTCCTGGCGGTTTGACACGTGATCGCGCTGGTATGGAAGTGCGTGACGTGCATCCAACCCACTATGGTCGTATCTGCCCAATTGAAACCCCAGAAGGCCAAAACATCGGTTTGATCAACTCGTTGGCCACGTACGCCAAAGTGGATGATTATGGCTTCATTGAAACACCTTACCGCAAAGTTATTGACAAGAAGGTGACAGATGAAGTGGTGTATATGACCGCGATGGAAGAATCCAAATATACGATTGCTCAGGCAAACTCGTTAAAAGATGCCAAAGGTGTTTTGACGGAAGAATTGGTGACGGCGCGTCGTGATGGCGAAGTGACAATGGTGCGTCCAGAAGACGTGGATTATATTGATTTGACGCCGCGTCAAGTTGTTTCTGCTGCTGCCAGCTTGATTCCATTCTTGGAAAATGATGACGCCAACCGTGCGTTGATGGGTTCCAACATGCAGAAGCAAGGTGTGCCGTTGTTGAAGAACCAATCTCCACTTGTGGGAACAGGTATGGAATTGATGGTGGCCAAAGATTCGCGGGCCGCTTTGACAGCGAAGCGTGCTGGTGTGGTAGAATTTGTTGATTCTTCTCGTATCGTGATTCGTGCCACAGAAGAATTGGATGCACATGCATCTGGTGTAGATATTTATCGTTTGGGTAAATTCCAACGCTCAAACGTGGATACTTGTATGACGCAACAACCTCTTGTGCACACCGGTGACAAGGTGGAAAAAGGCGAAATTATCGCTGATGGTGCGTGT
>JAZLCF010000042.1:0-8193 GCA_045614105.1 Alphaproteobacteria bacterium | reverse complement strand
ACCAAAATCGGCGTGCCCCGGCGTATCCACGATATTGATACGATAGCCATGCCACTCTACGGATGTGCATTTGGCTAAAATCGTAATGCCACGTTCACGCTCCAACTCACCCGAATCCATGGCACAAGTGGCCACTTGTTGGTTTTCACGGAACGCCCCAGATTGGCGCAAAAAAGCGTCTACAAAAGTTGTTTTGCCATGGTCCACGTGGGCAATAATGGCAATGTTGCGCATATTCTGACTCATCTTAAACCCATTTCCTCACTTAAAAAAATATGGGCAAATTATAACATAAAATCCGATAAATGTAAAGAGGGAACAAACAAAAATCCCCCCGACGAATCGGGGGAAAATTTAAAACCAAACTTACACGTCCAAATTGGCAACATTCAAGGCGTTTTCTTGGATGAAGTCACGACGAGGCTCCACTACATCGCCCATCAAAGTAGAGAACACCTGCTCGGCCTCGTCTTGGTGTGTGATCTTCACCTGCAACAAGCGCCGATTATTTGGATCCAAAGTTGTTTCCCACAACTGCTCGGGGTTCATTTCACCCAACCCTTTATAGCGGTTGATGGCCACCCCTTTCTTGCCAATCTTGAACACTGTTTCAGCCAATGACACAGGCCCTTGAATGGTAAATTCCTCGTCTTTCACTTTCAAGACGGATGGTTTTGCATAAAATTCTTGTAATTCCTTGGCCATTTTATCCAATTGGCGAGCCTCAGAGCAATTCATCAGATTTTCGTCCACCACATGTTTTTCGGTCACACCACGCAACACACGACTAAACACAAATTCGTTCTTTTCGTTGTATTCGCACTTCCAGCCGCGCTCGTATTCAGGCTCCATCATATCCAGGCGTTTCGCAAAGTCATTATCATAGACTTTATTGCCGCCAAACATACCCATAATGGCCATTTGTCCGATAATGCGATACGGCACATGACGCGACATTGCCAAAATCAAATTACGCGCCACACGCGCTTGTTCCACACGAGCCACCAAGTCAGCGCCAGCAATTTGTGTGCCATCTGCTAACTGCAACACAGCGCCATCTGTACCGGATCCGATCAGGTATTCTTCCATCGCGGCATCGTCTTTTAAATATGTTTCGGAATTGCCGCGTTTTGCACGATACAAAGGCGGTTGAGCAATATACACATAGCCACGTTCAATCAATTCTGGCATTTGACGGAAGAAGAATGTCATCAAGAGCGTCCGAATATGCGCACCGTCCACATCAGCATCGGTCATGAAAATGATTTTGTGATAACGACATTTGTCAGCATTAAAATCATCACGCCCAATCCCTGTACCCAAAGCGGTCACAATTGTTCCAATTTCAGCGGAAGAAAGCATTTTATCAAAACGAGCCCGTTCCACATTCAAAATCTTACCACGCAAAGGTAAAATGGCTTGGTGAGCGCGATCACGGCCTTGTTTTGCGGAACCACCTGCAGAATCTCCCTCAACGATAAAGACCTCGGAATCAGCAGGATCTTTACTTTGACAATCTGCCAATTTACCTGGCAAAGAGGCCATATCCAAAGCACCCTTGCGTCGCGTTAGTTCACGGGCTTTACGCGCCGCTTCACGAGCCGCCGCAGCTTCCACAACCTTTCCAATAACCATCCGCGCTTCCGTTGGATGTTCTTCAAACCATTGTTCAAGCTTATCTCCAACGACACCTTCTACAACAGGACGTACTTCGCTGGAAACTAATTTATCTTTTGTTTGTGATGAAAATTTTGGGTCAGGAACTTTAACAGATAAAACAACTGTCAATCCTTCACGCATATCTTCACCAGCCAATTCTACTTTTTCTTTTTTGGCAATACCAGAAGATACAGCATAATTGTTCACAGTACGTGTCAAAGCACCACGCAAGCCCGCCAAGTGTGTTCCCCCATCCCGTTGAGGAATATTATTTGTAAAGCACAAACATGTCTCATGATAGGAATCGGTCCACTCCAAAGCGGCCTCAACAGTAATGCCGTCTTTTTCGCCCTTCAGGAAGAACGGTTCACCATGCAAGGAATTTTTGGACGCATCCAAGTATTTCACAAATTCTTTGATACCCCCTTCATATTCCATATCAATCGTTTTTGGCTCGCTGGAACGTTCGTCGGTCAAGCGCAAATGCACACCAGAATTCAAGAATGCCAATTCGCGCAAACGGTGCTCCAATGTATCAAAATCAAATTCTGTTTTGGTAAAAATCTCGGCTGACGGATGGAAAGTCACACGCGTACCATGCTTACCCGCGGCTTCCCCCACTTCGGTCAAATGTTTGACAGTATTGCCATCTTCAAAACGAGCATAATATTCTTTGTCATTACGCCAAACAGTCAAATCCAACCAATCGGACAAAGCATTGACGCAGGACACACCCACGCCATGCAAACCGCCGGAAACTTTGTACGAGTTGTTATCAAACTTACCACCAGCATGCAATTGAGTCATAATCACTTCGGCCGCGGAAACACCTTCTTCCTTATGGGTATCCACCGGCATACCACGCCCGTCGTCAATAACAGTCACAGACCCATCCCCATTCAAAATCACATCCACACGGTCACAATAACCAGCCAACGCTTCGTCAATGGAGTTATCCACCACTTCGTACACCATGTGGTGCAAGCCAGTTCCGTCATCCGTATCACCGATATACATACCAGGACGTTTGCGCACAGCCTCCAACCCATGCAATACCTTGATTGAATCAGCATTGTATTTGGCTTCTGCTTCCATCATTTCTGCGTTTTCTGTCATGTTCTTTATCCTTTCATGCAACCTTAGTTATTACTTTAGATTCTTGTACATCAAATTGAGAAAAAAGTCCAGTAAAATCTGCAAATAATTGCGAATTTGTTGAGGTCATCCAAACCTGTGTCGGACGCGTGCGCAAAATCTCGAACAAAGTATGCTGTCTGCGGTCATCCAAATGTGCCGAAACTTCATCCAAAAGTAGCAGCGGGCAATGTCCCTGTTCCGCCATCTGTGCCCGCATTTCCGCCAAGATAATGGAAAGCAAGAGCGCTTTTTGCTCGCCCGTGGAGCAAAGGTCTGCCGAACGGTTTTGCTGTTTATGAATCACAATAAAATCCGCGGTATGCGGTCCATTTAAATTGCCCCCTTCGGCACAAATTTTCCGTGCGTTTTTAAGTTGCCCCATAAAGGCATCTTCCACCATCACAGCACTTTGACTTAAAAGCGCTTTTTCCAACAATCCTGTCAACTGAATTTCGGCCGCAGGGAAACTGGCATCCTCCGTCACATTGAGGTATTGACTGATTCGCTCCACCACATCCAATCGCGAGGCCGAAATTGCTATGCCATTTTCCACAAGTTGTGTTTCCAGCCCATCCAACCACGCATTATCACCGCATCCCTCGCGCACCAACGCGTTCCACTCTTTCAAGGCGGCATTGTAATCTGCTAAACGGTTCGCATGATTTGGGTCAAAAGTGGCAACAATTCTGTCTAAAAACCGCCGCCGTGCCGCTGGATCCCCGCAAAAAAGCCGATCTTGCGCTGGCGTTAGCCATAAACACCGAAATACCTCACCCAACTCGGCCTGTTTAGAGGTTGTTCGCCCATCAATACGCACTTGGCGCCGATCAGAGCCTTCCACCATACCCGTGCCAATTTTGCTAATACCAACGGGCGATTGCACCTCGGCCGACACACTCCACAAGGGATGGACATCCTCACCCATGCGCCGCGCCACATCCGACAAACGCACCGAGCGCAGACCTTTCCCTGGTGTTAAAAGCGAAATCGCTTCTAAAATATTGGTTTTGCCAGCACCATTATGACCCGCTAAAAGAATCGGCTGAAAATCCGAGGGCAATTCTAAGTCCAAAAAATCATACGACCGAAAATTGGTCAATCGCAAATGCAAAATCCCAGTTTTCGTCAAAGCCATAGATTACACCCGCATTGGCATCAAAACGAATAAAGCGGAAGAATCGGCCGCATCCTGCAAAATCACAGGAGATACACCATCTTGCAACAACATTTTGACATTTTGCCCTTTGATTTGTGCCAAAATATCCAACAAATAGCGGAAGTTAAAACCAATATCCAACTCCTCGCCTTTATAAACAGCGTCCAGCTCATCCTCGGCCGAGCCTTCGTCCACCGCCGTTGCCGATACTTGCAGCAAGTTTTCACGCACAGACAGCTTGATGCCACGCGATTTTTCGGACACCACGGACACACGCTCAATCACATTGGCCAAAGCCTTAGCATCTGCCTCTAATGTCTTATCATTGTTGGCGGGAATCACCTTTTCATAATCTGGGTAAGTGCCATCCACCAAACGAGAAGAAAGCTCTATTTCATTCATTTTAAAGCGAATTTGATTGGCCGATAAAGAAATATGCAAATTTTCCACATTTTCCGCCGCCAACTTGGCCACCTCACCAATGGTTTTGCGCGGAATAATCACCCCAGGGATATCCTTGGCGCCCTTTGGTAAATCAGTCTTCGCACACGCCAACCGATGACCATCCGTTGCTACCGCAGCCAAGGCACCCTCTTTTTCGTGTAAATAGATACCGTTCAGATTATAACGCGTTTCTTCAACAGACACAGCAAAACTGGTTTGATTGATCAGCGTCAGCAACTGTTCCGCTGGTAAATCAAACGAAAAAGGCGTTTCTTCGCGGGCCATCGTTGGAAAACCCTCTGGTGCAATGCTGGCCAAAGCAAATTTAGAACGTCCCGAAGCGATATTGACTTGATTCGTTTCTTCCGAAAAAGCCAAAGAAAGTTCCGCACCGTCAGGCAAACGCCGCACAATGTCATACAACTTGTGTGCTGGCACCGTGATGGCCCCTTCTTCTTCCACCTTAGCTGGAATTTTTTCCGAAATTTCCAATTCATTGTCAGTGGCCTTTAACGAGACAGATTCTCCCGCGGCCTCCAACAAAACATTCGCCAAAATGGGAATCGTCTGCCTACGTTCCACAATACTTTGTGTGTGTGCCAATGCCTTTAAAAGCGTTCCTTGTTCCACGGTTATTTTCATCATTTTCTCTGTCCTTTCTTTTGCTTTATTTTGAATGGTTTCATTCTACTTTATTTTTTTCAAAAATACCACCTAAAAAAACACATTTTTGACATTTTTCTTTTTTTTTCAAAAAAAATGCGTATAATGGAGAGAAAAGGAAAGGGGAAAAATGACCATTCAAACACTTAAAGGCGATGATTTATATCGTTCCAGCACGCTGACAACGGCGGATATCAAAAAAATTCAACCTAAATCAACCATCTTGGGACAAAACCGCGCTATTTCTGCCTTGAATTTTGGCATTAAAATGCCCCCGAACGGCTATCATATCTTTGCCGTGGGCCCCAAAGGTGTCGGACGTACATCGCTGAGCTTAAACATCGTGAAACAATACGCCCAAACATTGGAAGCCCCAAAAGATTGGTGCTATGTGACGAATTTTGAGGATTATAATCGTCCCCTGCCGCTTTCCTTTCCGGCCGGCAAAGGGCGCTTGTTTGCACGGGATGTGAATCATACAGCACTGGCTTTAAAGCAAGCTTTATCCAACACCTTTAATGACGAGGCGTACAAGATTGAACTGGCCCATATTGAGCAAGAATTTACCGCCGAACGGGAAAGTTATTTTCAAAAATTGCAAAAAATTGTGGCCACCGATTGCGTCACCTTGACACGGTTGCCCTCTGGATTAGTGGTAGCTCCCGTTCAGGACGGGCAAGTCTTAAACCCCGAGCAGTTTAATTCCCTGCCGCTTAAGACCCGCAAAGCGATTTTGGCGGAAATGAAGGCGGCTCAGGCGCGTTTAGAGGAAGCCCTTAAATCCACGCCCGAGTGGAAGACTTTGCAGGCGCAAAAGGTGGCGGCGTTGCAATATCACCTGACCGAGCGCATTGTGGATGAACATTTCAAAAAGTTGATTAAAACCTATGGCGATCAGGAAAGTGTTTTGGCTTACTTGAATGCCGCAAAAGAATACCTGCTGGAAAATTTGAATTTCTTAACACCCGACAAATCTTTAACCGCCGATCAACTGCGTTTATTTTGGGCACGATTGGCCGTCAACCCCTTTGTGTGTCATAATCCAAAGGAGGGTGCACCTGTTGTGCATTTAGGCCGCCCAACAATTCCACATTTGCTGGGCCGCATAGAGCGTGTGCCTTTGGGCGCCGTTTTGGCCACAGATCATTCCATGATTCGCGCGGGGGCCTTACATCAAGCGAATGGTGGTGTTTTGGTCATTGAGGCGCAAGAATTTTTGGATAATCCGGTCTTATGGCCTATTTTAAAGCGCGCCCTGTTCGCGGGTCAAATCAAAATGGATGCCACCGAAGAAAACAGCATTTTCACTAATGTCGCATTGGATCCTTTGCCGATTCCTCTGTCCATTAAAATCGTGTTGGTGGGGGACGCCAACCTTTATAACACCTTGAACACTAAGGACAGCGAGTTTGCACAATTGTTTAAGTTGGAGGCGCAATTTACTGAAAAAACCACCCGCACCACTGATTTGGAAAAGGTGTATATCGGCGCATTGATGGATTTCAGGACGCGCAACAAGCTGCTCCCCTTTGCACCAACAACTTTAAAGATTTTGGTGGAAAAGGCCGCCCGTCATGCGCAAGATAAAAATTCCCTCACCATGCATGTGGTGTATATCCACGATTTAATGCGTGAGGCGGATTTTGAGGCACGCACAGTGGGCGCAAAGGTTGTGACACCGGCGCATTTGGAACACGCACTTGTGCAACGCTATTATCGTTTGGGTGCGCCACAAGAAGAAATGATGAAAGCCATTAAAAGTGGCACGCTGCAAATTCAAACCGAGGGCTTTAAGGTTGGCCAATTGAATTCCCTGGTCATTCATCAATATGGGTCTTTTTCATTTGGACGTCCGTCCCGAGTCACATGTCAGATTCGGCTGGGCCACGGTAAAGTGACGGATATTGAGCGCGAAGTGGATTTGGGTGGCGCCTTGCATACCAAAGGCGTGCTGATTTTGGCCGCGTATTTGGCCGGCACATATGGGCGCGATATGCCGCTGCCCGTGGATGCCAGCTTGGTGATGGAGCAATCCTATAACGAAATTGATGGCGACTCGGCCAGCACCGCGGAACTGTATACCCTGCTGTCCGCCATTTCCGACGTGCCATTGAATCAAGCTATCGCTGTCACAGGGGCGGTGAATCAGCTGGGCGAAGTGTTGGCTGTGGGCGCTGTGAATGAAAAAATTGAGGGCTACTTTGATGTGTGTGTGCAAAAGGGCCTGACCGGCAACCAAGGCGTCATTATTCCCAAGGCTGGCGTACAATCGTTGATGTTGGACGAACGCGTGCGGGACGCTGTGGCACAAAAACGCTTTCATTTGTGGGCTGTGGATACCGTGGACGAGGGCATGCAAATTTTAACAGGCCTCACACCCGACAAGTTCAAAAAGAAACTGACGAAACGTTTGGCCGAATTTACAGCCAAAGCCAAAAAGGCAAAATAATCAAATTGATTGGCTTGTGCAATTTTCGTTGTACACGGTGCCAAGGAAGGCATTGTGTTCCAGCATACATTTTTCCACAACTAAATCGCCATTTTTGTTGCGTGAGATATTTGTCACATAGGGCCCCGCACTGGAACACGCTGACAAAATCGCACCTAAAAACAAAATAAAAATGTATCGCATTAAACTTCCTTTCATAAAAAATGCCGCTTGACGAAAGCGACTGGAAGTTTACAGCTATTGTAGGCAATAGTACGCATATTAGACCCGAAAGCCCTATTTTGCGCCTTCCAGTCTTTGCTGGAAGTTTTACGTCTTTAAAAGACGACCTACAAAGGGCTGTAAACCCTCTAAGATTGGACGTCACCCAATCCATTGTTAGTTTAGCATTTTTGCCCCCACCTGTCAAGACGGCTTTTCGTCACAAAAAACACCCCGCATTCGCGAGGTGTTTCGGACTTAAAAACCCGTTTGAAACCGTTAGGCTTCGGCAGGATTTGCCGTTTCCTTGTTTCTGGCATCCAGAATCTCTTGATCCTTGATGGCGGCTTCCCCGCGCAAGCGCTTGATTTGCGCGCCTGTACCGGCAGGTATCAACCGACCAACGATCACGTTTTCTTTCAATCCTTTGAGCGGATCGCGTTTGCCAGCCGTTGCGGCCTCGGTCAACACGCGAGTCGTTTCT
>JAZLCF010000041.1:0-2566 GCA_045614105.1 Alphaproteobacteria bacterium | reverse complement strand
TTCTATACCATCCCAAAAATCTTTTTTAGTTCCTTTAAGGGGGGAAATCTTAGGTTTTATTGTGGATTGTTCGGGCTCGTCTTGTTGGGGCTGTTTTTTCTTCTTTGCTTCTTGTTCAAGTCGAATGGATCCTTCTACTTGTTTATTTCTGCCAAGATAAGCCTCTTGGAAAAAAATTTTCTTCTCAACTTCTGGTGAACGGACAGGGGTAAAAGGTTGGACAGCTTGTTGTTTTGTCCCAGAACTTCTTGTGTGGGCATATCGTTGTATTTTCTCAGAAAGTAAGGTGCTTTTCAGGTGCGGATATAGTCGTGCCAATTCTTGTTTGACTTTGCCATCGGAATAATAGGCTGCGGCTTCCAATATTCTGTTGGCCAAGAGAGTATCTTTTTTGGAACGCTTGCCTAAATCTATTTTACGAATAGCATGAATCATAATAGCATGCTGTAATTCATGTGCCAAGGCGATGACTCTGTCCACTTTGGCTTCTAAAAGTTCTTTATTGGATAAGGTTGGATCATATATATCCTGATAAAACAATTCGATGCTGTTTGTTCCTGGATAAAAAGTGCCGTCTGAGGAAGATTCTGAATCATAATGAAAATAAAGGTTGATTTTTTTGTGAAAGGCTTCTTTGAAAATTGCTTTGCCGATTGAGGCATGGGGTAATTTAAAAAGCATTTTAGTAAGAGAGGAGGCTTCTTGTGTCGAATCCATTTTAAGCAGATTATCCAAAATAACTTTGCCAGTTGGGGTTATATATAGCATTGTCAAAAATTCTTTGAACGCGTCAATTTCTTCTATTGTGCCGATAAAATTAAAGTGGGAAAAAATACGCTTTAAATATAACTTTTCAAAAAAATTATTCATTGTTTATGCCTCCTTAAATTCTGTTATATCTGGCAAAAATTTTACATATAATTCGTCAAATGTTTGATAGCCCCGTTGATGAAATAAGTCTAAGGCAGCCAGCATTACTTTTCTGACATCTGGGTGGGCGGCTTTATCACAACGCAAGTTAAAAATATGTTTCCACTCGGTCACATTCGCAGTCATAATGACGTCTGCTTTAATGCTGTGTGGCAAGCACAGCCGAGATTGATCGGCACGACAACCCAATGCACTCATTTTCATGTAATGTTTTTCAATATCGTTCATGCAGATCAACCATTCATTATATTCAGGTGTTTCTACGGCCAAATTCACGGGCTTTAAAATTGTGAGTTCCGAACCATATTTTCCCTTGGAATAATTACAAAAGCGTGTGGATTCAATGGAAAAGCTGGCTAATCTGTGCCGCGTGATATCTTTATAGCACGATAAATTCGTTATCATGTGGATGGTGATGTTGTTTAATTCGTCTAGACTATTATTTTTATCAAGAGACTGGATGCCTTTCAAGTTGAGTTCGCCTTGCAAGGTGTGTGTATGATCTGGTGAGATCGCAAATATCTCCAATCCATTTTGGTACAACCAATCGTCTATGTCATGAAAGCCCAATCTGGATAAATCACGAAAAGTGCGCATGTTTCCTGAAAATAACAGTTCGGTTGGCGTGCTTGCATAATGGAACCCTTGTACCTTGGAGCCCCACTCTTTTACTTTTTCAAAATTTTGAAGGGATGTGGCAAAAATTAAATTCGCATGTTCAATCACGGATTCGTGCCCCGATGTCAATATGCCCGCTACAAATTGTTCGGCGGAAGTATCTGTGATTTTATCTTCTGATTTATAACAGGTTCGTCCGCATCGTTCAATATGCTTTTTGATATTTTCTATCTGATCAAGGGGATAAATTTCAACAAAGGGTTCAACGATTTTTACCATTTTGGGGTGCCTCCTGTTTGCACAAACCAGCATAGCAAATTAGGTTCAAATACGCAACACTTATTTGGCATATCAATAAAATTTCTTTGTGTATGTTATTGTGTTATTTTAGTGTTGTTGCGGCTTGCTTCAATTCCCTTAGCACATAAATGCGGATGGCGCTGGACAGGTTTCCGGTATGGGTGTTGTCTATTTGCATGAGCAATTGGCGAAGCGCAATACCTTTTACCGCGGCAATTTTCTTTAACGCATCCCAAAATTCATCTTCCAAGCAAAAGCTGGTGGCATGTCCCGATAAAACAACCGAATGTTTGCGAATCATTTTTTCCTCCGGCTGGCTAAGTCTATCACCTCGGCGGGATGTTCTGGCTCTTTTTCGGGCCTTGGCGTTGGCGTAAAGTTAAAACCAAACTGCGCATTGGGATCCACAAAAGCTTTTAAGGTATGAAAGGGAACAACAACCGTGCTAGCCACACCTCCAAAGCTTAAATCCACGGAAAATTTATCATCCTCTACAACCAAATTGTCAAACTGATGTTGCAAAATGATAGTCATTTCTTTGGGGTATTGAGGGCGCATAAAGGCTGGAATCGTGGCCTTGGGCGTTTCAAAAGTAATCATATAATAAGCATCATCTGTTAGCCCGTTTTTTGCTACATCCGCCAAAATATCATGGGTAGCCACGCGAAAAGCCTGTTGTAAATATGGTGTATAATCTTTCATTTTATCCCCTTTATAA
>JAZLCF010000040.1:0-8244 GCA_045614105.1 Alphaproteobacteria bacterium | reverse complement strand
TCTTCCTAAGACCGCTTGGCCTCCGACTTCCCCCTTTCCCAGAGGTGGGACCATGGCTCAATCGTCCGATGCGTCAGCAACTGGGGCTGCCTCTGCCCGAAGAAAAAATCACAGAATTAGCCATGGATTTTGCTCATAATTTTTGTGCAAAAAAAGTTTATCTGACGCGATCAATAAAAGTTGATGGAGCCCAAGCCATTCCCTCCCGTTTTTTAGAAAGGTTAAAAGCTGTTGCACAAATCAATCATCTTCCAATTCCAGAATATCAAGCATATTTAGCGAATCTGATTGATACACCCACTGAGTTTGACGTGGTAAAAAGGCCGATGCCCTGCCCTCCAGTAGAAGTAAGACCTAAACGCTTGTCCGTCACACAAGTAGAAACTTGGCGACGCAATCCTTATGCTATTTATGCAAAATATATTTTGAAACTTTTTCCTCTGGGCGATACAAATCGAAATGCTCTGTTTGGAACACTGGTTCACAAAGTGATTACCGATTTCTTGACCCAATATCCCCGTTCAACAGATAAAAATGTGCTGTTAAAAATGGCGAAAGAAATCTTTGAACAAAGTAATTTAAGTGGAGTAGAAAAAATTTTATTAAATATCAAATTTTCAGCAATTGCTGACTTCATTATTGAACAACAACAAAATGATATTCAAGATGTCAAAAAAAGTGAGCACGAACAAAAAATCAGCACCACCTTTGATGTGAACGGCACCCCTTTTGAAATTTATGGGCAAGCAGATCGGATTGACGTTTTAAAAGATAATACATTACGCATTATTGACTATAAAACTTACACTCCTCCATCGGTCAATGAAGTCAAAGCAGGTTATGCGCCACAGCTGATTTTAGAAGCGCTGATTCTGGCAAAAACACGTCACGAACCAGTCAGCACCCTAGCCTATTGGTATCTAAGCAATAAAAAAGAGGATTCTTGTGTATGTCCTATCGTCCACTCCGTGACAGAAATGCAGGAGATCATAAAAAAAACAAAACAAGGACTTTTTCAAATGATTACTGCTTTTCAATCATCGCAAACACCTTATGAAGTTTGTCCAATACCTTCGCAAGCGCCACAATTTAACGATTACGCACACTTGGCACGTATGCAAGAATGGGCTTTTGCCTCCGGAGTTGACCTATGACCATTGAAAACAAAGAACAAAATAAAGCAAGCAGCCCTTTTGATTCTGTATGGGTCGCCGCCTCAGCAGGAACAGGCAAAACAAAAGTTCTGATTGATCGTGTATTAAGATTGCTTCTACAAATGACAGAACCTGAAAAGATTTTGTGCATTACCTTTACAAAAGCCGCCGCCTCAGAAATGCAAAATCGCATCCAGCTTGTTCTGCAACAATGGGCAACGTGTTCCGAAACAACTCTCAAAAAAGAGCTAACAACTTTAATTCAAGAGGAACCCAATGAAGAACTTTTAACCAAAGCGAGAACTTTATTTACAATGGTTTTAGAAGCTGCAGGAGGTATGAAAATTATGACCATCCACAGCTTTTGCCAATCTCTTTTAAAACGATTTCCCTTAGAAGCAGATGTGCCACCTCATTTTGAAGTACTTGATAATCTAGCCGCAGACAGAATAAAAGAAAAAATTTTAGGCGAAGTTCTGGAAAGCAAAGAAATGACACGCAACCTACAAGAATTGGCTTATCTGATTTCTCTCAATTCTGTGCAAGGATTATTGGAACGCATTTTAAAAGAATCATCCAAACTGTTGGATCTGATGAGACGTTATCCCAGCAGTCTTCATGCTGTCATTCAAAACTTAAAACAATACTTTAATATATCTAAATATCATTCTGAAAATCAAATAATAAATGATTTTTGCAAAACAGAAGAATGGCCCCACTTAAAACAGTTTTATTTAACTCAAACAGAAAGTATTCGTGCCAATAAGAAAGAGGATCCCAAAGCTTTTCAAGCTTATCAAACAAATGAACAATTAAAGATATTTAAAATCATTAAAGCCACCGAAATTTTATTGCAAATAGCCTTCAGGGTTGTGGAAAAATATCAAATTTTAAAAATGCAAAATGCCCTATTGGATTTCACAGATTTGATTGAAAAAACAAATATAATGCTATCGCAATCTGCGATGACATCATGGGTCTTATATAAATTGGATGGTGGATTAAACCATATTTTGGTGGATGAAGCGCAAGACACAAGTCCCACACAATGGTCTATTATTCAGGCATTATGTGAAGAATTTTTTGCAGGTGAAGGGGCGCGGGAAACCTTGCGCACCCTGTTTGTAGTTGGCGACAAAAAACAATCTATTTTCAGTATTCAAGGAGCTGATCCCAATGTCTTTGACAAAATGCATGCTTTTTTCCAAACACACATTTCATCCAGTCAAAATTCCTTTTATAATGTCGCCTTGAATTATTCTTTTAGGTCAACAGAACCCATTCTACGGCTGGTCAATTTTGTACTGCAAAATAATCAAGCCAAAGACGGTGTTTTATTTGAAGATGAGGAAGCCTATCATTTGGCCAATCGCACAGAAGATGCGGGGCTAGTTGAAATTTGGCCTGTTGAGGATGCAAAAAAAACAGATAAACCGAATCCGTGGAAGCCTCCTATAGAGAGGCAAGAAAATGAATCCGCTATGAAACGAATGATAGATAAAATGGCTGATAAAATACAATCTATGATTGGCCAAGAATTTTTGCCCTCTCAGAACAGAAAAATTTGCGCAGGCGACATCTTAATTTTACTGCAAAAGCGTACCACAATGATGGATGAGATTGTACGAGCCTTACGAAAACGCTCAATCCCTGTGGCAGGTGTGGATCGTCTGATTTTAAGTGACCATTTGGCGATTCAAGATCTAATTGCACTCACCGAATTTGTTTTACAGCCCAAAAACGATTTGAATTTAGCCAACCTAATTAAAAGCCCCTTGCTTGGATTGGCAGAAGAAGATTTGTACAAAATCTGTGTGAACAGAGGCAAGGCCCATGTGTGGGAACGCCTGCAAAACTTATATCCCAAAACAGCCCAAACTTTATCTGATTATATGAATATGGCAGACAAATATCCTCCTTTTGAGTTTTACAGCTTGATATTGGGTGCCATGAAAGGACGTCAAAAATTTGTGGCTCGTTTTGGTAATGAAGTCAATGAAGCGCTAGACGAATTTTTAGATCTAGCCTTGAATTTTGAAAAAACAATGACACCCTCCTTACAATCTTTTTTAAATTGGTTTTCCTCTCATCACATTGAAATAAAACGAGATTTAGATAATTCAGATATAGATGCTGTGCGCTTAATGACTGTCCACGGTTCCAAGGGATTACAAGGCAACATTGTCTTTTTACCCGATACACGCAGTACCAAAGTGCGACCTGAAACAGGGGGAGATTTTATCTGGCTGGATCATTTTCTACCGCTATGGATTCCAACAACGGCAGATCGTCCTAATTGTCTGCAAGAGTATTTTAAGAAAAAACAACATTTACAAGAACAAGAAAGACGTCGGCTTTTATATGTTGCTCTTACCCGTGCTAAAGATAGGCTTTACATTTGTGGCTGTGGCAAAGGGGGCCCCAACAACTGGTACGATTTAATTCTAGAGGCCTTACCCAAAGAACTCGTGCCAGATTCCAAAGGCATTATTCGTTGGGAATCCCCGCAAAAAAAAGCAGTTCAGATAAACGAAAAACATAAACTTGCAATTGATTTTGAAACTATACCAAACTGGACACAACAAATTCCACCAGAAGAAAAGCCTGAAATGATGCCTCTTTTGCCCAGTAAGTTGGCCCACGATGAAACAGATGAGATTGAACCAGAACCCTCTTTACAACAAAATCAAGAATTAGCTTTGCGTCGTGGAACTTATTTGCATAAATTGCTGCAATTCTTGCCAAATCTGCCTCCAAATGAGCGCTTGGACTATGCCAAAAAAAATTGTCCTCCAGGTGTTGAGATCCCAGACAATCTGATGAAGATATTTGAACATCCAGAATTAAAGTCGTTGTTTGAAAAAAATTCTTTAGCAGAAGTCCCCATCATGGGACAAGTGAATGGACAAACGATTTCAGGCCAAATTGATCGCCTTGTTGTTTTACCACATGAAATCAAAGTAATTGACTTTAAAACAAATCGTTTTGTCCCTAAACAAGTTCCAGATATCTACAAAAAACAGCTCAATGCATATAAGGACTTGCTAAAAACAATTTTTCCTGATAAGATGATTAAAACATATATTTTATGGACACAAACTTTACATTTTGAGGAGG
Organism: Alphaproteobacteria bacterium; assembly: GCA_045614105.1. Lineage (GTDB taxonomy): Bacteria > Pseudomonadota > Alphaproteobacteria > CAAHEQ01 > UBA3637 > UBA3637. The sequence continues at coordinate 3,973 of JAZLCF010000040.1, read as the reverse complement.
TACAATGAAAGCCAGATACATTTTAATAACAGCCTTTTTGTTGAGCGGTTGTATATCAATGCCCCCCTCTGATGGTCAATTTGAAGAAAAACAGATTGAAACAGCCCATTTTTCTATTGCTGTTTGGGAGAAAAAAAATATTCAAAAGGGACAACCATTGCGCCTTTACTTTGAAGGAGACGGCAATCCAAACCCCAGCCACCAAGTTGCTTTTGATTTAGCCAGCGCGGATAGGACAAATAATGTCATCTATGTTGCGCGACCTTGTCAGTGGGTCAAGAGCAAAATTTGCCAAAAACAGCCCGAAATATATAAAAACTCCCGATTTGATCCAGACATTATGAAAGAAATGCAAGAATTGACAGAGTATTTAATGCACAAATATCATGCACCAATGGTTGAACTGATTGGCTATGATGGAGGAGCAGTTGTTGCTTTGAATATGGCCACCAAAGTACCTACAAAACGCGTCATAACTGTGGCGGGTATCACGGATATCAATGCTTATCTTGATTTAAACGATTTGCCTCAAATAGAACCAGATAATATGGAAAATCCAGTTGATAATTTAGCCATGTTGGCTGATATACCACAAGTTCATTATGTGGGAAAAGAAGATGAAATAACGCCCCGTCGTTTAGCAGAGCGCTTTGTCGCTCGCATGAAAAATCCTAAATCGGCTGTGGTTAAAGTTGTACCAGATGCAGATCACACAAATTGGAGGGGCATTTTGCTAGATTATTGATGTTATACCTCGTCCCCATTATTGTTCTTATACTAGATTGGTTGTCAAAAGATTTTGCATTAAGTTCGCTTGTGCCACAGCAATCCTTTGTTGTCACACCTTTTTTCAACCTCTACCTGACCTTTAACCGCGGCATCAGTTTTTCTATGCTTCGGGCTGATAATATCTATGGAGTTTGGCTTTTGATTGCTATTGCTTGCATCATTTGTACTTTTATTCTATATACTTTCCGAAAGGAGAAAGAGAAATGGATGCGCTTTGCCCTGATGTTGGTGTTGGGTGGCGCTTTGGGAAATGTCTGGGACAGATTACGTTATGGAGTTGTCGTTGACTTTTTGGATTTTCATTGGAATGATTATCATTGGCCCGCTTTCAATATTGCCGATTCTGCTATCTGTATTGGCGTAGCCATTATTTTATGGCAAACGCTAAGGAGGAAAAAATGATCCGTTTTTTATTAATTCTGTCTCTTGTTTCATTGACAGCCTGTGCACCTTACAAACCACCGTTGGATGATACACAAGTTGTGAATGGAAATTCTATTATCGTACCACCTAATTTTAATGATTTACCAAAGGAGAATTAAATGAGCATTTATGATGATTTACGCAAAAAAGCAAAAGAAATGAAATCCTTTAATTTGCTCCAAGCGTTTGAGCAGGACGCTGATCGTTTTAACCGTTTTCATATGGAATTTCAAGATTTCTTGTTGGATTATTCCAAAAACTTGATCGACGATGATACTATGTCTTTACTTCGTCAATGGGCAGAGGAACGCCACTTGAAAAACGCTATTGACCAAATGTTTAAGGGAGAGAAATTTAATTTTACCGAAGGGCGTGCTGTTTTACATACCGCCCTGCGCAACCGTTCTGGCAAAGCAGTCGAAGTTGATGGCAAAGATGTCACGCCAGATGTCTTGGCTGTATTGGATAAAATGCACGCATTTTCGGACGCGGTACGTTCTGGAAAATGGCTTGGTGCCACAGGTAAAAAGATTACGGATGTTGTCAATATCGGCATTGGAGGATCTGATTTAGGACCTTGCATGGCTGCAAATGCTTTGACCGTCTATCGTGACAGAAATATTCGTTTGCATTTTGTATCCAATGTGGATGGCACAGATATCACCGAAACCCTGAAACAATGCAATCCTGAAACGACTTTGTTTATTGTATCCAGCAAAACCTTTACGACGCAGGAAACCATGACAAATGCGGGCACAGCACGTGCATGGTTGGTGGATGCTTTAGGTGAAAAAGCAGTTGCCCAACACTTTGTGGCCGTTTCCACGAACACCGAGGAAGTTCAAAAATTCGGCATCAATCCAGATAATATGTTTGTGTTTTGGAACTGGGTTGGTGGCCGTTATTCTATGTGGTCTGCCATTGGCCTTAGTTTGATGATTGGCATCGGCTATGATAACTTCATCCAAATGTTAGAGGGTGCCCATGCGATGGATAAACACTTTCAAACGGCTGATTTTACCGAAAATTTACCTGTCATCTTGGGATTGATTGGATCTTGGTATGCCGGCTACATGGGCGCAGAAAGTTATGCTGTTTTGCCCTATGATCAATATTTAAATCGCCTGCCCGCCTATTTACAACAATTGGATATGGAATCCAATGGCAAAGGGGTGGACCGCGATGGCAAACCTGTCACCTATCCCACGGGGCCGATTTTGTTTGGCGAACCTGGGACAAATGGACAGCATTCTTTCTATCAATTGATTCATCAAGGAACACACTTGATTCCTGTGGATTTTATTGCGCCAATTCATTCGTTAAATGAACAAGGGCAACACCATGATATTTTACTGGCTAATGTGGTGGCACAAGGAGAAGCTTTGATGCGTGGTAAAAATCGTGAAGAATTATTGGCCGAGGGGATGGAGGAGCGCTTGATTCCGTTCAAAACATTTACAGGAAATCGGCCATCCAATACTATTTTAATTGACAAGATGACCCCTTACACTTTCGGGATGTTGATTGCCATGTATGAGCACAAAGTTTTTGTCCAAGGCGTGCTGTGGAACATCAATTCGTTTGACCAATTTGGCGTGGAGCTTGGTAAACAGTTAGCAAAGCAAGTTTTACCAGAATTATTAGATAAAAAACAATCACTTAAACACGATAGTTCAACCAATGCTTTAATAGAAAAAATCCGCCAAAATCGGCAGTAAAAATATCCTTTAATAACAAAAATCCTCGCCCCAAAAGTGGGGAAAAGAAATTTCTAAACTACTCACCTAAACCAGAACCACTCCGTCCAGCTGGTTTTATATGATGCATTTCAGACTTTAGATTCATTCTATCAATCATATTCCGCTCAGCCAATCTAAGAAGATTTTTTCTATCTTTTGTCGTTGTCGCAGAATAAAATTCTCTTAAGCTTGGACCACACTGCATGTGACGAAATTTTTCAAATTTCACCGTATCTGCATTCGTTTCTGATGGATGCTCGAGATCTTCCAACCGGCTAATTTGCCTCTTCGTAAACTCCAATTCTTCCTGATACATCGCAAGATTTACATCATCAGGGTTCGCTTTTTTCATAGACTTTACTTTATCGCTGAGCATCCATTTATATAAAACAAGCGTTATAATTCCTCTGTCAACTGTTGCCCCCCTACAACACTCGTTCATCAACCAAGCTACACTAAAATTAGGAAAGGCTTGATTGCATGAATCATATAGATTGGCAGAAGCTATAGGCTCTCCTGGACTTATTCCATCCACAAATTTTAAAAAATCGTTGGCACCAAAATCAGGATCGGACGTTTTACTTTCTTTATAAGGTTCTTTGCCTATGGATGCTACAGGCTCCTTCGTTTCCTTAGTTGACTTCTTATTTTGTTCCTTTGGAGCTATATCATCTTTCACGGGATCCTTTCGTGTCCCATTCAGTTTTTTCACCAAGTCCAAAATTGTCATCTTTTCATTCTCCTTTCTTCAGTTATAAAAAAACACAGCTGTGTGCACCGCGCATATCAGTCAGTGTTTGGTTAGTCGTTGTCATTCTGAACCCAACAGGGGCAAGAATCTTAAAAGATCCTTCGTTGCCCTCAGGATGACGTGTAAGAGCTGCCATTCTGAGGGATTCATCCCGAAGAATCTCGCGGAATCCTTGTTCGCTATACTCATCCATTCGCTGAGACTCGGGAGCGCCAAATAGCGTCGCCTTCAGCTCACGTTCGTACAGGATGACATTTATGTTTAGCCGTGC
>JAZLCF010000039.1:0-4807 GCA_045614105.1 Alphaproteobacteria bacterium | reverse complement strand
GTCCGTCAAATAGCCGAAAATGCGGCTGTTGATGGCTCTGTCATTGTTGGAAAATTGTTGGAAAAATATCATCTGACAGAAGGATATGATGCTCGTAAAGGCGAGTATACTGACATGATGAAATCTGGCATTATTGATCCGACCAAGGTGGTGCGTATTGCCCTGGAGGGCGCCAGTTCCGTGGGTGGTTTGTTGATTACAACCGAAGCCATGGTGGCGGACAAGCCCGAGGAAAAATGTGGTTGCAACCATGGTGCCGATATGGGCGGTATGCCCGGCGGCATGGGTGGTATGTATTAAACCAAGAATACCTCAACAAAGCGGTGCCAATTGGTGCCGCTTTTTTTCTTGACGGAAAAGAAGAAAGTTGGTAAACTCTTCCTTGGATTGGGTGACTCCCAATCTTGAGAGGGTTCATATCCTTTTACAGGTTGTCCGAAAGGGCATAAAACTTCCAGCAAAGACTGGAAGGCGCAAAATAGGGCTTTCGGGTCTAATATGCGCACTATTCCTGTAATAGATATGAACTTCCAGTCGCTTTCGTCAAGCGGCATTTTTAATGAAAGGAAGTTTAATGCGATACATTTTTATTTTGTTTTTAGGTGCGGTTTTGTCAGCGTGTTCTAGTGCGGGGCCCTATGTGACAAATATCTCACGCAACAAAAACGGCGATTTGATTGTGGAAAAATGTATGCTGGAACACAATGCCTTCCTTGGCACTGTGTACAACGAAAATTGTACCAACCAATCAATCTGATTACTTTGCTTTTTTGGCTTTGGCTGTAAATTCGGCTAAGCCAAACACCCTTAGTCTCTGAACATTGGCAAGCCACGATCCATACGGGCTTTTTGTTGCTCCATAAAGGTGGACAGGTTGATATTCTTATCCCGAATGGTCATACGCATTTGATCTGCCGCTTGTGGATTGGGATTCGCAAACGCTGTCTGATAAATCAGCTTCAATTTTTTAGTCCCTTCCAAGCGTTGATGGACAACGCCCAAAATACCACGTGCCAACAAGTCCGCCGCCAAACTTTCATCCAGCCCCGATGATGAGGCGTATTTAATCATAGAGTTCAAAGCATCTTCCACTCCGTTCGCGTGGATGGTGGAAATCACCAAGTGGCCAGAAGTTGCCGCCACCAAACATTGGCTGGCCGTTTCTGGTGTACGAATTTCACCCACCAGAATATATCTGGGCTTAGAACGCAAGGCTGAACGCAAACCGGCTCCCCACTGACTGTTTTCCACAGCAACCTGCTTACACATGCCAAGTCCTCCATTCGCTGCATGATAAATACCAGTCAAAGGCATTTCAGGCGGGTCTTCAATCGTGTACAAGAATCCTCCATTCTTATCCAGAAACCGTTTCATCAGGGCAGGGGCCGTCGTGGTTTTACCTTGTCCCGTTGGACCTGCAAACAACAACAAACCCGCGGCAGCCCCCAAGCCTGCCATATGTTTAACAATCGGTGCCGAAAATCCCAACGTTTCAATTTCTGGCGTTGTTTTTGGCATTTTACGACAGTTGTATTGCAAACCATCTATTGTCTTAACACGCTCCACACGATAAGAGTCTCCTCCGAATTTGACGGCATAACTTGACTCTCCTGTAAAGCCTTGCTCCAAAGCGTGATGGAAATCCTCTAAATCACCTGTCTCAATAGGTGTCAATGCAAAACTGGTCTCGTTATCTCTTACATAGGCAATGCCCTCGGGCGTGAACCAAATATCAGCAAAATCAGTTTCATGCAATGTCGGCCCTTTCACGACGCGCAGCTCTGCATTTACGGGTTGAACCGAGGCCTGAATCGTTTGCTTTTTATCAGATTCTTCCTCTGACACAGTATAAGAATCAAAATTATCTGGTTCTTCTGACGCCATTTCTACAGGCTCCTCTGGTGCAGGAGGAGGTGTGGGCGTTTTTAAAAAAGAGGGCGGCTCCGGTGCAGACACATCCGATTCTGCCTTTTCAATCATCTCTTCTTCAGCCTCCTGAATCGCTTTGTCCTCTTCCTGATCCACTTTTTTTGCTTCTTCAGAGGGCAAATCCGCTGATTGAATAGGCACATGAGCCATCGGTGGGCGCGCACTAGGATTTAAAGAATCCGCCATCGGACGTGAACGCACCTCAGGTAAAGGTTCGTTTGATTTTTCTTCCACAACTGGGGCTGACTCGGCTTTAGGAGCCGCCACAGGGGCTGGTCTAGCCGCAGGAGGTGGTGTCGGGTTTGTTTCTTGCGATGATGTAGATTCTGACTTATCTGTATGATTCAAAAAACGTTCAAACATGACTCCTCCTTATTTTTCTTTAATTTCTTGATGATGAACAGGTTGATAACGCGATTGAAGGGTTTCCTGGACCTCCTGCATCATCTCACTGAGATACGGTACATTCAGGCTGATAAGCGCGCTAATAATTTTAAAAATAATAGCAATCACAAGGGTTGCTCCCACAGTCAACCCCACACCACGAGCAATACCACTCATTAAACTCAACCAAATGAGTCGGGATGTTTTATTCAAATTGGTCACATAATCTCCCACACGCATCCGCTCTAAACGATCGGCTAACTTTTCAAGCTGCGTGATTTTCTCTTGAGTTGATTGAGATGTTTTTTCTTTGTGTTCGGTCATTTTAAAATCTCCTTATATAAAGTTAAAGTTTTTTCACACATTTTTTCAACTGAAAAATTTGAAATCACATTTTGATATGCGGTCTCTTCCATAGCCTTTTTTTGTTCTGCTGTTAACGAAAGTACCTTATCCAAAGCATCTGCCAAAGCCTGAGTATCCCCAACTGGCACTAAATAACCCGTTTGTCCATCTGTAATCGTTTCTGTTGGCCCACCGTGATTAAAAGCCACAACAATACGTTTCATCGCATTGGCCTCTACTACCGTACGCCCAAATGATTCAGGAACCATTGAAACGGACACCACAACATTTGAAATCGCATATACCAACGGCATTTTAATGGCCGGAACTGACAAAATTTTTACCGTGCTCCCCTCTGGCAAGGTTGCCATCGCTGCGTGCAGTTCTTTTTCATAGGCAGGTTTCGCCTTTCCCCCCACCAATAAACACGTCACATCTTTGGTTTGCATTTGACTCAAAGCTTGCAACAACTCAAGTTGTCCTTTGATCTTAGATAAACGCCCTACCAACGTGATAATTGGTTTATCCATTGGAATGTTATTTTCCAAAACAAAAATTTCAATATGCTTTTGTGTAAAAATTTCGGGATTAAAACGCTTTAAATCGGCTCCCCGCGCAATTACATGGATTTTAGATTCTGGGTAATGATATTCTGTCATAAGATGCTTTTTCACATATTCAGACACAGCAATGGTACATACCCCTTTTAACATGATGCGATTGTAAATTTTCTTGATCTTTGGCTTCACACCATAAACCCCATGATATGAGGAAATAAAAGGAATACCTGTTTTTTTGCTGGCCAACCACACAGACCATGCTGGGGCACGGGATCTCACATGCATAAGTCCTACATGATTTTCCAAGGCAATCTTGGCAAGTTTTTTAGCATTCAACCAAATTCTAAAAGGATTCTTGCTATGTACAGGCAGCTGAATATGTTTCACACCCATCTGTTCCAGTTGAGAAACCAATTTTCCCCCATTGGACACCACAATATTCGGCATATGATTTTTTTGCAGTGCAGCCGCAATCTCAAGCGTTCCAACCTCAACGCCACCCTGTTTTAATGAAGGCAAAATCTGCATAATTGTTTTATCCATTTTTACCTCTTACATTGGAAACACTTGACGATTTTGAGTCGGCGGCAACCGATGATGATAGTGACGCGCCAACATACATTCCTCATAAGAATCATAATCAACAGACCAATCATCATCGGCCCAATTAACATATAACGGATGCGCACCAGGATAAGGCACAAACTGTGCCCAAACCCCAGACGGTGCATCGTTATCAAAGCGCAATCTCATTTCTTTGGGCTTTTCAGAAAACAAAGGAATGCTTGGCCATTCAAAAGGAAACAAATCCGCCTCTTGCATACATTCACGATGATCTTTGGCAAACCAATTCACGCCCGTATTCGGACGCTCCCAATAAAAGACTTTTTGGCCTCCCTCATCCACCATGGACCGACACCCACTTAACAACACAAACAATAACAACAGTCTGATTCGTTTTCCCATTTTACCCCTTTAAAAATCTACATTTGTATAACCCTCTGACGGCATTATACCTCCAATTTTATCCTGAAGTAAAGATTTAAATGATTTTCTGGACTTCACACGTTGATACCACATTTTGATATCGGGTAATTTATCCCAATGCAATTCACCCAAATAATCCAATACAGACAAATGTGACGCCACCGTTAAATCTGCATAGGACAGCCGCCGTCCGCCTAAATAAGTACGCCGAGAAGCCAACCAATCTAAATAGGGCATTAAAACACGATAATTTTGGCGTGCTAAATACAACACATTTGAATCAGGCACACCTTTTTGTTGTAAGCTTTTATAAACACGCGCGTTTAAAATAGGCTGCACCACTTCTGCATAAAAAGTGGTATTCATCCTTTCTGTCAAACCTCTTTTCATTATCCCTCGCCCACCCACATCTTTGATGCCTTATTATTATATCATTAAAGTGAATATTTAAATATAGTAAATATTCATAAAATCATAAAATCCAACATTAATATCAAAATATCGTCATATTATTTAGTTTTATAATTTCAACAAAATATTATGTGATACTTTTTTTATTGAAATTTGAATATTAATCAAATATGGAGAAATAGTATTTATAG
>JAZLCF010000038.1:0-12164 GCA_045614105.1 Alphaproteobacteria bacterium | reverse complement strand
TGATAATAAAACCGAACACAGCGGCTTTTGTCAAGCCTGATACAATATCCATTGTTTTTAGCGTATTCCATGTGTTGACCAGATAGGTTGTGGCGTTAAAATCCATTTTTGTGACCCCAACTAAATAACCACCACAAATGCCAATAATATCTCCAATCAGCACCAACAGTGGCATCATCAAAGTCCCAGCCACTACACGTGGAACAATCAAATATTGAACTGGATTTGTGCGCAAAGTCACCAGCGCATCAATTTGCTCTGTCACACGCATTGTTCCGATTTCTGCTGCCATAGCGGCCCCAATGCGCCCCGCAACCATCAAAGCCGCCATCACAGGCGCCAACTCACGGGTCACAGCCACCAGTACGACCATAGACACAGCTCCTTCTGCTGAAAATTTAGAAACTGCCTCATACGTTTGAATCGCAATCACCATACCTGAAAAGACAGTTGTTAAGGCAACAACAGGCAATGAATAAAAGCCAATTTCTATGCTCATTCGGATCATTTCTGCCATATAAAAGGGAGCCTTAAAAAGCGCGCTCACCGTTTGCAATGAAAATAAAATTAAATCACCACTTGCTTTAAAAAAGCCCAAAGCAAAGCGACCCAGTGTATTTATAAAAGAAAATAATCTATCCAACACGGCAACTCCTCGATTCAAAAAGGATTGTAATCTAAAAAATAAGGAATTGCAAGAACAAAATCAGTTTTTATGTAATTGTTGTTGGTGCGTGTATTTTCAAGTATTTTTCTGTTTCCAAAATAGAAGTAGCTGCCAAAATGACAGGAGCCAGCATTTCTTCATTTGATGCATCTATTTTGCTTGAATGTCTGGAAAAATAAAGCCGTACCGTTGCCCCTTCTGTTCCTGTTCCAGACAAACGGACACAAATTTCCGCCTCATTAGATAACGAAATCAGGATACCTTGATTTTGAGCAACTTCTTGAGTCACAGGATCTATATAATCAAAAACAGTCGCTGATTTGACTTCAAAGCATCCAAAATGTCGCCGTTTTAAACGAGACAATTGCTGTGTTAAATTTTCCATCAATTGTTGAGCATCTGATGCTGCTACATTTTCATAATTGTGTCGCATATAATAGACACGACCGTCTTTGCGCCATAATTCTGTAATCAATTGTTGGGGATTTTTTCCTGTAATGGCGATGATGTTTAGCCAAGCCAGCACAGCCCAGAGACCATCTTTTTCCAATACATGCGAAGAACCCGCTCCAAAGCTTTCTTCTCCACATAATGAAATACGTTTATTTTCTAATAGGTTGCCAAAAAATTTCCAACCAGTTGGAGTCACAAACAAAGGATATTTCTTGCGTTTTGCCACAAAATCCACTGCCTGAGAGGTTGGCATTGAACGTGCTACACCATAAAAGTTTTCTTTATAATAAGGTAATTGTGTTAAATACGCAGTCAACAAGGCCAAGCTGTCCGAAGGATTCACAAAAAAATGGTCACCCACGATCATATAGCGATCTCCGTCTCCATCAGAGGCTGCCCCAAAATCAGGCGCCTTATCCCCAAACATTTTATCCAACAAGGGCTTGGCATGAACCAAATTCGGATCGGGTGGTATACCACCAAAATCTGGCAAAGGTTTTTCATGAACAACAGACCCCTTTGGTGCGCCTAAAACTTCTTCAAATAGGTATTTTGCATAAGGTCCTGTAATGGCGTTCATGGCGTCAAAAGTTATTTTAAAGCCATTTTTAAATAATTGGTGAATAGCGGGAAAATCAAAAATTTGTTGCATATAATCGGCATAGTCTTGAACTGGATCAATCACTTCAATGATTGTATTTCCAATTTGTCGTATCCCTGTGTTTTTTAAATTGATATCAGGAACGTCTATCCACCAATACCGCGTAATACTTTTCGTACACTCAGAAATTTTATTTGTAATGACAAGCGGCGCCGGAGCACCACTGGCAATATTGAATTTAATTCCAAAATCGCCCTCTTTTCCGCCAGGATTGTGACTGGCTGTTAAGATAATGCCACCAAAGGCTTCCTTTAATGTAATCAGGTGAGAAAGCGCCGGCGTAGAAAGCCATCCGTTTTTCCCCACAATCAAGCGGCCAAACCCATTCGCAGCAGCCATTTTTAAAACAATCTGTATGGCTTTATCACTGAAATAACGCCCATCTCCGCCAACAATCAAAGTTTTCCCTTCGAACCCTTCTACCGAATCAAAGATAGATTGGACAACATTTTGCACATAATTTTTTTGCTTGAAGACATCTACGTGACGCCGTAAACCGGACGTACCAAAATCTTGATCCGCATAAGGCGTTGTTTGAATGGCGGTAATGTCCATTGCTCCCCCCTTTTGTTTATCTTCCCTATTGTATAGCAGGAACAGGATCAGAAATCAAGGGTGATCCCCAAATTTTGTTGACAAGGATACACAATTCCTGACGTGCTGTTTTTGCCGAGTTGTTTGTGGCAATTTTAATGTTTTCATCTTTAAAATCCAACATTGTCAAACCCTTTAAAAATAATTCACGGAAAACAACACGTTCCGACACAACACCCACCAATTCAAAATGAATCCGACGGGAAAGAGCATTCAACAAAATAGACATGGTTTGAGAGTTTTTGGATTTGTTAAACAACATACGATTACGAATAACCAGCCAATTCAAAGAGGGTTTGCGTTCCAACATACGCTGTTGCCTTGTGCTCCATACAGTTTGTGCGAAATGGCTAGGTCCTGTAATTTTCAACGTTTCACCATCCACCAACGCCAAAATATCCAAGTCCACCAAACTATCATTCATCGGGGTCACCAATACATCAGCCAATGTCATTGCTTCAATTCCCAGCTCTGTATGAGATCCTGGCGTATCAATAACAATGGCATCTACTTCATTTGACAACTTGTCCAAGCGACTACGTAATGTATAAATCTTGGCCACATCTGGTGTCCAGCAAGTGTGCTCTGGCAAGGGCAAAGAAACGCCTTTTTCCATCACAAAAGTTTTACGATTTTCCACATAACGTGTTAAACTTTGCTGATTGGGATCCAAGTCAAAAGAGGCCACTTTTTTACCGGCACGTAACAAGGCCACAATAGTATGCATGGCCAATGTGGATTTTCCTGTACCACCTTTTTCATTTGCAAAGACAATAATTTTAGCTGTCATTTTATTCCCTTACTTTAATCTTTGTCATACAGTCTATGATTGATACCACGGCCAAAAAAAGAACAACGATAAACCTTTGCCGGTTGTTCAGCCTTGCAATTCTTTAAAGAGATCTTTCTTTTAGGAGTTAAACACTCTTGCCATGTCTGCCATTTGCTTGTGTGTACAGGCACGTGTTTTTCCTCTATCATATGAAGTAAGTCTTTTAATTTAGTCTTGTATGGTCCGTCCTTACATCCCCTTTGAGCAATAAACCAATCTGTCAATTCAATAATTTTAGGAGCATACTGCTCAGTCTCAGTCCTGAAGGGGGAACGCCCTTTTCCTCCTGATACGCATGGCAAGCTGTGGATTAAACGGCGGAATAAAAAAAGATATTCCCCTTTATGCGCTCTGATTTCTTCAGCTGAAGCACGCTTGCTTAAAAAGTCAAATGCCAATAAGGCTTCTTCTGCTCGGACAGGATGCTTCCGTGTATTACAATATTCTTGAATTGTTTTATAAATTTTGGTATCCAAAATCTCTTGAGTTGTTGTTTGGTTCATCTTTCTTCCTTTGTTAAAAACGATGGGCAATATTTTAGCACAAAAAACCTCTTTTTGCAAGCCCAAAAATGAAAAAAAATAAACATCCCATATTTTTTGTTTGTAATTCAAAATTAGTTTTGATATGATGATTCTGGGACAGGTGATTCCTGTTCTGAGGGCTAGAAATCCTCTTGGTCGGCGTCTCATCAGACGAAAATTCCAACTGTTCTGTTCGGTTGGAAGATTGCAAAATAAGGCTTGTCCAAATATGCAGTGCTATTCCGATCGATAGTTTTCTAGCTTCCAACCGCCTCTCATCAGGGCGAAATATGGTGGAAATGCTGGGCGTGCTGGCTATTGTCGGGGTGTTGTCTGTGATAGGTATTGCGGGATATAAGGCTGCTATGACGCGTCATCGGGCGAATGAGCTGTTGAATGAAGCATCAAAGCGAGCAGTTGTTGTGGCAGGTCAAATTACTTTACATGGACATAATCCATCACTCAGCGAATTTAATAAAAAAGATTTTAGTGGCGGTATTTTTGAAACGACCGTTTATGGTGCGACGGGTGCCGCCGCATGGGCAAACACAGACAAACAATTCACGTTATCCATTACAGGTGTAGATGGCTCTGTGTGCGAACAAATGAAAGGGACAACCAGCCCTGTGATCAAGGGATTCTCTCCCAATTCATGTGATTCGGATAACCCGAACACAATCAAATTGACTTACAACAATGATTTAAGCCCCGATGATTTACCAGACGGAAATGATACCCCTGCCGCAGAACCTTGTCCCGCCGAACGCCAATGTGGTGATACTTGTTGTGGTGAAGGAAATACTTGTCAAAATGGGCAATGTTGTGATGGAAACGGACATTGTTGTACAAGTGGTGTACCATATATCGCTTATCAAGAAGGCTCTTATGTTGAAGTAGGTTGCTGTGTAAATGGCAACATATTTGTTGCTACTGATGGAGATGGTATTTATGAAGAAGGGTGCTGTCCAAAATCACATACTTTAACAGATCTAGGAGGTTATTTTCATTGCTGTGAAAATGGTATTGCATATCATGATCATGGCGATAACCTGCACTGTTGTCCAGAAGGACATACACTGACCGCACTAGGGGTATGCAATGATGAGATACAATGTTCTATCTGTTGTGAAGAAGGCGTTGGTTATTGTCGTAATCGCAATGAATACGACGAATGTGAGGAAAGTGATTGTTGCACAGGTACAGTATCCAAAGGCACTGGCGAAAATGGTGCGGACGAGTGTTTGGAATAAAGCCAACCCACACTATAACTTGTAACTCACAAGCAAAAATCCTCGCTTCAAAAAGGGCGGAGGTAACTAAAACTTATTTTTCCAAATCGGTGAACTGGCCGAAGCGACCATTGAAGTACAAATCCACTTTGCCAGTTGGACCATGGCGGTGCTTTTCCACAATCACTTCCGCCAGATTTTCTGTTTCTTGTTTGCGCTGTTCTAAATTGGCCTTGCGCAGGGCAAACTTTTCATCCGTTTCTGTGGCTGTGCGCTGAATTTCCTTGTTTTTCAAATAGTAATAATCACGATACACAAACATCACGATATCCGCATCCTGCTCAATGGAGCCAGAATCACGCAAATCCGACAGCTTCGGCCGATTGCCCTCTGCCTCCGCGCTTTCTATCCGGCGCGACAACTGCGACAACACCAACACAGGAACACCCAACTCTTTGGCCATAATTTTCAAAGCGCGCGTCATCTCGGATAGTTCCTGCACACGATTCTCCTTACGCCCTGTGGAGGAAATCAGCTGAAGATAGTCTATCACAATCAGCCCCAGCCCCTGCTCTTTATTCCGAGCCATCCGCCGCGCCCGATTTTTAATGGCAGACACCGTAATGCCAGACGTTTCATCAATATACAGCGGAATTTTTGTCAGCAATTCCACCCCGGCGGCCAGCTCATCAAACTGATCATCCGACAATTTACCAAGGCGCATATCATGCGATGAAATGGATGTTCTGGACGACAAAATACGCGCAGCCACCTGCTCCGCCGACATTTCCAACGAAAAGAAAGCCACCGATTTTGGCGCAGTATCTTTCTTTTTGTTCTCACGCTCAAAATACTGTGCGATATTAAAGGCCAGCGTAATTGCCAGCGCCGACTTACCCATACCAGGGCGTCCGCCTAAAATAATCAAGTCTGTATTGTTAAAACCACCCAACAAGGCATCCAAACCCGTCAAACCCGTGGGAATTCCCCCAATGCCAGAAGGATTTTTAATGGCCTGCTCTGTCAACTCTAAGGTGGATTTTAGTCCTTCACTTAAAGCCTTTGGACCGCCCTCCAATTCGCGCTCATTCGCCAACTCAAACAGGGATTTTTCAGCAAATTCAATCTGTTTTGCCGCATCATCATCCAAATTACGCTCAAAGGCCTTATTCACAACATCTGTCCCCAAAGAAATCAGCTGACGCCGTGTGTAGCAATCCAAAATCTCTCGACCATACTCTACAACGTTGATAATTGTAGACGCTGACGAAACCAATTTTGCCAAATACTCCACGCCACCTACATCTTTAAGCGAATCATCATTCACAAAAAAGGGCTTCAAGCGCACAATATCCATCGGCCGATTTTTCAGGCAAGTCTCATAGATTTTAGCATGGACAGGGTGCATAAAATGGATAGGCTTTAAAAACTCCTCCAAACGATCCAAGTTGCTGTTATCCGACAAAATCGCCCCCAGAACAGCCTGTTCTGCCTCTAAATTTTGCGGGGGAATCCGCGTCGTTTCACCAAAAGCAACCATTAGAATCCTTTTCTTAACTGATTTTTAACCAATCATACAAAACTTTTTTTGAAAAAGCAACCCTTTTTATTTGCATTTTTTTTCTTTTTTTGTTAGGGTGGAACAAAAGGAGAACATTATGATTGGAAAACTGACGGGAATTGTTGATTCTTTTTATGAAGATTATTTGATTTTAGACGTCGCAGGTGTGGGCTATCGTGTTTTTTGTTCGTCCAAAACAGCTGGCACAATGCCGGCGGTGGGCGGAACGGCTTCCCTGTGGATTGAAACTCAGGTACGCGAAGATCATATCCATCTGATTGGATTTGCGGACACTGTGGAACAGCAAATGTTTAACCTGCTCAGCACGGTGCAAGGCGTAGGCGCCAAGGTGGCTTTGGCGATTTTGTCCGCCCTCTCCCCTAACGAGATTCAAATGGCCGTGATGGCGGCGGATGGCAAAGCCTTTACACGCGCCAACGGTGTAGGCCCAAAACTGGGCGTCCGATTGGTGACGGAATTAAAGGGAAAAATGGGCTCGCTTGGCTCAAATGAAACACTACAGGTATTGGGTTCAACAGGCACAAAAGCACCCGCACAAAATCAAGCGATGGAGGAGGCAATTTCTGCTTTGGCGAACTTGGGCTATGCACGAATTGAGGCCGGCATGGTGGTTGCTAACATTTTGCGTCAAAATCCGGGTTTGGAAACCGCGGAACTCATCCGCCTGTCTTTACGTGAAATCGGCAAAGGGAGTTTGTAAACCATGGTAGAAAATAGAATTATTGCACCACAAAAACAAACGGGAGATGAGGAACTTTATAAAGGCTTGCGTCCACAAAGTTTGGACGACTTTGTTGGGCAAAGAACACTCTGTCAAAACTTGCGCGTGTTCGTGAATGCCGCCCGCGACAGGCAAGAGGCAATGGATCACGTTTTGTTGTTCGGCCCTCCGGGATTAGGTAAAACTACTCTGGCCCAGATTGTCGCAAAGGAGCTGGGGGTCAATTTCCGCCCAACCTCAGGGCCGATGATTTCTAAATCGGGCGACTTGGCTGCTATTTTGACAAATCTAGAGCCACGCGATGTGTTATTCATTGACGAAATTCACCGTTTAAATCCTGCAGTGGAAGAAGTGCTTTATTCTGCCATGGAAGATTATCAGCTAGACATTGTGATCGGCGAAGGACCCGCTGCACGTTCGGTGCGCATTGACCTCCCCCCATTCACATTGATCGGCGCAACAACACGTTCTGGTTTACTTTCCACCCCTTTGCGCGATCGTTTTGGAATCCCCATGCATCTCAGCTTTTATGAAACAGACGATTTGCAAAAGATTGTGGAACGAAATGCACGTTTGCTGAATATGGACATGACAACCGAGGGGGCTCATGAAATTGCCAAACGTTCCCGCGGAACACCACGTATTGCTGGTCGTCTCCTGCGCCGCGTGCGTGATTTTGCAGGCAATGAATCTATTACAGCTGAACTAGCCGACAAAGCCTTGACTCGCTTAGAGGTGGACAAACAAGGCCTTGACGCCATTGACCGCAGGTATTTGCGCTGCATTGCTGAAAAGTATGCTGGCGGGCCTGTGGGTGCCGATACTTTAAGCGCCGCCCTGTCCGAAGAACGCGATACCTTGGAGGAAGTCATCGAACCCTATTTAATGCAACTTGGGCTGGTTATGCGCACACCGCGTGGCCGCATGCTTTCGCCCCTTGGCTATAAGCATTTGGGTCTTAAAACCCCAACACAATATGTTCAACCCGATTTATTGGAGGACACAGAATGAAAATACATGATTTTAAATTCAGAATATATTATAAAGATACAGACGCCAGCGGAATTGCATATCATGCGAATTATTTAGCCTATGCCGAGCGTGCCCGCAGCGAATGGTTTAATGATGCCGGCATGCCGATTACAGATTTGCTGGCCAGAGGAGACGCTTTTGTCGTGTGCAAAGCGGATGTCGAATACAAGCGCCCTGCTCCCTTGAATGCGATGGTCACTATTAAAACGACAGTGAAAGAAATCAAGGCGGCCAGTTGTATCAGCGAACAAACTTTTTGGATAAACGATCAACATATCGCCACCGTTCATGTGGAAGCGGTCAGCGTGGACACAAAAACCCTGCGCCCCAAACGGATCCCCGCAGATATTCGTGCGCTTTATGAAAACTATTTAGTGAAAGGAGAAAACTAATGCAAAACGAAGTTATACACTCATCTATTTCAATGATGGCGATGTTCCAAAACGCCGACCTGTTTATGAAGGTTTTAATCTTGGGGCTATTATTCGCCTCGGTTTGGTGCTGGGCGATTATCTTTGATAAAATGATTACCTTGAAACGCATCAACGAACGCATGAAAAAGTTTGAGGAAAAATTTTGGAAAACCACGTCTTTGGCGGATTTTTATAATGATTATGCCAAAGAGGCACATGATCCTTTGTCCCAAATTTTCAATACCGCTTACCAAGAATGGACTCATCACCAAGAACATTCCGAACGCAGCGGATTAAAAATCACGGAACGCATCAACAAAAGCATTCAAATCACAATTGATAAAATGGTGGAAAAATTGGAAACCAGAATGATTTTCTTGGCTTCCACAGGATCTGTTGCTCCACTGCTCGGCTTATTTGGAACCGTATGGGGCATTATGGACAGCTTTAACGCCATCGGCGCTACACAAAGCACCAACATTGCGGCCGTTGCCCCCGGTGTGGCAGAAGCTTTGTTCACAACAGCCGTCGGCTTGATTGCTGCCATCCCTGCCCTCATCGGATACAACAAAATCACGCACGATATTGACCGTGTAACGGGGCGAATGGAAACATTTTCCGACGAATTGACAACCATTTTGGAAACACAAAGGAGCGTTAAATGAGGCATCGCCGCCACAGAAACACCATTAAATCAGAGGTGAACCTAACCCCCCTAATTGATGTGATGACAAGCTTGCTGGCCATCTTTATGATCACAGCCCCCTTGCTGACAACAGGCATTCCTTTGAACTTACCAAAAGGCGACGGGAAAGCGATTGAAAGTCCCGAGAAAACTTTGGACATTAGCATTGATAAACAAGGTAAAATTTTCGTTGGAACTCAAGAGGTTAAAATTGATACTTTAACCAAAAAAGTAAGTGCTATTGTGAAAGAAAATCCCAAAATTCAGATGATGATTTCAGGCGACAGCGAAGCTCACTATGGTCAAGTGATAGAGGTCATGGCACTACTACGCACAGCGGGCTTTACTCAAGTCGGATTAAAGACAGATTCAAAGGTAATGGAAGACAAAAAATAATGCAAAGAAAAGCGCTTTTACTTTCTTTGGGATTGCATGCCGTGGTCATCGGTTTGATGTTCGCGGATTTTCATTTTGCCAAAGAATATACGAAAGCGCCCCCCGCCATCTTGATGGTGGATTTAACGAAGGTTAAAATTGCCGATAAAACAAACCTGCCCCAAAAATCCGTGGCAAAAAAAGAACGCCCCAAAGCGGAAGCCAAGAAAGAACAGGCAAAACCAACCTCTAAGCCAGACAAGCAAAAACAGCAAGTCAAAACGCCCGAGCCAAAACCGCAACCAAAAGAGGCACCAAAGCCCAAAGATGCCGTGGCCGTTCAGCCCAAAAAAGAGGAAAAGAAAAAAGAGGCAACAAAAACTGCGCCACAACCAAAATCTAAAAAGCCGGATTATAATTTGAAATCATTGCTGGCCAGCGTGGAAAAAGTGCGTCAAGACACCCCTGCTCCGCCAGCGGAACCCAACCCCGCCGAAGCGTTGAATAATGGCACGGAGGGACGCATGGATAAGCTGTTAACCATTTCGGATAAAGACTTTATTGCCTCCAAGTTGCGCGATTGTTGGAACATAGATGGTGGGGCTCAAAACATAGACGAAATTGTGGTTCAAATTCGTGTTCTGGTGAACCAAGACGGCTCTGTCCGCGAAGCAAAAATTATGAACAATATGAATTTGCCAGCCTTTAAATCTCTTTCTGAAAGTGCCAGACGTGCCGTTTACATTTGCGCACAAAAGGGCGCAGAATCCCCCTTTAAAATTTTGGCCGATCATTATGGTGATCACTATTCAGATTGGAAAGAATTATACTTGAATTTCAATCCAATGGATGCTAATGTATTTTAAAACGGGGGAAAAATGAAAAAAATCATCTGTCTTATTGTTTTGTTTTTGGCAAGTGTGGTGCATGCAGAGCTGCACATCAATGTGGATGGGGCAAAATCTGATCCGACGCCCATAGCCATTACCACTTTCAGCGCAAAGACCGCCTCCAATTTGGGCGAGCTGATTCCCCAAATTATTCAGGCAGATCTAGAACGCTCCAATCTTTTTCGTATCATAGACCAAGATGCCTACATTCAAAATATGGACTCTTTGAATACTCAGCCTCGCTTTGCCGATTGGCAAGCCATTGGCGCACACGCCCTGATTCACGGGGAAATCACTGAGGCTCTGGATGGCAAAATTCACGTTTCATTTCGCATTTGGGATGTCTATGCAAATCAACAATTGGACGCAAAAACATTGGCAACTTCCCCAGACAGTTGGCGCAAAATTGCTCATATCATTGCCGATATAATTTACGAACGACTGACTGGCGAAACAGGTTATTTTGACACAAAAATTGCTTTCATTGCCGAAAAAGGTTCTACTGATAAACGCGAACGTCGCTTGGCCATCATGGATCAAGACGGCGCCAACTTGCGTTATCTAACTGACGGTAAGTCTATGGCCATGACGCCCCGCTTTTCCCCCAATATGCGCGAGATTGTCTATATGTCCTATCAAGGTGGCAAGCCTCAGCTGTACCTGACGGACAGCAATACTCTCAAAACACGCAATTTAGGGCATTTTGAAGGCATGTCCTTTGCACCACGCTTTTCGCCCGACAGCAAACAGCTGATTTTTTCTATGTCTAAGCGTGGCAACTCGGATATCTATTTATATGATTTGGATTCTGGCAAGCGCACACAGCTGACCTCCCACTCGGCAATTGATACATCGCCCAGCTTTTCGCCCGACGGACAGCGCATTGTCTTTAACTCAGATCGTTCGGGCAAACAACAGCTGTATGTGATGAACAAAGATGGCTCAAATGTCCAGCGTATCAGCTTTGGCGAGGGCAGTTATGCCACACCTGTGTGGTCACCACGCGGCGATTATATAGCCTTTACAAAAATCAAAAATGGCACTTTTTACATTGGCCTCATGAAACCAGATGGCTCAGGCGAACGCTTGATTGCCGAAGGCTGGCTGGTAGAAGGACCGACATGGGCACCCAACGGACGCGTGCTGGCCTTTTGGAAACAAACACCCATGGACAAAAAAGGCAAAGGACAAAGCGCCAAAATTTATATGATAGACATCACGGGTTATCACGAGCAAGAATTGCAAACAGCCGGCGATGCCTCCGACCCCGCCTGGTCCCCTCTGTTGCATTGAAAATAAATCTTGGAATAACCCGCCAAAATGGCCAGAGATTTTTTATGTTCGCTTATGAACCACGTCCGCCCGTCCGTGGCATTTGGAACTACTTCTTTTTTTAGAACTCATGCTGTGTTCTTCTTTCAACATTTTATTTTCCTTCAGTTATAAAAAAACACCGCTGTGTGCATGATACACATCAATCGGTATTTTAAAGTTAGTATCAAGCTG
>JAZLCF010000037.1:0-9879 GCA_045614105.1 Alphaproteobacteria bacterium | reverse complement strand
ATTTGTATGAAGTGAAAATTGGAGAGGTGAACTCCAAGATTCATCGTCAACCAGGTGTGCCAGCAACGGCGCCAGAGCTGATTCGAAATGTGACGGGCAAAATCATTGAAGAAAAAGGAAATGAATTGCCTGTATCTGCATTTGAATGGACCGTGGATGGTACATGGCCAAGTGATACAGCACGCTATGAAAAACGCCGTGTGGCGACACAAATTCCATGCTGGGATCCCGAAACATGTATCCAATGCGGTAAGTGCGTTTCCGTGTGTCCGCATGCTGCTATTCGTGCAAAAGTGGCCAAACCTGAGGCGTTGGCAAATGCGCCAGAGGGCTTTAAATCCGCTGATTACAAGACTCCTGAATTCAAGGGTGATAAGTTTATTATTCAGGTGGCACCGGAAGATTGTACAGGATGCACCTTGTGTACTCAGGCCTGCCCAATGAAAGCGAAAAATACGCTTGTCATGGAACCGATTGAAAAGCACATTGATCAAGAAATCAAGAACTTTGACTTCTTTATGCAATTGCCAGATGCGGATCGCAGCAAGTTGAATCCGAAAGCAGTGAAGAGCGTTGCTTTGATGCGCCCATTGTTTGAGTTCTCTGGTGCTTGTGCCGGCTGCGGTGAAACGCCATATGTCAAGATGATGACGCAATTGTTTGGTGATCGTTTGTTGGTTGCCAATGCAACGGGTTGTTCGTCCATCTATGGTGGCAACTTGCCAACAACACCATATGCACAAAATGAAGAGGGCAGAGGTCCAGCTTGGGCTAACAGCTTGTTTGAAGACAATGCCGAGTTTGGTTTGGGTATGCGGACTTCTGTTGATTCCAAAATTGAATTTGCCATTCAGTTGTTGACAGAACTGAAAGATCAAGTTGGTGCCGAATTGACCGACAGTATCTTGAATGCTGATCAAACAACAGAAGAAGGTATTGCTGCGCAACGTGATCGCGTGAAAGCGTTGAAAGAAAAATTGGCAACCTTGTCCGGTGATCGTGTGAAATTGATGGCTGAACATGCCGACTACCTCGTCAAAAAATCCGTGTGGATTTTGGGCGGTGACGGTTGGGCCTATGATATCGGCTACGGTGGTTTAGATCACGCCTTATATTCCGGCAAGAACGTAAACATTATGGTGATGGATACGGAAGTGTATTCCAACACCGGTGGTCAACGTTCCAAGGCAACACCAATTGGTGCTTCCGCCAAGTTTGCTGTGTCAGGTAGCAGCCTGCCACGCAAAGACTTGGGCGCAATTGCCATGAGTTCGGGCGAAGTTTATGTGGCCAGCATTGCTTTGGGCGCCAATGATGCTCAAGCGTTAAAAGCCATGAATGAAGCCGAATCCTTTAATGGCCCGTCGTTGATCATTGCTTACAGCCACTGTATCAACCATGGTTATGACATTGGTAAAGAGGGCTTGAACCATCAACAATTGGCGGTGAAGTCTGGTCTGTGGCCACTCTATCGCTTTGATCCGCGCTTGAAAGCGGAAGGTAAAAATCCATTCCAGTTGGATTCTAAGCCAAGCATTCCAGTCGCCGACTTTATGGCAACGGAAACACGCTTTAAGTATGTGAAACAACAAAATCCAGAACACTATGAGGAATTGTTGAAACAGGCTCAAAAGCAAGTGGATGACCGCTGGGCATACTACAAACAACTGGCCGGGGAAGATAAATAACTCTTCCAGTTGATACCAAAAGCCCGAGTTTCCCCCGGGCTTTTCTTATGCAGTTCATGTCAAATTATCCGCATGAGTTAGTAGAGTTTCATTTTTCTAGATTTGTTAGGACGTTATTCTCCTGAAAAGTCCACATGGCGCCTGTGGCAGGATCAACAATCAACATGCCAATCAGTCCTCCGAATAAAATATTGGCCCAGTACCAACCGTTGAGTCGTGTATCTAAAAGGTACTCAGTGGATGCATATCCTGTTTTTGAGGCATGGACATGATATGTTTCGCCCGAAAAATACCCCGCTTTTTTGTTTAATGTTAATGTAGTGGGTGTTTGCCCAGAGTACACCACTTGATTTTTACTGTTTGTGATTGTAATGTCTGTTTGATCAACATTGCTGTTGAAGACGACAGATTCATTGGGAGAATCAACAATAGTACAACAGCCAGACAACAAAAACAAACTGCCAAATAATAATTTTTTCATTTTACTTTCTTCCTTTCATTAAAAATGCCGCTTGACGAAAGCGACTGGAAGTTAAACTCTATTCATGGAAATAGTGCGCATATTAGGCTCAAAAGCCCTATTTTACGCCTTCCAGTCTTTGCTGGAAGTTTTTATGCCCTTTCGGACAACCATGAAGAGGAGTTTAACCCTCTAAAGATTGGGAGTCACCCAATCCGAAAATATTGTATCAAACTTAATGCATAATTGCAAATAAAAAATCCCCCGCTGATTTTGGCGGGGGATTTTATTAGCAGATTCTACTCTGCTTTGTCCATTGGTTCTGGACGATTTGGGCGTCCATTAGCATTTTTAATCATATGATCTTTGGTGCGTGACATACGATTTAAACCGCGCGTATGATTTTGCATATCAGCATGGCGTGGCATGCTTTGTTCATGCATATTGTGCATGGGCATAGGTGGCATACCTTTGTGACAAGGGCGTGTCATAGCCATTGAAATACACAGCAATAAAAAAGTAATAATCACACCGCTGAAAAATGATCCAACGGCAACCCACAGTATATTTTTTGTTTCTTTTTGCATAATTCCTCCTTGGTTTTATGATGCTTTTATAGTATAGGGGGCAGTAGGAAGCTTTGTCAAGAAAAAATCCCCTCAACTTTCTGAGGGGATAAAATATGCGAAAATTTAAAAATTATTTTTTCAGTTCGCTTGTGCAATGTGGACAGCGTTTGGCTCCCACAGGAATCATTGTGCAGCAATATGGACACTCTTTTTCCGTGGGTTCGGCCGCTGCAGCTGCCTTTGCCTCGGCCTTTTCCATTTTGGCGCGCACCGTGTTGATACCTTTGACCAAAATAAACACAGCAAAAGCCACAATAATAAAGCTGATGACATTATTGATGAATTCACCATATTTAATGGCGGGCGCATCGGGGCCTTCCCCAAGCACAAATTTTAATTCGGAAAAATCCACTTTGCCAAGCAGCATGCCCAACGGAGGCATCATCACATCCGAAACCAAACTGTTGACAATTTTCCCAAAGCTGGCACCAATAATGATACCAACGGCCATATCCAACACATTTCCTTTTAACGCGAAAGTTTTAAATTCTTTTAAGACATTTTTTAACATTTTTTTCTCCTTTTTTAATTCAAGTGGAATAAATCCGCATATTTTAATTGTAAACCAATCATAAAGTTGTCGCCAGCTTTGCTAGCTGCGCGAGATTTGCCTCGACGATAACTGACGTATGGTGCAAAAGCGATTGTATCAGTTAAATCTACCTCAAATTTTCCGGTCAATTCCATATCATATGTCAAATCTGTGCCGACATGTTTGGAAAAGTAAAAATAATCTGTGTAGCGCCCAGTACCAGTCAACTTGACGCCTTCACGAATCGGATATTCCAATCGTGTGCCAATTTCCCAGGCCATTTTTGCATTGCGATCATCTGAATACGTGAAATCTAATTCTTCAACCAAGGCACCATATAATTCTTTGACATAAGCCCCCTCAAAGGCCTTTATACCTTCTCTGGCAGATAAGACTTTATAACGTGGCGCATCTTGATTTTTTGTAAATTCTGTCTGGAAAGCCACTTGTCCAAAGGGACCAACATCTACATCAGATATCTGCCATGTTTTAAAGGCATATTCTGTGGATAACCAAATTTTATCAGCACTTTCAGTTGTTTCATTTGGACCATCAACTGGTTTAATTTTGACTTTGCCGTAGTTTAACAGCAAATTTGTACGCCACAAACCTGTGTCATTTGTTGAATCCAACAAGGCATCCAATTTGCCCACAATGTTGTACTGGCTGTCCATACTGTACTGTGAAATAGGCGAATCGCGATATTCACGGGCATTACCAACAGATGTGTTGGAATAACTGAGTGAAATTTCACGCAAATTTAAAATAAGCTGCTTGCCATTGGCATCTTCTGCAAAAGCAGGTATAGCGGCCGAACAAAGCAATAATAAGATGATTTTTCTCATTTCGTCTCCTTTATCAAAATATGTCATACAAAACCACTATAACATATTTATGTATAAAATCAAGGAAAATTTGATGCAGTAATGTCAGTTTTTAATATTGCTCTTTTAGAAGGAATAAGTGGCACCAATTAAGGCCTCCAAGTTATACAACCCTTCATTTGTCACAATATAGCGAGCTCTGAGCATGGAAGTGAGCCGCCAATTTTCGTTAATCGGATAGGCAAGACCTGCGGCAGCGGATAGGGCCAATTTCCAACCAGAATGACTTTTGCCAGAGGCGCCTTCATGTGCGGTCACCATCTTTTTAACCAACCACAAACCGCCGCCTATAAAAGGTTGAAAACCATACTTTGTTATCGGAAAATCGTAATAAGCATTTGCCCCTAAATCATATTGCTTGTAGGTTTTTGTGCTTTGGGATCCTTTGCCAATGTTTCCTTTAACATGATAATCAAATTCAGCATCTAAACGGATATTGGGGGTGGCCCATGTACCAGCGATCAGGCCTAAAACAGGTTTTATGGGGTTTTTCTCTCCATGATCCCAACCAAAAGTGCCACCAATGCCCCCGTGGACTCCCAAGTAATAAAGTTTGGCGCGTGTGCGCGTTTCCTCGGTAAAAACGGGTGAGTTATAATAGCTATTCTGATTGCTATAAGCAGAGGTTTGAGAAGTTGCCACATAAGGATTTCCTCCGGTGATATAGCGTTGATTCCCATTGAATCTGGACGATTGAGCGTAAAAGCCATATTGAGGTGCCCGAGGCGTTTGGGTGTATTGTTGCGGCATAACTGGTTGTGTTGTCGTCACAGAAGCAGGAGCATATGGCGCATCCACCGTGCGTGTTGTCACGGGGTACGATTCAGAGGCAATCTGAGGATTGTTTGTTGGATAACCATAACGATGGTAATAACTTTCCGTCGCCGATACCGGCATTGTCTGTGTCAACAAGACAACAAGACCTAAACCAACCCAATTCTTCATGCAAAACTCCTTTTCTTTTAACCCTTGATAGTATTAGACTAACAAATATTTTCGGGAATTGCAATTCTTTTTTTTGAGGTGATGCCTCTTTTTCCAAAGGGGGAAAAATAACAAAATAGCCACAAGTGCGGCAAGGATGTCCTCTATAGGAAAAGCCCAAGCCACACCCATAATCCCAATGGTGCGATTTAAAAAGTACATCATAGGAATATCAATGGCGCCCTTACGCAGTAAGGATAAAAGAATAGGTTGAGCTTTTTTGCCAATGGCTTGAAAGATGGTCAAGATAATTAAAGTAAGCGCAAAAAAAGGACAGGTCAGACACATGATCCGTAAAAAGAGACTGCCATAGGCAATGGTTTGAGGATCTTGAATAAAAAATCGGGTAATCCAAGAGGAGCCAAAAAATAAAAATAGGGTGACAAAAATGGACATAGCAAAGCTGTAAGTAAAGGTTGTTTTAATGGCGGCCCTCATCCGTTTCAGATTGTTGGCTGCATAATTATAGGAAATCAAAGGTAAAGCACCTTGTCCAATGCCATTTGTGACACCAAAAATAATATGATCAATTTTTTTTGCAATACCCATGCCTGCCAAAGCGGTGGTAGAATGTTCCGCCATCAATACATTTAAAACAACGCTGGAAATCAAGGCCATTGTTGTCACTAATGTACTGGGGAAACCAACCCACAAGACCTCGGAAGCAATATGATTGCCTACGCGGAAAAAACGAGGATTTAATGTCAAAACGCTGGATTTTGTGTGTAGAATAAAATGAATAAAGTAAACACATCCAATGCATATAGAAATAAGGGTTGCCATTGCAGCACCTACGATTTCCAAGCGCAAACAAAAAATAAAAATAGGATCCAAAATCATATTGAGAACAAGACCTAAAATCATACCAAAACTAGCCTGTTTTGCATAGCCTTCTGAACGAATTAAATGACTAAACAGTCCCGTCAAGGAAGCAGGAATAGCCCCCAGTATCACTGTCCAAAAAGCATATTGTTCGCTATATAGATATGTTTCATCTGTTGCCCCGATAAAATATAATAGAGGTTGCCGATATAAATAAAAAAATAAGCCAATGAGTCCACTGAAAATAATAGTGGACCACAGACAAAAGGCGCATGTGGT
This sequence comes from Alphaproteobacteria bacterium, assembly GCA_045614105.1. GTDB lineage: Bacteria > Pseudomonadota > Alphaproteobacteria > CAAHEQ01 > UBA3637 > UBA3637. Next base: position 3,601 of record JAZLCF010000037.1, on the reverse strand, counting down.
GCGTGCTTTTGAAAAATTTTGTTGGCCTAGACTGCGTGCAATCAAACTAGCGCCACCAACGCCAAAGATATTTGAAACTGCCACAAAAAATAAGCAAATGGGTATGCATATAAAAGCGGCGGCAAATTGAGCAGGTTGATTCAATTGCCCAATCCAAAAAGAATCAGACATATTGTAAATAATGGCAATCAATTGGCTGATAATTGTTGGAATAACCAGCGTTAAAAAGGCTTTATGAATAGTTGTTTTTTTTAATAAATTTAAGTTGCGTTTTCGTGTCATTGTTTTTTGTTTATAATAGAAGAAAGTTTAAATGTCAAGAATTCTTGTTCAAGGAGAGTTTTGATCAAGGTCTAAGTCAGATAAGATCGATAGTTTTTCGGTTGGATGCAAATAAGATTATAGATAAAAAATTATGTCAGCAAGTGGCGAATTTAGGCTGGCCATTGTCAAGAGTGTGACATTGATCAATTTTGGAATAGCAATACTAACGAATGTGAAGAGTGTCACGATGAAACTTACTCAGGTGAGAAATATTGGTCTACAATTGCCGAACATAAATCCGACTGTCCTGGTCAAATGTTCCTGATGCAGCCTGGTGTAGAGTATCGGCTTTATTCATGTAATATGCAATGGGACAGAACGTGGGCGGATGAAGAATCATGCGTAGGCTGTACCAATCGTTGCTTTGATGCCGACCATGATAACACATGTCGCATTATGGGAAGTGCTTATACAAGAGATACGAACGGGCATTGTGTAGCAAACTGATAGTCACTCTGACACAATAAAATTGGAATAGCTTATCGTAATTTTTCGCTTGCTTTTTAGGAAAAAATGTGCTATATAAGTGGGCATTATTTCTAATCAACAAAAGGATGAAAAAATGTCAAAACTTGCACAAACTTTAAAAATTAAAATTCCAGCTGAAACTTTTGCGGACAAAATGACTGCTCGGTTGCAGCAAATTCAAAAAGACGCTAAGTTACAGGGATTTCGCCCCGGCAAAGCGCCGTTGGAATTGATTCGTCAAAAATATGAAAATGCTGTCAAAGGCGAAGTGTTGGATGATTTAGTGAACGAGGAAGTGGCCAAAGAATTAAAGGTCAAAGATTTGCGTCCTGCCATGCGTCCTAAGGTTCAAATGGACAAATTTGAGGACGGCAAAGATATTGCTTTGACGGTTGAGTTTGAATCTTTGCCAAAGATTAAAGTGGGCGCTTTTGACAAAATCAAAATTGATCGCATGAGCGCGATGGCTGGCGACAAAGAGGTGCAAGAATCTTTGGACAAGTTGGCTGCTACCAAAAAGACAACTGAACCTGTGGCCGACAAACGTGCCACCAAAAAAGGCGACGTGGTTGTGATTGATTTTGTAGGCTCCATTGACGGAAAAGAATTCCAAGGTGGCAGCGGTAAAGGCTATTATCTGGATTTGGGTTCTAACACCTTTATCCCCGGCTTTGAAGATCAGCTGATTGGCAAAAATGTAGGCGACAGCGTGGATGTAAATGTGACATTCCCAGAAAATTATCATGCCAAAGAGTTGGCAGGAAAAAAGGCTTTGTTCAAGACGGATATCAAGGAATTGCGCGCTTGGAAAGGCCCAGAAGTCAATGATGAATTTGCAAAACAGTTCGGACTGGAAAATCTGGCCAAATTAAAAGAAGCTTTAAAGGCTGAACTGGACAAAGAGTATGCGCGTGTGGCTCGGCTGCATGCAAAACGGGCGTTGTTAGACGCGTTGGCCGAAGAGTATGATTTTGAGGTACCAGAGGGTATGGTGGAGGCCGAGTTCAAAGGCATTTGGGTACAATATGAGCAGGCTAAAAAGGCAGGTAAATTAGATGAGGACGACAAGAAAAAGTCCGAAGATGCTTTGAAAAAAGAGTACAAAGCTATTGCGGAACGCCGTGTGCGTTTAGGCTTGTTGCTGGCGCAAATTGCGGATGAAAACAAGGTTCAAGTGTCCAAGGAAGATATGCAAAATGCTTTGATGGCTGAAGCTCGTCGTTATCCTGGTCAAGAACAGAAAGTGTTTGAATACTACACAAAGAATCCGCAGGCGATGGATGCCTTGCGTGCGCCTGTGTTTGAGGAAAAGATTGTTGATTTCTTGTTGGGCAAGGTGAAAGTGACGGACAAAGCCGTGACTGTGGCCGAGCTGTATGCCTTTGATCCTGATAAAAAAGGAAAGAAATAAAAAGTTAAAAACGGGGGCAGCAAATGCCCCTTATTTTAAGAGAAGGAGAGTACATGGCAGGCGATGAAATAATGTCGGCAAAAGCTAAGAAACTCGTAGCGCAAAGAGAAGCGTATAGAGATTTAATGAAAATGAAGGACTACTTCCATTTATGTTATGGCGAAACTCGCCAAGAAGAATTGGATAAGAGTTTGATGGAGTTTGCTACCAAGGGAGCACCAGTATCACCAGCAAATATAGGTCTTATTGACAAACAAAATCGTATTACGCGGTTGATGATAGAAGCAGGTGCAAATCCTAACATAGAAAGGATGGGTTTGTTGCGTCCAGAGTCTGTTTTTGAAACATTTATGCAATTTGGTGACCTTAAACCCCATTGTGCCTTAGAGATTGCTAAGGCAGATAATTTTAAACGTCCTGCGACTCTTGATAATGTTTTCTTAAGGTTAGAAGATTTATTGGAACAGCACATCAAGTATGGGAAAACCTTTTGGGATGATTCTCAAGAAACAATAGATGAGTTTGAGCATCGTAAAAAGCTTTGCTCATATGGCCAGACATTGGTGTACACTTTGTTTGAAAAAGGAATGAAACCAAAAGATGCGCGAGTGCTCAAAAATTTACAACCAATCTATGACGCCGAGAAGCAAAGATTGGTTCAAGAAGGGGCAAAGAAAAGAGGACATATTGATGTTCCAAAACATATAGAACATGGGGACGAAGCAAGGGAATTTATTGGCAAATTAGAGCGGGCCTATGCGGATAGCAAAAATTCCAAATTATATTTTGGACCAGGCTCTTTTCCAAGAGATTCGGGCGCCCATCAAAAAGTCAGAAAAAATGCCACAAGAATGGGCGCTGCTCGGGAATAAATTAGAATTGGTAAGGAATAAATTATGAGACCCTTTACAAAGGCCGTATTTGAGAAAGAAGGAAAAGAGCTTGTCGGTTCTAATTGGACGCAAGCGCAAGTTCAACAAGCATACGAAAAAGCCGATGATTTACTGGATGTTTTGGCCAAAGCGAGAGACGATGAATATACTAAACGAATTGGTTTAGAGCAAGGTATTGGATATCTTGCTGTAAGGATGGTGGCAGGTGAGTTGAGAGAGCATCCTAATAAATCCGAGCAACAACTTATTATAGGGGTTCTAAGTCATCTCTTGGAGAGAGGATTGGATGTTGCGGCAACAGCAGCTGATGCTTATGAAAATATGCCAGATGTTTTTAAGAGAAGATATGCTACTTCTGCCCCTGCTTTTATGAAAGACAAATTTTTCCAACGAAAATTTCCAGTAAGCAGTTTTGAAGCATTTAGAACACAAGAGAACCCTGCCATATGTGAGAACTATAAGTTTTCCGAGAAATATGCGGCCATATATTCAGACCTTGACCGTT
>JAZLCF010000036.1:0-12563 GCA_045614105.1 Alphaproteobacteria bacterium | reverse complement strand
GCCTTTGCCTCAGCCTCAGCCGCACGCTCCCGTGCTTCAGCTTGACGGAACGCCACTTCCTTTTCACCTTCAGCGGCCAGCACAGCAGCTTGCTTTTCCCCTTCGGCTTTTAAAATAGCGGCCTGCTTCAAACCTTCTGCATCCAACACATTCGCACGCTTTTCACGTTCAGCTTTCATCTGACGTGCCATCGCATCAATCAAATCCCGCGGCGGCGCAATATCTTTGATTTCCACACGTGTAATCTTTGTTCCCCAAGGCACTGTCGCCTCATCCACCACAGCCAACAAACGTTGGTTGATCACATCACGTTGACTCAACAATTCATCAATTTCCATGGAGCCAATCACCGTACGCACATTCGTCATCACCAAATTCAACAAGCCAGAATATAAATCGTGGATTTGGTACGACGCAGCATAAGCATCTTGAATTTCAAAGAACACAACCCCATCCACGCGTACCATGGCGTTATCTTTGGTAATCACATCTTGCGAAGGAATATCCAAGACCTGCTCCATCATATTGACTCGCTGCCCCACACGCTCAGCAATCGGCACCAACCAATGGATACCTGGCCTCAAAATCTTGGAAAACTTACCAAACGTTTCCACGGTATATTCATATCCCTGTGGTACAATTTTCAAGCATGACATAATGAACACAAGCGCTAAACCAATTAAAACAACTAAAAAGAATTCCATATTGACCCCTTTGGTTAAAAATTAAACACATTGAAAGTGTATGCTTTTCGGTGCAGTGTGTCAAGCATATTTTTTCGCACCTCTCATTTTTAAATGTGGATTTTTTCCTTTTTTTCTGATATAGTAAATACATTCGTTTTTTTAACAAAGGAGAAAAAAATGTCTTACTCAAAAGCAACTGACCAAAAATGGCAACAAAAGTGGAAAGAAACAAACCTGTATAAATATGACGAAAATGCCAATGGGAAAAAGTTGTATTGCTTGGAAATGTTCTCCTATCCATCCGGCGCCAGCTTGCACTGTGGCCACTGGTATAACTTTGGCCCCATTGACACATGGGCCAGATTCAAAAAAATGCAGGGATACAACGTATTCCATCCAATGGGCTTTGATGCGTTTGGTCTGCCCGCGGAAAACTATGCAATTAAAACAGGGATTCACCCCAAAGATTCCACATTAAAAAACATTGATATTATGACCAAACAATTGATCGCCATGGGGGCCAATTACGATTGGAATTATTCTTTAAATACCTGTGACGAAGAATACTATAAATGGACACAATGGATTTTTGTACAATTGTATAAAAAAGGCTTGGCGTATCAAAAAGAGGCACCAGTGAATTGGTGTCCATCTTGTCAAACTGTGCTTGCTAACGAACAAGTGAAAGAAGGCTGCTGCGACCGTTGTGGTACACAGGTTGTGCAAAAGAAAATGAAGCAATGGTTTTTCAAGATTACAGACTACGCCGAAGAACTGTTGAAAGATATTGACGGATTAAACTGGCCCGAAAAAACCAAGAAAATTCAAAAAAACTGGATCGGCAAATCGCATGGTTCTTTGATTACTTTTGATATTGACAATGGCACACAATTACAGGCCTTTACCACGCGCGCTGATACTCTGTATGGTTTAAGTTATGTGGTGATTGCGCCAGAACATCCTGCTGTGGCCAGCCTGACCAAACCAGAACAAAAAGAAGCCGTTGAAAAATATGTGGCCGAGGCCGCTAAAGTGAAAGAAATTGATCGCTTGTCCACCGAACGCGAACGCACCGGCGTCTTCACGGGCTCCTATGCTACCAACCCCGTGGATGGTCGCAAAGTGCCTGTATGGGTGGCCGATTATGTAATTGCCAGTTATGGTACAGGGTTTGTGATGGCTGTGCCAGCACATGACGAACGCGACTATGATTTTGCCAAACGGTATGATTTACCGATTTCTCGCGTGATTGTGGACAAAGACGGTAATGAACAGCCTTTGCCATTCTGCGAACATGGCAAATTGGTAAACAGTCAAGAATTTTCCGGCATGACAACCGAAGAAGCCATTCCCGCTATCGTGGCCAAGCTGGCCAAAGACGGCAGAGGCGAACTCACAACCATGTTCCGTTTGCGTGACTGGTTGATTTCACGCCAACGCTATTGGGGCGCCCCAATTCCAATGATTCATTGTCCGCATTGCGGTACTGTGCCGGTTCCTGAATCCGATCTACCAGTAAAATTACCATATAATGTAGAATTCCGTCCAGATGGCGAATCACCGCTGAAACGCTGTCCAGAATTCATGCATGTGAAATGCCCCGTGTGTGGAGCCGATGCCGAACGCGATCCCGACACCATGGATACCTTTGTAGATTCCAGCTGGTACTTCCTGCGTTATCCGGATGCGCGCAACGATAAGGAAGTGTTTAACAAAGAAAAGATTGATCGCATGTGCCCGATTGACATGTATGTGGGCGGCCAAGAACACGCGACCATGCACTTGCTCTATGCGCGTTTCTTTACAAAAGCACTGCGCGATATGGGCTATTTGGACTTTGACGAGCCGTTTACCGCTTTAGTGCATCAAGGTATGATTTTGGGCCCCGATGGACAAAAGATGTCCAAATCCAAAGGCAACACCATCAATCCTGATATCTATGTGGATAAATATGGGGCGGACGTGTGCAGGTTGTTCTTTGAGTTTGCCTTTTCCTACACCGATGGAGGTCCTTGGTCGGATGCGGGCATAGAATCTATGTCTCGCTATGTCAAACGCGTGGAAGCTTTGTTTGAAAAAGCAGCCACAGTATCCGATGCCGGCGCCGAAATGGGCAAGCGCGAAAAAGAGCTGGACTTTGTGCGCAACAGCACCATCAAAGCCATTACAAAAGATTTGGATGGCATGCAATTTAACACCTCTTTGGCGCGTATGATGGAATACTTAAACGCCCTGAATGACTATATTCAAGGGCCCGTCAACAAGGCTTTCTTGAATGAATGCTTAAAGACCTATGTTGTCTTGCTGGCCCCATTTGCCCCACACTTGGGCGAGGAATTGTGGGAAAGTTTAGGTCAACCCTACTCCGTCCACAATCAACCATGGCCCAGCGTGGATGAAAACGCTTTGGTCAAAAACGATATGACGATTGTGGTGCAAACCAATGGCAAACTGCGCGGACAATTTGAAATTGAAAAATCCGCCGACAAAGACACCATTATCGCCAAGGCGAAAGAGGTTGTCGCCGCTCACTTGGCCGGCAAAGAGATTGTCAAAGAAATCTATGTACCGAACAAGTTGGTCAATATTGTGATCAAAGGTTAAACTGACTATACTCACAAGGCCCCTCGTAAAGGGGCTTTTATTTTGTGGATTTTTTTGTTGACATAGCGTGACATTTTTTATAGACTGAAGATGGATAGGCGAGAGATCGTCTGTCCGAAGTACCTGGATAAGGTGCGGATGAGCCTTCAAAAGCTCTGTATCTCGGGTGAGCAACACCTACCCCAAAGGGTGTGCGTGTTAACAATCCATAAGATTAGCTCACCTTTTTGTTCCCGACTTGGTCGGGGGGCCTTTGGTGTATGTTCAAGGGGAAACCCTAAAGACCATTGGGATCATTGAGATACTTGATTTTTGAACTCTCCGACCACCTGAAACTCAGGTGGTTTTAAAATTTTAACAAAGGAGTAACAAATGACTTTAAAAAGAAGAATCGTAGCGGAAAATACAGTTGATGCAGCAAAATGCAAGGCAGGTTGGAAAAAATTGGATGACCGTCAATTGGGGCGGGCGCTTTTAGACGCTACTCGGGCCCTTACAATATTAAGTTTTTCAAAGAAAACACATCAAGAAACATGGGATTTGGCCTGTAAAAATATGCTGACAAGAGTTGATACATTATGTGCTGTCGCAGATGCAAGAAGTATTGGAGGTAATAATCGCTTGACAAACAGAAAGGAATTTGCACCAGCTAAAGGATTGGATTTTCGAGGCAATAAGGATTTAGTTTTTGCCGAACAACAATTAATGGAAATATGTTCAAGCTGGACAAAGGATCCAACATTTAACACAACATTTAAACAAATAGCCCAATGGCGTGATGGTAAATCCACTAGTCCAGACGGGCTCGGGCTGGTAACTGAAGAACCCTATTTCAATGCCCACCAATATCCACGGAATTTGACTGCTGATTCTGACTTAGGAAAGGCATTTCTTCCTTTCCCTGGTGAAAAAGATTTTTTCGGACATGAGATTTCTCATGACTATGGAAGAACTCAACAAGAAGAAGAAGCTTTCAAAGCAGCCATTACACGTCGTCAGATGGCCAGCATGAAAATAGAAGTTAAGTGATATCAAGTATGAAATCAAAACTCCCCGATTCGTCGGGGAGTTTTTTATTTCAGCCTTGGCTTATGTGGCACCAGAGGCGTATCATCGTTCAGATCTGGCCCTGGCAACCAAGTTTGATTGCGCCCCAAAAAGGCAATCTTGCCGCGCACAACCAAATTTTCTCCCTCCAGCCACATCATGCAATCATAAACTTTCCCTGTTTTAGGATCTAAAATCTCGCCATCTTCATATCTGGCGCCATCCGCCACCATATCCCAAATAATATCCAGCCCCTCAATCGGTGGCTCCCCCGGCAATTTGGCTTTGGCCGCTGGATTTTTTAACACTTTCACAACACGCCCATAAACTTTTTCGTTATACTCATAAACGCGCACAATGCTTCTGGGCTCGTGCGTTTCATCATCAATGGTTGTCCAATAACCCAAAACACCATCGTTCGCCTGTCCCGCTGAGGCCACAAACATAAGACCTAAAAGCAAAGTCAATTTTTTCATCACTTACTCCTATCCATCCTCTAAATGCAACAATACAGACAAACACAATGGGATACAAATGAGTGACGGCCCCCATGCTGCCAAAAAGTAAGGCAAGCTGCCAGACAGCCCCAGCACATTCGTAATACGCGACACAAAATAAAGCAAAAATCCGCCCCCCACTACCATCAACACTTTGGCAAACGTTTTACCTTGACGATTTCCCGAAGACACTGTCACCGCTATAGAAATCAAAAACATTGATAGCAAAAAAACAGGCCAAGCAATCAACTCATGAAAATACATGGTATGTTGGGCTGTGGAAAAACCTGACTCTTTTAAAAATTGAATAAAGCGAGGAAAACGCCAAAAAGACATCGTTTGTGGATCATCAAATTTTTCCAAAATTCGATCCAAACTCAACTCTGTTTGAAATTCCATTACTTCCTGAACCCTGCCCGTTTCATTCACAGGATCAAGCACAAATGGTTTTTTCATACGCAAAAAACCTTCATGCAATGTAGCCCTGTTCCCCTCTGTTTGCCGAATAAACACACCATCTGAATCTAATTCAAATACAGACACATTTTTCAATGAAACTCGCTGTTTTTCTTGAATAATTTGTGAGGCTCGTACCACCTGAACCCCTCCATCCGAAATCTGTTCACGCAGCCAAAAACCATCTTCCGACCAAACCAAGGGGGTGGAATGGGTGAAACCTAATCGTTCCTCCATACGCTCATAACGACGTGCAGTCCACGCTGTCAAGGGGCTAAAAACAGTCGTATCCAAGACACCAATCAAAACCACAACAATTGCTAAGGGGGCTAAAATATTCCAAACAGACAGCCCGACCGCTCTCATCACAACCAATTCACTGGAACGATTAAAGAGCAAACAAAAAATCAGTCCCGTCAACAAAACAACAAATGGCAAAATGATATGCATCATTTGTGGCGCCTTTAAAATAGCCATCGTCAGGGCATCAAAAAAACCAGCGGTCTCTCCTCTGGACGCTTGACGCAACAACTCAATCAAGTCAAACAGACCAACAACCAACGTTAAAACAAGCAACGTTGCAAAAAAAATCCAGGCAAAACTTCTTAATGTGTATCTAACTAAAATCCAACTCATAGGGTACAGTATAAATAATTTTTTTAAAGATGTCACTAAAAAAGTGTATTTAAGACTTTTAAAAAAAATGATTGACTTTTTTCAATAAGTGGTATAGAATTATGGTTGTATTTCTGATTGAGTGCGTAGCTCAGCTGGTAGAGCACCTGACTTTTAATCAGGTGGCCGAGGGTTCGAATCCCTCCGCGCTCACCAATGAAATCAAGGACTTACAGAAAATTGTAAGTCCTTGTTTTTTTGTTTAATACCACAAAAATACCACAAATTTGAACCATTTTGAAAATCATTTTTGCCAATTTTTGTTATCATTCCGTTTGTAAATCATCTGTGATAAATACCAATAGAGGCAAAAACAATGTATTTGATAAAGATATTAGGCAACGATAAAACGAACAACCTGTGCTTTAACTTTCGCTACAACACAATCGGTGTAGCAATGAATGACAAGGCACAGGTGGATGACATCCTTGCGTTGATAGACAACATCAACCAACCAATCACTATGAACCTTGCCAGCATCTTACAACTCGCTTGTCAATTTGCCACAGATACAGAAGTTGTGTCATATCTTCTGGCACTCAATGCCAATCCCAACTATTTAGATGCCAACGCTGCTGATGCTTACGATTATGCCGAAGCAAACATTATGGTAGAACTTCGCCCAAAGTTAAAGAAGTTATTAGATAAGTTTGCGCCATTGTTTCCAAGCGAAGATAAGGAAGCACGAGAACAACAGGGATGGCGCTGGTTTGATATGATGATAAAAAAAAGTTCTCGTAAAAATTAAAAGATTACATTTTTTAATCATTGGAAATAAATAGCAGTGTGTAAGAAGTGATGAACTTACACACGAACTTCTTTCATCACGGAAGTTCAAATTGCTGTCAATAATGCCTGAATAGCAGATGCTTACTCGCAAAGTTGTAGCAAAGGTTTTATAAAACAAGGTGGGTTATTCAAACGCAGGAACAGCGTTTGGGTAATCTAACCTATTAGGAGAGCATATGAAGATTTTTAAGAACAGAATGACACACGAAGATGAAGCAATAATAAGAATGTTGAGAAGCACAGATATCAAAATGAACATCGGTAAGAAAACAACCCCCGATACACCAGAAGGATTGTTCTTTATATCACTACAACCTAATAGCAAGGTTGATGAAATTAAATTGGAAAGCGATTTTAACTTCATCCTGTGCCTGTATTATCGTTGGAGATATGGCAGCAAATGGACGCACTTAAAGAACCTACAACACAAGTTTAATGGCATCATAGAAAAGCAACAAGGCAATCACTATCACATACACTTCATACTGATGGAACAGAACATCGAAGAAGTAGCAATGTTTTTGGGATACATCAAAGCAGTGTTTAAGCAACTTTATCCAAAGGCAACATTTAACTTCCAACGAGTGTATGACCTCAAACATTGTGGCATATACACAGCACCAGAAAACAAAAACAAAGGGCGTGTTGCTCCCGCAATTGTTATCGGCAACAATCTGTCCGTATATGCGTAAGTTCTTTTTACTTGCTATAACTTGTATTATAGGTTATGCTATACCCACAGACGCAAAAGCGTTTGGAATAACCCATAACAGAAGGAGCATATATGTATAAGAAAGATTTTATTGCCGCAGTTGCGAAAGATACAAAGTTAGCAAAGAAAGATGTAGCAAAGGTTGTTGATAGCATTGCCGACACAATCGTTAAAGCAATGAAGAAAGATGATATCGTCCAATGGAAAGGATTAGGAACATTTAAGTTGGTTCAACGCTCTGCTCGTGTTTGCCATAATCCATTGACAGGCAAACCAATCAAAGTTCCTGCTCGTAAAGTTCCAGCATTTAAGATGGGAACAACATTAAAAACAATCAAAAAGTAAGAAGTTATCATATAACTTGTGGCATCCATCTTGTTCGGTGGATGCCACATTTATTGTGCTTTTGCTATAACTTCTTATTCAACTTATTCCCGTGCTGCGCTCATTCTTGCCGCAACTACTTCTTTCACGTCATTTCTATTGGTGGGCTCTGCGAGGAAATCTTTACGATTCATTTGTGCTTGTATCCATTTTGTTTCATGGACAAGTTTTGCCGCTTCAGCATAACCAGAACATACAGGGTAGCCCTCAATTCCTGTGTCTAAAGCACGGGAATGGTAAGAATCTGTATAAACCTCAGCATATTTCATAGACAAATGGGGGACTTGACATATGGCAGGGTTCTCTTGTGTTCTAAATGCTTCAAAACTGCTTACTGGAAATTGTCGTCTCAAAAATCTGTCTTTCATAAAAGCTGGCTTAGAGGTAGCATAATCACGCTTAAAAACATCTGGTGCGTTTCTATAGACATTAGCAGCATGTGCCGCAACATACAATCCTTTTTCCAAGAGATGACTTAGAACACCCAAAGTCAGCTGTTGTCTGTCGGCCTTATCTGCCGACACATTCATGGCTATAATACGCATCGCCAGTCTTAAACCAGTTCGTTGATTATCCCTATCTCGTCTGCTCTCGGCCAAAACATCCAGTAAATCATCGGCTTTTTCGTATGCTTGTTGAACTTGTGCTTGCGTCCAATTAGAACCGGCAAGCTTTTTCCCTTCTTTTTCAAATACGGCTTTTGTAAATGGTCTCATATTGTTGTCCTCTTGTTTAGCGTTATTCATTCCCTCTACCTTGTATCCAAAAGGAAGCACTATCACAACCTGCTAGATGGGTTGTATCATAGCACATTTTTTACTTTATGTCAATTTGTAAATCATTCCACCCATAAATCATTTGCGATAAATACCTGTATCAGCAAAAAGGACAACCTATGGAACAAGTTATATCGCAAGATATTCAATTCATAACAAAGTGCTTCAAAGTTCTTAAAAAACTTTCGTGTGTAAAGTCGCAGTATCAGTTTAGCGAACAATACCTCAATAAGAACAAATACTACTACGCAATGCTTTTAAGTGAAGGTAGGCAACCAAGCATAGATGCTTTACACAACCTGATACATAACTTGAATGACCTTCATTCACAGACAGCAACAACCTATATCGCCCAACTCCACGAACAAGGACAACACATCCTTACCAATAGGTTATTAAAGTTCCTTTAATCAACCAACGCTTCTAACGCTGTTTTAATATTCGTTGGATTGCTTCTGTAATAAATGGATAGCGTGTTGATTGAAGAATGACCGCTGATTTGTTGTATCAAAGCGAGTGGAAAATTTTTATTCATCAAGTTTGTTAAACAAGTTGCGCGCAATGAATGTACCCTGAATTGTTTATCCAATCCAACACCATTGAATATTGTTCTAAAAATATGAATGATTTGTTGTTTAGAAAGAAATGAACCCTTGTTAGATTGGAACAGATAATCATACGGAGAATATGGCACATCATCCAATGTTTCCGCATATCGTTTCAACTCATCCTTTAACTTGCTGTTGATATACACTTGAAGTTCTTTCTTGTGGCCTTTATTTTGTTCGGGTTGAAGCAAGAACGAATCAACGGGTTTGTAATCCTTCTTATACACTTGCCCCATTGTCAGTTTTTGAATACTGTGTATCCGCAACGCTGTCATCAACATAAAGTAGAACATCAAACGATTGCGTGGAGCATTGCTACCCATCTCCGTGTCAATGTAGCGGATACAGTTTTTAATATCTTTATCACTCAATAATTTTGCTTTACCTTTCTTCATTCTAAATCCTTTCAAAATATATTCATTAAAGTATATAAAACTATTATAAATGAAAATATATTTAATGTCAAGAAAAATCGTATTTCTTCAACCCCTTATAAAATATGGGCTATTATAAAAAATATTCATTTTTGTATATTTTTGAAGATTGCTGTTTATTTGCGTTTCTTTTTCTTTGCGTGTGCTTCACGGAACATCTTACCCAACTTGTTCGGTGATACATTGTCGGTGATGATGGGTGATTTCGTTTTACGCATATTGCGTGCCAGTTGTGAAGCGATAGTATCAGTTGCTTCATTGTTATCAACAATCAGCGTTGGCGCTGTTATCTGCCCTAACAACTTACTAATGGTTTCATCTCGGTAGTTTGTTATCATTTGATTTGCGATGTTGATATATCGGTTGGAAGCATTCATTGTTCGGTGGCCTAATTCTGTTTTGATTATGGATGGACTATGGTTTAACAAAGCGCTCATCGTTCCGTATGTATGGCGTAAATCGTGTATGCGAATATGTCGGCCAATACCAACCAATCTAATAAGTTCGTTGAAATGTTTTCTAATCTCCACGATGTGTCCTGTTGTGCTTGTAGAAGAAGCAAAAACAAACTCATTGCCAGCAATCTTGTATTTCTTTAACTTGTCAAAGAATGGCAACAAAATTGCGGGAATAGTACAAATCTTTTCATCTCCGTTCTTTGTTTTTGGAATTGTCCATAGTTTGTGTTTCAGGTCAATCTCTTTCCACTTCATCTCCAACACATTTGTTTTGCGCACGCCAAACACAATGAGAAACAAAATCGCCATATTCAGTAAGAAGTCAATACCATCGTTTGCTGTCATTGCTTGTAGCAACTTGTTTATTTCTTCGGGGTAAAGAAAAGAATTGCGTGCTCGTTCTTCGTAAAGTTCTACACCATTCGCGGGATTTGAACCGATATAACCTTTCTTGCGTATCATATAGTTGAATATTGACTTTACTAGCACAATCACTCGGTTTGCTTGATAGGGGGTATCACGCAACTTGATATGTAGGTTCTGTAATAAGTCCGTGTCAATCTCATATAACTTCTTATATGCCAACACTGGTTCTAAATATCTGTTCCAATTCTTTTTGTAATCGTAGATACTACCTTTTGCCAAAGTGTTTTCTTTGAATGCCATAAACATTTCGTAGCATTGACTAAAATACATCTTCTCCAATTTGCTATTCTTCAACGGATTTTTCTTTTGGTTGATTGTGTCCTGTATCTTTGTTGCTTCGCTCCTTGCTATATCAACACTAACAGCAGGAAACTGACCGAGAGATTTATATACCACCTCTTTGCCATCAACTCTGCCGTGGTAGCAAAATGTTTTTGTTCCCTTTGGATAGACAAGCACAACCAAGTGTGGCACTTTGCTATCACAAACGGTGTATCTCTTTTTCTTGGGTTTGAGTTGCTTGATTTTAGTAGCCGTGAAACTGATTTTCATTTTGCCTCCTTAAAAAATACCACAAAAATACCACAAATTTGAGCCGATTTTAGCACAAAACCGACCCCCTGTCAAGCCATATTTTTCCAACATTTAGGAAATAAAATCATTACAAATCAACTAGTTATTAAATATATGATTTTTAAGCAAAATTTTTCAAAAAGAAACTTTTAATCAGGTGGCCGAGGGTTCGAATCCCTCCGCGCTCACCATTTAAAAAGCCTTATTTTGCAGGCTTTTCGTAAAAAGACTCCTCGATCTGATCAGGGGTCTTTTAATTTTGAAAAATCTAACGAAATCAATAAGTTAAACAAACCAATTCCCTCTCAAAACACTACTGTGTCACACCCCCTTCAAAAATGTGATACAAAGTGTGATACATTTTTTAACGACGCGCACCATTTTTCTTCACCAATGCATTTATGGTTGCGAAAAAATATTTTTTATTGTAGAGTTGAATTGCCTAGAATTGATGGCAAAAGGCGGTGGAAAAGAATCTCTTTGCATACCAACAATTATTATGAAGCGAGGACAATAATGGACCAACGACAAGAATTATCTAACAATATCAAGCAAATGCGTTTGTTGTTTGCTCAAGTGTGTTTTGATGATTCTGATTTTCCATACGATCCATCAGCAAAACAACCCACTGGAGTTTATTGCATCAATGGTGTGCAAATTGTTCGCAAAATATCTGATTCTACGCCAACAAACGTGTTAAAACAGCTGTGGACCTTGTTTAAAAAGTTAGCAGGTCATGAAAAACAATTGCCCAAAGATGTCCAAGAAATGGTTATCACAATTCGTGCTAGCAAAGAGTTGTTTGAACAAAAAATCAATATTATAGTTGAACCCAATGCGACAGTTTTAAAACAACTAGTACAAACTGCGAAAGAACCCGTTGTTATTAATCAACAAACAACTCAAAGTCCTCCTACATCCAATCATTCCTCTTACTCAATTGGCGACATGTTTGATTCTATGCTACTTAAAGGCCATAATTGTCATTCTCATCAAGTTCGCAAAAGAAATGCTTTTGAACTTATGTTAAAAGGTGTTGGACTCAAATGGAGTGATGATTATTGCAAGTTCCACAACGTTGCCACCATTGAAAATATAACTAAAAATGTTTTGGCTATAGATGGGATAAAGAATGAAGGAAAACGCACAAGATTAGGTTTTATTAGAGAAATAGTCACATGCGCTTGCAATATTGAACCAGATATCTATAAAGTAAATGTAATAGCTAATTTACCAAAAGTATCAAAAAGCAAGCGATCACAACTTAAACCTCATATGCCTTATTCTCAGGATCAATTGCTTGCTATGTTTGATCCAAAGTATGACTTTTTTAAGAAAAATCCAGATGCTTTTTGGCTGTGTATGATTGGTCTGTTTACTGGTGCAAGAGCAAACGCAGCAATGACCTTGCAATATGACGATTTGATTAATGAAGAAA
>JAZLCF010000035.1:0-2281 GCA_045614105.1 Alphaproteobacteria bacterium | reverse complement strand
ATTGAAGAATACCCCGTCACCATTGAATGTGAAATGTTGAAATTGGAAGATGACGAAGGCGACTATCGTCTGATTGGTAAAGTCGTGAACGTGGTCGCCGAAGAATCCGCTTTGGACGATAAAGGTCATGTGGATTTGGGCAAGTTAAACTTGATTTCCTATGACAGCGCAACCCATGGTTATCGCATTATTGGCGATATTGTCGGCCAGGCATTTCATGATGGATTAGCAATCAAGAACAAATAAGGAGTACCATGGTTAAAGTTTATTTCACGAAAGATATCAGTCCCGAAGGGCTTTTGAAACTTTATAATAAAGTGAATAAAGATATTCAGGGTAAAGTCGCGATTAAATTTCATACAGGTGAACCACATGGGCCAAACATTTTGCCCAAAGCGATGGTGAAAGCCCTGTATGATGCTGTCCCCAACAGCCATCTGGTAGAAACAAATGTGTATTACGATAGTCCCCGCCAAACAACGGAAGGACACAGAAAAGTCCTCCATATAAACGGATGGGATTCCTTTACCACTGTGGATATTATGGATGAAGAAGGAACAGTAATGTTGCCCATCAAAGGTGGCAAACACTTTAAAGAAATGTCTATGGGTAGTCACATTACAAATTATGATTCCATGATTGTTTTAACACACTTTAAAGGTCATACAATGGGTGGCTTTGGTGGCTCTATTAAAAATATCGCTATCGGATGCGCTGATGGTAAAATCGGTAAAAAAATGATTCATACTTATCCCGGACAAGACCAATGGTCTGTATCAAAAGGTCCTTTTATGGAACACATGGTGGAATCTGCCAAAGCAACAGTGGATTACTTTGCGCCGCACATCACCTTTATTAATGTGTTGCGCCGGATGTCTGTTGATTGCGATTGCGCTGGTGTTGCGGCCGCGGAACCAACCGCCAGAGATATTGGCATTTTGGCCTCTACGGACATTTTAGCGGTAGACCAAGCATCCATTGATATGGTCTATCAGTTGCCTCCGGAAGAACTGCATGACTTAAAAGAACGCATTGAATCTCGTGAAGGCCTGCACCAATTGGATTATGGTGAAGAAATGGGATTGGGTTCCCGCAAGTATGAACTGATTGAAATTGAATAAACAAATAGAAAGGAAAACAAATGAAAAAATTTTTAATGGCGACTTTAATAGGATTATTACTGGTCCCTAGTCTTGTTTTGGCGAATGATGTACGGGTAATTCCCTATCCGGATGGAGTGGATATAAAATCCGAAGGTGCTTCTGCCGCACCCAAAGAAATAACTCACAAAGCATCCCCCTATTTTAACATGCCGGATGTTTTTGAACTAACCTCTAATGACCATCTGACAATTTTGAGCCATTATCCGACATATCAGCAAACAACGGAATATTCTTGTGGACCTGCAGCTGCACTGACCATTTTATGGCATTATGGTAAAAATGATGTTACCGAAAAAGAATTGATAGAAGAAATGGGATCAAGTTTTGAAACTGGAACCACTGTGAAGGGAATAGCAAATTACTTTAACGGCCTTGGCTGGAATGTTAAAACGAATCTTGAGGGAAAATCATTTGACGAGTACGAGGAATTTTCTGATTTTGTGCTAAAAGAATTAAAAGCTGGGCATCCGATTATGGTGGAAAATGTTTTTATGGGTGGCCATTGGCGTGTTATTATCGGATATGATACAATGGGAACGCAAACGATCGCTGATGATGTTCTGATTTTTGCCGATACTTACGATACAGCAGACCATAATCAAGACGGATATTCAATTGAAAACGGGGAAAACTTTTTCTGGACTTGGTTTGACTATCAAGTATTGCCGGAAAATGAAAGGAAACAACCGTTTGTCGTGGCATATCCGACAAAAACAGGTAAATCATAAACGCATAATTTAAAATAGAAAGGAGAATGAAAAATGAAAAAATTTTTAACAGCAATTTTAATGGGAGGTGCTATGATGACAACCACAGTTGAAGCCAAAACATTGGTGGCTTATTTTACCTTAACCGGTAATACAGAAAAAGCGGCAAAAGTTATTGCCGAAGAAACAAAGGCGGATTTATACAAAATTGAATTGGTGACCCCATATCCGGCAGAATATAAAGCACAAACGGAACTGGCCAAAAAGGAATTGGCGGATGGTACTTTGCCACCGATTAAACCTTGGCCAGAAAACGTTGGCGAATATGATATTGTGTTTGTGGGATCCCCTGTTTGGTGGAAGTCGGGTCGTAGCCATGTCGTTCTGTGAGCCAAGGGGTTGGGACAATAA
>JAZLCF010000034.1:0-4208 GCA_045614105.1 Alphaproteobacteria bacterium | reverse complement strand
TGCCCTCCATTTTTTTTGTGTATCACTATAATATTTTCGTTTTTTCTTTTGTATTCAGCAACAATCTCGTAAGAATTGTCTGTCGAGCCATCATCCACACAGATAATTTCAATTTCTTTTAATGTTTGATTGACAAGACTGTCCAAACATTTCCGTAAATACAAATCGCATTTATACATTGGTATGACAACAGAAACTAACGGTCGCATTGCCTTATCCCTTCAAAATAGTTTTTAATATAAAAAAGCATGGGATGGTGAATAATAGCCCTCATATTTTGCAGCTCTTTTGGCTTAAATAAAGAGGCTTGAATAAGGTTCTCCCGCTCATACTCCCTAAACTCTCGCGCAAAAACTTTTAAAAATTGCCAAGCAGCTTTACCCCCCAATCGTTTAAAATTCCAACAATACGTCTTCCATTTCAATCGTGGAATCAAATATTTCAGCTTGGCATAAACACCATTGGCTTGAGCATATCGCACCGCTTCATGCCATTCATCACAAACACAAAATACCTTTGATTTAGATTTCACAGAAGAATTTTCATTGTCTTGGCGATAGTGGATAAAAGCTTGCTCACAACAAGTGCAACGTTCCGCAGCCGCCCACACCTTGAAATTAAATGCAGTATCTTGGAAGGAGGCTCCTGGCGATTCCAAAAAGCGGATTTGATTTTTCTTTATAAAAGAGGTGCGATAAATGGCGCCCCAAATACTGGGCATACAATAAAAGATGGGGAAATGCTCCAAAGGTTTAAACACTTGCCCCAACAACAAACGTGGCAAATACTCATATTTTTTATTTTTGTGCTTTTGCGAAAAATAAAAGTAAAAATTACTCTTCACAACATCTAAATTGTCTTTCTTCGCCAAGTGATACAGCGTTTCAAACATATCCTTTTCAGCATAATCATCCGATTCCACAATACCGATATACTCACCCGTCGCACGATCCAACCCCATATTCATAGAGGCGCCATAGCCAGAATTCTTTTTGTCTATAATAATAACACGACTGTCTTTTTCGGCATATTCTTTTAAGATTTTTAATGTACCATCCTTTGAACCATCATTGATACAAATGATTTCCAAATCTTTCAAAGTCTGCCCACAAACACTATCCATACACTCACGGATATATTTTTCAACATTATAGCAAGGAATTAGGACAGAAACTTTGGCTTTCATATATCCTCCCTTAATCCAACAAACTTTGGTATTTTGGTGGACGCTTAAACAATACAGGGATTCCTAATAATTTTAAAATAAACCCACCGGAATAACGCCTCAGAGAAATCAAGGGCAATTGGTAATAGTTCTTCAGAATTTTACTTATATAGAGTGCTTTATAGTACACAAACTTCTGTTTTTTAGATTTCAAATGCTTGGTGCAGCGTGTTGCCAACATCTCTATTTGTAGTGGCAATGGCAAATGATATTTTTTCAAAACCTTAACGCAGAGTTTATAAAATTTAAGCGTAAATTTGTTTTGCGCTTCAGGCAACAACCTTTGTGTTAAGATAGTATGTGCCTTGATTAAAAAGTACTGGATATAGTAATGCAACAACGATCTATCAGATAATTCATCCACCTTTTGAAACGTTTTATCCAAAATATCGCAGTAATCCCCAAAGTTATCATTGATAGATCCTGTAATAGAATCATCATGCATAGAGCGAATATAAAAACGATTTTCCAAAATACCAAACCGAGCTGCCGTTAAAATGCTTTCTGTAAAAAATAACGTGTCTTCATAATGCAAATTAGACCATTCAATACTGTTATTCTCTAAAAAATCTTTTCTATAAAAGGTTAAAGCAGAACTGACCGCCATTTGTGGCAAAAATGAACGTACCATTCGTGCATTTAAGGCTGGATTATACTCTTTTGGCAAATAAGTAAATGTTGTATAGGATTCCTCATATTCTTCACCTGTTCTCTCATCAATGTTTTTGGCAGCAAATGGAACCATATCCAACATGTACAATTTTGCGTATAAATATAGATACTCCGCAGCCTCTGGGGTAATTTTATCATCCGAATCAACGTACTGGATATATTCTCCCATCGCTTTTTTAAAAGCAGCATTCCTTGCGGGTCCTAAACCTTTATTTTCCTGTGTAATAATTTGAATACGTGCATCCTTCTCAGCATATTCCTTTAAAATATCGGGGCTTGCGTCTGTGGAACCATCATCAACACAAATAATCTCTATCTCTTTTAAACTTTGATTTAAAACACTATCCAAACAGGCGGATAAATACTTCTCCTCATTGTAAACTGGCACGATGATAGAGACTTTCTTTTCCACATCATCATACAAGAAAGCCGTCTGTTTAAGCAATGCAAACCGTTCCTCTTCGGAAAGATACTTTTTTGTCACAGGGAAAAGGATCATCAATTTCATGCAGCATAAATCTTTTAATCGATAATAAGAATTTTCATGCGCAATTTTCATATTGTCAGTAATCGCAGCCCAATAATCGTTTATTTTCTCTTTAGACCAATGGAATTGAACAGAAGTACCCGTTTTTTGAGCATACACAATTTGATGAAGTGCATAAAATTTCTGAGCTGCATGTAAAGCGGCAACTAGGAAGCATTCCTCAAATCCATGTACATATTCGGGCATACACAACCGATTATTCCATAAAAATTCCCGATTAAAAATAAAGCGTCCTAGTCCTCCATCAAACTGATAGAACGGATATTCTATCATTCCATCTTGAGCAAATACAAAGCCAGAATTTTCTTCAAAATTTTGCGTCAACTGTGGCTGCCTTGGATCAAATTGAGCCAGTTCCCCGCCACAAACGGACACATTATTGGCTTTTGCCTGTTCATATAGCGTTTGTAAAATATTATTTGCGGGATAAAAATCATCCGTTTTCATAAAGCACACAAACTCACCCGTTGCATTTTTAAGTCCATTATTCCAAGCAACCGATTGTGCAGTCTTTTCTTGCTGAATGACTTTTAAACGCTCATCAAACATGGCATACATTTGCAAAACACCTAAGCTGCCATCTGTTGAACCATTTTCCACACAAATGACCTCAATCTCTTGCAATGTTTGTGTCAAAACAGTGTCCAAACACTGTCCTAAACAATCTTCAGCATTAAAAACAGAAATAATAACGGAAATCTTTGGCATGACAAATCCTCTTCAATGAAGGTAATGATGTGATTTTGTATAGCATAAAATCTTATAAAAGTCAAGATTTTTCTCGCCCTTTGCATTCTTGCTTTTTACAAAACAGTGTGGTATGATAATTTCACACAAAGAACGGATTAATACATGGAAAAGATTAAAAATTTAGTTGTGGGAGCTGGATTTTCTGGAGCAACGGTTGCTCGCCGGATTGCTGAAGAGTTAGATGAGCATGTTTTGGTGATTGATGCTAAACCTCATATTGCTGGCAACTGCTATGATTATTGGGATAAAAACGGCATTTGTGTGCAACAATACGGGGCTCATATTTTTCATACAAATATTAAGGAAGTGTGGGATTTTATCAGCCGCTTTACCAAATGGTACCCCTATATGCACCATGTCAAAGCCTACATTGATGGACAAGAGGTTCCTATCCCCTTCAACTTAAATTCCATTCATCAAGTGTTTCCAAAATCTGTTGCGGACCAATTAGAGCAAAAGTTGATTGATAAATTTGGCTTCAATGTAAAAGTTCCTATTTTACAACTGCGCCAAACAGGGGATAATGATTTAGAATTTTTGGCCGATTATATCTATGAAAAGGTCTTTTTGCACTACACATTAAAACAGTGGGGAATGAAACCCGAAGATTTAGATCCCAGCGTGACCGGACGTGTGCCTGTATATATCAGCCGTGATAATCGCTATTTTCAAGATACTTACCAAGGCATCCCTATGGAGGGCTACACCAAAGTCATTGAAAAAATGTTGGCGCATCCGAACATTGAGATTAAATTAAATACAAAATTTGAACCAGATAAATTTCAATACGAACGGCTATTTTTTACAGGGGCGATTGATGAGTTCTTCGGATATGAGTTGGGACAATTACCCTATCGCAGCCTGAAATTTGATTTTGTGGAATTTGATAAACCCTATTTTCAATCCAATTCAGTCATCAACTATCCCAATAATTATGATTTTACACGAATTGCTGAATATAAGCACTTTTTGGACAATCAATCTGATAAAACGATTGTGTCATTTGAATATCCT
>JAZLCF010000033.1:0-4220 GCA_045614105.1 Alphaproteobacteria bacterium | reverse complement strand
TATGAAATCACAGCGCGTGACACCAAACTCGGTCAAGAGGAAATTACACGAGATATTCCGAACGTCGGTGAGGATGCTTTGCGTAACTTGGACGAAACAGGTGTGATTTATGTCGGTGCTGAGGTGAAAGCGGGCGATATTTTGGTCGGTCGTGTGACACCGAAGGGTGAAACAGTGATGACACCGGAAGAAAAATTGCTCCGTACAATTTTCGGCGAAAAAGCGGCCGATGTGCGGGACAGCTCTTTGCGGGTGCCTCCTGGCGTTTCTGGAACAGTTGTGGATGTGCGTATTTTCACACGCCGTGGACTGGAGAAGGATGAACGCGCTCTGGCCATTGAACAGGCTGAGATCAGCAAATTGGCCAAAGACCGTGATGACGAAAAGGCTATTTTGGAAGCAAACTTTGCTTTCCGCGCCCGTCAATTACTGGTCGGTCAAAAAATTGCGAAAGCCGAAAGTTTCAAGAAAGGCGACGTCTTAACAGCTGAGGATTTGGCCGACTTGAACGAATCTGCATTGCGCAAAATCAATGTGGCTGACGACAAAGTTATGGCCGAGATGGAACAACTGATTCAAACTTTGGACGAAGGGGAACGTGCCCTGCAATCTAAATTTGAAAATAAGGTTGAAAAATTGCAACGCGGTGATGATATGATGGCGGGCGAATTGAAGAAAATTCGTGTGTTCGTTGCCACCAAGATGAAGTTACAGTTGGGCGATAAAATGTCCGGTCGTCACGGAAACAAAGGTGTTGTTTCGCGCGTGTTGCCAATTGAGGATATGCCTTATACGGCCGATGGAAAACCAGTGGATATCGTGTTGAATCCTTTGGGTGTGCCATCGCGTATGAATGTGGGTCAGATTTTGGAAACACATTTGGGCTATGCCTGTCATGAATTGGGTGCTCAAATCAACGAAGTGGTGGAGAAGGTGAAAGCCAAGACCGCCAAAATGGAAGATTTGCGTGCCAAGTTAAAAGACGTCTATGGCGACAAAGAATATGACGCCAAAGTGGCGAAGATGAGTGACGAAGAAGTCATTAAGATGGCAGCCAACTTGAAAGACGGATTGCCAATTGCAACGCCCGTGTTTGATGGGGCTCATCAAGATGACATTGACGCCATGTTAAAGAAAGCCGGATTGGATGTGTCGGGTCAGGTGACCTTGTATGATGGTCGTACGGGTGAACCATTTGATCGCAAAGTGACAATCGGATACATGTACATGTTGAAGTTGCACCACTTGGTCGACGAAAAGATCCACGCACGTTCCATTGGTCCGTACAGCTTAGTGACGCAACAGCCACTGGGTGGTAAGGCTCAATTCGGTGGTCAGCGTTTCGGTGAAATGGAAGTGTGGGCTCTGGAAGCTTACGGTGCTGCATACACATTACAAGAAATGTTGACAATCAAGTCTGATGATGTGTCTGGGCGTGTGAAAGCCTATGAAGCGATTATCCGCGGTGATACAAGCTTTGAGGCTGGTATTCCTGAATCCTTCAACGTGTTGGTGAAAGAAATGCGCTCACTGGGCTTGGATGTTGAACTGAATCAAAATGAACAGTAATTTAAAGGAGAATGTAAAATGAATGAACTGATTAAAACTTTTGGTCAAATGCCGTCTCCACAAATGTTTGACGACATTCGGATTTCTATTGCATCGCCGGAAAAAATCCGCAGCTGGTCTTTTGGTGAAGTGACGCGTCCTGAAACCATCAACTATCGTACTTTCAAACCTGAAAAAGACGGTTTGTTCTGTGCCAAAATCTTTGGACCAGTGAAAGATTACGAATGTTTATGCGGTAAATACAAACGCATGAAATATCGTGGTATCATCTGCGAAAAGTGCGGCGTGGAAGTGACATTGTCCAAAGTGCGCCGTGAGCGGATGGGCCATATTGATTTGGTCAGCCCTGTGACGCATATTTGGTTCTTAAAATCTTTGCCAAGTCGTATTGGTACGTTATTGGATATGATGCTCAAGCAACTGGAATCTGTTTTGTATTTTGAAAAATACATTGTGATTGAACCAGGTTTGACGCCCTTGAAACAAATGGATCTTTTAACGGAAGAGCAATACAACCAAGCTTTGGAAGAATATGGTGAAGATTCTTTCCGCGTTGGCATTGGTGCCGAAGCCATCAAGGAATTGTTGAGCCAAATAGATTTAAATGCAGAGGCCAAAAAGCTGCGTGCTGAATTGATTGAAACCAAGTCCGATATGAAGCGCAAGAAAATCATCAAGAAATTGAAATTGGTGGAAGCGTTCTTGGAGTCTGGTTCTCGTCCGGAATGGATGGTGTTGGATGTAATTCCTGTGATTCCACCTGAATTGCGTCCGTTGGTGCCATTGGATGGTGGTCGTTTTGCCACATCTGACTTGAACGATTTATATCGTCGTGTGATCAACCGTAATAACCGTCTGAAAAGATTGTTAGAACTGCGCGCTCCAGAAATCATTATCCGCAACGAAAAACGGATGTTGCAAGAAGCCGTAGATGCGTTGTTTGATAACGGTCGTCATGGTCGCGCCGTGACGGGGACAAATAAACGTCCTTTAAAATCTTTGGCGGATATGCTGAAAGGTAAGCAAGGTCGTTTCCGTCAAAACTTGCTCGGTAAACGTGTGGACTATTCCGCGCGTTCCGTGATTACGGTGGGGCCAGAATTGAAGTTGCATCAATGTGGTTTGCCAAAGCGTATTGCGCTGGAGTTGTTTAAACCCTTTATTTATTCTAAATTGGAACAATATGGACACGCCAGCACGATTAAAGCCGCCAAGAAGATGGTGGAAAAAGAGGTGCCTGTCGTTTGGGATATTTTGAGTGAAGTGATTCACGAACACCCAGTGCTCTTGAACCGTGCGCCGACTTTGCACCGTTTGGGTATTCAGGCGTTTGAGCCTGTGTTGATTGAAGGTAAAGCCATTCAGCTGCACCCACTCGCTTGTAAAGCGTTTAACGCCGACTTTGATGGTGACCAGATGGCTGTTCACGTTCCATTGTCCACAGAGGCTCAATTAGAAGCCCGCGTGTTGATGATGGCCACGAACAACATTTTGTCTCCTGCCTCGGGTAAACCGATTATTGAGCCATCTCAGGATATGGTGTTGGGCTTGTATTATTTGTCCATGCAAAAAGAGGGCGAAAAAGGTGAAGGCATGATCTTCTCCTGTCCACAAGAAATTGAACACGCTTTGTTCAATCATGATGTGTCTTTGCAAGCCAAAATCAAAGTGCGTATGACAATTATGGATGATGATGGTCAAAAAGTGACAAAAGTGGTGGAAACAACGCCTGGGCGCGTGATTATTTCTACAATTTTGCCTGATTCTGACAAAATTCCATTCAAGTTGATCAATAAGCTTTTGAAGAAAAATGATATCCGAGACATTATTGCCGAGGTGTATCATTATTGTGGTCAACAAGAAACATGTATCTTTGCCGATAAAGTAAAAGCGTTGGGCTTTAAATATGCTGCGTTGGCGGGTATTTCTTTTGGTAAAGATGACATGATTGTGCCAGTGGCCAAAAAGAAATTGGTGGCTGATGCCGAAGCCAAAACCAAAGAATATGAACAGCAATATCAAGATGGTTTGATTACGCGTTTGGAAAAATACAACAAAGTTGTGGACGCTTGGTCTGCCTGCGGTGATGCTGTTGGTAAAGAGATGATGGCTGAAATGTCCAAAGTGGAAGTAGGTAAGCCCGTCAATTCCGTGTACATGATGGCCGATTCTGGTGCGCGTGGTTCTCAAACTCAGATGCGTCAGTTGGGTGGTATGCGTGGTTTGATGGCAAAGCCAAACGGCGATATTATTGAAACGCCAATTCGTTCTAACTTTAAAGAAGGTTTGACCGTGATGGAATACTTTAACTCCACCCACGGTGCGCGTAAAGGTTTGGCTGATACCGCTTTGAAAACAGCTTCTTCCGGTTATTTGACACGTAAGTTGGTTGGTGTGGCACAAGACGCCGTGATTACCATGGAAGATTGTGGCACAGAAAATGGTATTACAGTTCGTCCGATTATTGAGGGCGGTGATGTGATTTCCTCTACTGGGGAACAAATTTTGGGTCGTACGTTGGCCGAAGATTTGAAGCACCCCACAACGGGCGAAATCTTGCTGGCCAAGGGCAAATTGATTGACGAAGTGGATGTGGCCAAGATTGACAGCGTGGGTATTGATACCGTGAAGATTCGTTCTGTGTTGACATG
>JAZLCF010000032.1:0-6739 GCA_045614105.1 Alphaproteobacteria bacterium | reverse complement strand
CTCTCATTTAGAACGCTTGCCCCAGACGCGTGCGCGTATTTTTGCGGACTTGCAACGGAGGAAAAATGGATAAATTACTTTTGCTGTCATGTTGTGCCCCTTGCTCAGTGGGGGTGATTGCTGATTTAGCACAGAGAGGGCAAGATTTTACTGTGATGTTCTTTAATCCTAATATTCATCCGAAAGCTGAGTATTCGCGCCGTTTGCAGGAAAATAAGCGTGTTTGTGAAGAATTGAAGGTTCCTTTTATTGAAGGAAAATATGTTCCAAAACTTTGGCAACGGGTGACACAGGGGTTAGAAACTGAACCAGAGCGAGGTAAGCGTTGTGATCAATGTTTTTATCTGAGACTAAAAATAGGGGCGCTGTACGCTAAGAAACATGGTTTTACACGGATATCCTCTGTTTTTGGAATTTCTCGTTTTAAGGATTTTGATCAGGTTTGTCGCGCTGGCAAACTTGTAGAGGGTGAAACAGGCGTGTTCTATGATGCAATAAATTGGCGCAAAAATGGGGGGCTGGAGTTCACAGAACGTTTAGGAAAAGAGAAAAAATTATATCGTCAAACCTATTGTGGCTGCCAACCTAAAAAATAATGCTTGTTTTTTTAGGATTTTTTGTTTAGGATAATATAGAATTTGAAAAAAGGAGGAGAAATATGAAAAATTCATCAGAATCAGGAAGAACTTTAACAGAAGTTTTGGCTATTTTGGCTATTATAGGTGTTCTGTCTGTTAGCTCACTATTGAGCTTTCGGCATTTAATGAACAAACACAAGGTCAATGAAATCATTCATGCAATCAATTTGTCTAGTGTGCAAATTTTGGTGAATTTAGCGCAAAGAAAGATGAATTCTGTGGAAGAAATGAATCAATTTTTAGCCCCGTATGCGACATCGGTACAAGGTTATAATATTTCTTTCAAGGCGCCCAAAGATGCAACACAAAACTTTTCTGGTTCTGAATTTGTGGCGGAAATTACAGATAAAAATGGGGCAAAGATTAAAGGCGCTATGTGCCGTCAAATTGTCACCTCAATGTTAAAAGTGCAAGGTGTTTCAGATATTGATTTTACGGTCAATAATGAAGAGACAGAAGAAGGCGTTTTCGAAACAGTGACAATGCGTTTAAGTGGCAAGGCCGTGGACTTGAATGCGTTATGTGGTAAAGACGTGTTTTAGCCCGTTTACTCGTTCCAAGATTACTGAAAAGCCTGTCGTTTTGATGGGCTTTTATTTAAGATATAACTCGGGATCCACAACTTTTGTTTTATAGCGTACTTCAAAATGCAGTTGAGGTGTTTTGACGCCTCCAGTTTTACCCATAGTGGCAATCTTTTGACCTTTGACAACTTGTGTGCCTTTCTTCACCAATAACTTATCATTGTGGGCATAAGCCGTAATCCAGCCATCCTTATGTTTGATGAGCATTAAATTGCCATAGCCTTTCAGTTCATTACCTGCATAGACAACTTGGCCGCTGTCGGCTGCTTTGATAGGATCTCCCAATTTTCCAGCGATATTGATGCCATCATTATGGGCATTTTCAGTGGAGCCAAATTTTTGAATGATTTTTCCACTGGCCGGCCTGTCAAAGCGTTTGGATTGTGCTGATTTTGGAATAGTCACGTTTTTAGAGGAAGAGGCCGTGCTTGTTTGTGTGGCACTTGATTTGCTTGTCTTGGTTTTAGGTGTGGCGTTTTGACTTCCTTTAAATTCTTCCATTTCTGTTAGTTTTAATTGCTGTCCAACAGAGATTGTATAGGGGCTGTGAATATTGTTGATGCGGGCTAATTCGGATACTGTCATATCGTTGTTTTTTGCAATGCTGTAAAGTGTATCCCCCTTTTTAACTTGATAATAGCGTTGGCGAGGAATGATAAGACGTTGTCCTGGATAAATGCGATAAGGAGCTTTGAGGCGATTGCGTTCAATCAAAGATCGCACAGAAACATTTTCGCGTCTGGCAATACTATATAAAGTGTCACCTTTTTTGACACGAACTACACTGCAAGCAGCTAATAAACAAGCGCATACTACAATCAAAATAAGGTGTTTAAATTTCTCCCTCATGGAAAATAGAGTGCCACTTTTTCATACAAAAAGCAAGCATAAAAAAAACAAGGGCCTGCAGAACAAGCCCTTGTGAAAATCAAAGAAGATTTTATTTTTGAGATTCAGCAACAACCTCATCCAAAGCTTCGCCAAACAAGGCGCCTGGGTGAATATTGCCGTTCACAATCAACATCGGAACACCACCAATGTTCAAGGAACGAGTAAATTCGCGGTTTGCAACAAGTTTGTCTTTCAACTCCTTGCTGGCTGCATCTTTTTTCAATTGATCAATGTTCAAGGACAATTTCTTGGCCATCTCAATCAAAGCGGCTTCGTCCACCTTGCCTTTGAAATCACCAACTGCATCATGCATAGCAGCATATTTGCCTTGTTTTCCAGCAGCTAATACATAGCGTGCAATTGTTTCGGAACCTTCGCCAAAGATAGGTGTATCAATGGGGATCCAACGGATATTTTTTGCTTCTTTCTTAGCCAAAGCCTCTTTTAAAGCAGCATTGGTCCGTTTGCACCAACCACAATTGTAGTCAAAGAATTCAATGATAACGTACTTACCTTTTGGATTGCCCAAAGAATAGTTGCCCTTATCATTCAAAATCTTGGCAATCATATCAGCTGGAGCGGCCTTTGGTTGAGCTTTTTCAGCCTGACGACGCTCTGCATCCAACTTTTTGTAATATGCTTCTACGGAATCAGCAATCACTTTGGGGTTTTTGTTCACCCACTCTGTTATGGTCTTATCCATAGCTTTGTCGCATGGCTTTTTCACCAATGCACAAACAGACAGCACCAAGGCCAAAGCAGAAACGCCCAAAACCAAAGATTTTGCCATACCGCACTTGCAGCAAGAGCATTCTTTTCCGCAAGTACAAGATTTTTCTTCGTGTTCAGCATGATGTGGCATGCTAACGCTTTTTGATTTTTTATGTGTAATTTTTGTCATATTCAGTTCTCCTTATAAAAGACATTTTTGTTTATAAACTACTTTTTTTTGAAATGCAAGAAATTTTTTTAAATTTTTTTCTTGACCTTTTGTTTAAAATTTATACTGGAATTGAACACCCAAAATGTTGGATTGTGTTTTCCAAGACGCATTCACTTTGACAGGAGCCTCTGCGCTGCCCGTTGTCGCTGCGCCATAAGCTTTACGGACAAATAAGTGCGCATATCCCACGTCCAATTGCCAATTTTCTTTTTGATAGCTGGCGCCTATACTGGTCCAAATACGACGTTGGTCAGGAATACGAACCGTACGATATTTAGGTGATTTGATGGCCGTTTGATCATAAGCTGTACCGAATCTGAATGTTAAATTTTTGCAATACTTATAGTCTGCGCCCGCCGCAAAAAACCAAGTGTTGCGCCAATGTTCGTGTACAGAGCTTAAACGTCCACTATCTCTGGTATAGCCCTTTTGATAAATATCTAAATCATGAAATTGACTCCAACGTGTCCAGCGTGCCGTTCCCGACAATGTCCATTTGGATCCAATGTCTTGCGCTGCCGAAAAAATCACTGTCTCGGGGGTTGTAATTTGAGCATTGACATCATGTGTGCCTGTTAAACCCATGTGTGCAAAGCCATCTGCCATCTTGTTTTTTCCTTGCAGTTTGTGATCAACTTTGCTGCGATAAGACACACCAAAACGTGTTGTTTTCCATGGTTGGAAGGTTAAACCGATTGTATAGCCGATACCCAAATCATCAGCATCATGCATGTCTGTCCAACCGCCATCAACCGTGCCGCCTGTTAAATGTGCCACAGCGTATTGCAAATTGACACCAAGGCCAACGGTAATCATGTCGGTTGCTTTATATGAAAGAGCAGGTGTCAAATTGACAACAGTAATGCCTGAGTATTGACCTTGCGCAGAAGCAAACCAATTGTTCCGATAATCCGTTGCCAAGCCAAAGGGGGTATAAAGCCCCAGTCCGACAGTTGCTTTTTCGTTTATTTGATATTGTCCAAAAGCATGAGGTAGTAGTCGGAAAATGTGTGTAAAATCTTGGCCACTTTGTGTTGTTTGGGAAAAATTTGTTTTTTGTGTTCCTTTAACTTTGCTGCGCAAATCCACGCCAATAAAACCAAGTTGTGCACCAGATCTTTCATTAAAGCTCATGCCTGCTGGGTTAAAGGCTAATGCAGAATAATCATCGCCCATAATTCCGGCGCCAGCCATGGCACGCCCTAATCCTGTCACAGAATATTCTTGTAATTGATAACCCGCTCCCCACACGGTAGAGGATGACACTAAAATTGTAGATAATAAAATAATTTTTTTCATGTTATAGAACTCCTTTCGTTCTGTAAGCCATTATACAACAGGCAAAACGGATAGCAATTAAATCAAGCGCTTGAATTAAAAATGTCATAAAACTGTATTTTTTTTGTCACAAAAGTGTCACATAACGTTTCTTGCTATTTGAACCAAAAAAGACTATAATAGGGCTCTGTATTTAAGTAAAAGGAGTCTGGATGATATACTTTTTGATTGTTGTGGGATTTGCCTTACTTTTAATGGGTGGCAATTTTTTAATTGATGGTGCCGTGATGGTGGCGCGTAAATTAAAGGTTTCTCCCTTGTTGATCGGATTGGTTTTGATTGGATTTGGCACCTCTACGCCCGAATTATTGACCAGCTTGATTGCGGCCTATAAACATGTGGAGGGCATTGCTGTTGGCAACGTAATTGGCTCAAATATCGCAAACATCTTTTTGGTTTTGGGCGTTGCAGCCCTGTTGCGCCCTGTGCCAGTGGCCAAAAAATCTTTTAAGCGGGACAGCTTATTTTTGTTGTTGTCCACAGGTGTGTTGATTTTTGCCCTCTTATGGGGACGCATTGCTTTTGCTATGGGATTATTGATGTGTTTAACATTAGCGTTTTACGTTTTTTATTCCTATTCAACCGAAAAAGAAATTCCCGAAATGGAAGAATCCAGCGTTGGCCTGTCCAAAAAATCCTTACCCTTTGCTTTATTGAAAACTGTGTTGGGTATTGGGATGACATTATATGGAGCTCAGTTGTTGGTGGATAATTCCGTGGCGTTGGCCACCAGTTGGGGCGTCAGCGAAAAAGTAATTGGTCTTACCATCGTTGCCATTGGCACCAGTTTGCCCGAGTTGATGACTTCTATCGTGGCGTCCTTTAAACGCCAAAGCGTGGTGGCGTTGGGCAATGTCATTGGTTCTAACATTTATAATGCGCTATTCATTTTAGGTGCAACAGCGTTGTTTTTGCCTGTCACAGTGCCGGCCACTATTGAGTCAGACGTCGTAGTGATGACAATAGCCACCTTGTTATTATTGGTGGCTGGTTTTTATAGCAAGTGTATCGGGCGTAAAATGGGTGCACTGTTTTTGGTGCTTTACCTTGCTTATTTATTTTATTTAGGAGTGTACTCATGAAAATTGCTGTGGGTTTGTCTGGTGGTGTGGATTCCACTTTAACAGCGTTGCTTTTGAAAGAGCAAGGCCATACGGTGATTGGCCTGACGATGGCACTTTATAATCAAGAAATTCCCAATTTAAAGGTGGCAGGGGACGCTTGCTATGGCCCCACGGAAAAGCAAGATATTAAAGAGGTGCAGGCTTGGTGCAAAAGTCAAGGCATTGAACACCATGTGCTGAATTTATCGGACGCTTATCGTAAAACGGTTTTGAAGTATTTTCGCGACACCTATTTGTCGGGCGCAACGCCGAATCCGTGTATTATGTGCAATGCCGGCATGAAGTTTGGGCTGTTGATAGATGAGGCTTTAAAGGAAACGAACTTTGATGCCTTTGCGACGGGGCATTATGCGCGTATTGAAAAAACGGATAAAGGCTTTGTACTGGCACGGGGCATAGATCCCAAAAAAGATCAAAGCTATTTTTTGTATCGTTTGACGCAAGAGCAATTGTCGCGCACGTTGTTCCCCCTTGGGCAATATACGAAAGTTGAAGTGCGGGTGATGGCAAAAGAGCGTGGGTTGGCCGTGGCGGATAAGGCGGACAGTCAGGACTTTTATGCGGGCGATTATACTGATTTATTGCAGGTGGCCGATAAAGAGGGGCAAATTGTCCTGACAAATGGCAAGGTTTTGGGCAAACATAAGGGCTTTTGGCATTATACAATCGGACAGCGCAAAGGTTTAGGAATTGCCTATCCTGAGCCATTGTATGTGGTGGATTTGGATGCCCGGCATAATCGCGTGATTGTGGGCGTAGAGACCGAAACAAGGCGTGATAGTTGTGACATTGTTCAGCCTGTGTTGGGCGTATTGGCCAAGGGCAAGAAACAGTTTGATTGTCTTGTGAAATATCGTTCGGCGGGGCAATTGGTGCCAGCTAAAGTGTTTGAGCGCGAAAAAGGCCTTTGGCACATAGAGTTTGCCGATTCGCAAAAGTCATTGACGCCAGGCCAATCCGCCGTGTTTTATGAGGACAACCTTGTCCTCGGTGGCGGGATTATAAAATAAGTCTTTTTTTATAAAATAAATCTCCCCGACGAATCGGGGAGTTTTTTTAATCCGCCACACATGTATTGTTTGCGTTCATGTGATATCCATTGGCACATTTACAATAACCATCTTCTCCCCGAACATATTCAACAAAGCTTTGGTGGCCGTTGGTATGCCCAGGCCAGCCACAACGCTTAATATCTTTTCTAAAACAACGATTTTGACATAG
>JAZLCF010000031.1:0-2873 GCA_045614105.1 Alphaproteobacteria bacterium | reverse complement strand
GTGGCGGCCGGCGTTTTATTGAATTACTTGAAAGAAACGCAGCTGAAAAATTTGCCAGAGTTGGGCGAGCCAAAAGCCTTTATTGAGCAGCATTGCATGACGATAGATGGGGCAACGCGGCGCAGTTTAGAGCTGACCTCCACCTTGTCGGATGAAAAGGGTGCCAAAAGTTTGTTGGATGTGATTGATCAAACAATTACAGGGGCAGGCGCCAGATTATTGGCTTCCTATTTGCGTAGCCCGCTGGTTTTTCCGGATGAAATCAATGCACGGTTGGATAAAATTGGTTATTTTGTGGATAATCCATTGATTACAGAAGAAATTCGTAAAATTTTTAAATCGGTGGCGGATGTGGAACGGTCATTCAGTCGACTGGCGGCCAATAGGGGCGGGCCAAGGGATATGCTGGCCATAGCGGACAGCCTGAACAAAGTGCCAACTATTCGCAATCGTTTGACGGCGGATATGCCGCTTTCGTTGCAAGATACGGCAAAGCGTTTGGGCTTGCACAGCGAATTGTGCGACAAAATTAAACGTTATATTGATGAAGACGCCCCGTTGATGGCCCGAGATGGCGGTTTTATCAAGGCGGGTGCCAGTGCCGAGATGGATGAGTTTGAAAATCTGCGTGCCAACTCCAAAAAGTTTATGATGGATTTACAATACAAGTATGTGCGTGAAACAGGGGTTCAAAATTTGAAGGTTTCATTTAACAATTTGGTGGGCTATTATGTGGAGGTACCGGCCAAGCAAGCAGATGGTTTATTCAATAATCCGTTGTTTATTCATCGGCAAACAATGGCCAATGTCGTGCGTTTTACAACGGCTGAATTGGCTGAAAATGCGGATAAATTATTAAAGGCGGAAGAGCGCAAATTAGCGATAGAGCTGAAATTATACGAGGATTTGCGTCAAGAAATTTTAACGCATGCCGAGCCTATTTTGACGGCGTCGGAGGCGTTGGCCGAAATAGATGTGGCGGCGGCATTGGCCACATTGGCGTTGGAGAACAATTGGACGCGCCCTGTTTTAAATGACAGCATGGAACTCAAAATTGTGGGCGGGCGCCATCCCGTGGTGGAGGCGGCTTTGAAAAAAGAGCAAACACCATTTATTCCCAATGATTGCGTGATGAATGAGGCGGATAATTTGTGGCTTTTGACGGGGCCGAATATGGCCGGTAAAAGTACCTATTTAAGGCAAAATGCCTTGATTGTGATCTTGGCGCAGATGGGATGTTATGTGCCGGCCGAGTCGGCGGAGATTGGCATTGTGGATAAAGTATTTTCGCGCGTAGGGGCTAGCGATGATTTGGCGCGTGGGCGCTCCACATTCATGGTGGAAATGGTGGAGGTAGCCACGATTTTGAATAATGCGACACCCCATTCCTTGGTGATTTTGGATGAAGTGGGGCGCGGAACAGCCACCTATGACGGCCTGTCATTGGCGTGGGCTGTGGTGGAATATTTGCACGATAAAGTCAAAGCGCGGGCGTTGTTTGCCACACACTATCATGAATTGACGGGTCTTGCGGGACGCTTAAAGAATTTGTCGCTTCATACCATGAAAATCAAAGAATGGCAAGGCGATGTTGTGTTTTTGCATGAAGTGACTGAAGGGGCCGTTGCGCGTTCGTATGGTATCCATGTGGCCAAATTAGCAGGCTTACCAGCCGTTGTAGTGGATCGGGCGAATGTGATTTTGTCGGAATTAGAGGAGAAAAAGAAAACGCAACAGCCGCTTTTTGATGAGCTCCCCTTGTTTTCGGCGGCCAAAGAATCTACATATCATAGTGTGGCGGAATCTCAGGTGGAGAAAAAGTTAAAAGAATTGGATGTGGATTCGCTTTCTCCGCGTGAGGCGCTTGCGTTGTTATATGAGTTGAAAAAGGAGATTCAATGAATATTTTATCTTGGATGATGGGTGTGATGGTTTTAAGTTTGATTCTTGTCAGCTTGTTTTGGGTCAGTATTTATGTGGTGTTGCCACTGGTTTTGGTGCTGATGGTCATCTCTTTTGGCAAAAAACTGTTTCAAAATTTAATGCCAAAGGCCACGTCTAAGCCTCATCATACCCTGCATACACGCCCGCAAGATAAAGTGATTGATGTGGAATTTGAAGAAGTCAAAGAATAGTTTATGACATTTTTTTGACAAAATTGTTGCAATTTTATGAATACCCGTTTATAATGCCTTTTGTAAACTTAAAAACAAAAGGATGTGTATGGTTAAAAATATAACAAAATTGGCTTTATTTGTCGGGGCAACATTGGGTGTTTGTTCCGCGAATGCAGGCAGCTATCAATTAAATGATTATTCTGTGACAGGATTGGGACGCTCCTATGCGGGCCAAGGTATTGTGGGTGATGATTATTCCGCGATTGCCTTTAACCCAGCGGGTATGACTTTGATGGAAAGGTCTGGCGTGCAACAAGTGTTTAACTTTATCAACCTCAGGGCTGATGTGGATGAAATCGGAGGCAACGGTCATAAGAAAATGAACTTTTGGCAACCGGTGCCGGCTGGTTTTGCACAATACAATGTCAATGATCGCTTCAAGGTTGGACTTGGTATTTATGCGCCATTTGGTTTGAAGACACAGTATGATAGCGGCTGGTTTGGTTCGGATACAGCGATTCTGTCCAAACTGGATATTGTGGATTTTAACCTGTCTGCGGCTTATAAAATCAATGAGCATTGGTCCATTGGGGCTAGTGCGATTTTGCGTTATATTTACGGGCGTATGACACAATCTGTGCCCCTTATGTTAGATCCAGGAGTCGGAACGGAGTTACCTATTGGGGGTGGAAACATCAATTTTAATGTGCATGGTTGGACACAGACAGCTACCAAGTCGGAGGCCAAGCGGTCTTA
>JAZLCF010000030.1:0-5471 GCA_045614105.1 Alphaproteobacteria bacterium | reverse complement strand
TTGATTGAGGTGATCTGGTCTTGACTCATCTTGATTTTCATTCCTTTCATACGAACCTTATATCATACAAAAAGAAAGCCGTCAAGAATTTTTTTACTTTTTTTTCATATATCCAATAACTGCCGTAACGGACGCAGGTGTAATGCCACGCATACGGCTCATAGCTCCGATGGTGACTGGACGTTCGCGTTCTAATCTTTCCACAATTTCATTGGATAATCCACCCACTTTGTGATAATCCAACGCCTCAGGAATTTTTAATGCTTCGTCCTTTTTGAAATCAGCAATATCTTGCGCTTGACGTGTCAAATACCCTTGATAACGTCCTTCTATCTCTAACTGTTCGGCAATTTCGCCCTTAATTTTGCCCAGTTCTGGAAATATCTCCACAACCTCTGCCCAACCAACATTAGGATATGACAACAAATCAAACGGCGTACGTTTACGCCCATCTACATTGACGGTAAAGCCTAGCTCCTTCAATTCCTTTGGTGTTTTGGATAAAGATAAAGCCAAACGGCGTGCGTCGTTTAATTTCTTTTGTTTGACCTTAAAGGCCTTCGCACGTTCCGCGCCCACACAACCGATTTTAATGCCAGCTGGTGTCAAACGTAAATCAGCATTATCTGCGCGCATTGTTAAACGATATTCCGCGCGCGACGTAAAAAGACGATACGGCTCATCTACGCCCAGCGTTGTGATATCATCAATCATCACGCCTAAATAGCTGTCCGCACGATCCATTGTAAATTCTTCTTTCCGTTCAAGCGCTTTTAAGGCCGCATTTACTCCAGCCAATAACCCCTGCCCCGCAGCTTCTTCATATCCAGTCGTCCCATTGATTTGACCTGCCAAAAATAAATTGGGAACTTTCTTGGTTTCCAACGTCAATTTTACTTCCCGTGGATCCACATAATCATATTCAATCGCATAGGCATAACGCAAAATTTTTACTTTTTCCAGTCCTGGAATAGAATGAATAAAGGCATCTTGCACATCTTTTGGCACACTGGAAGAAATCCCATTAGGATAAATACTTTTACCACCACGTGTTTCAGGCTCCAAGAAAATATGATGGCTATCACGCCCTTTAAAACGCACCAATTTCGTTTCAATACTGGGGCAATAACGCGGTCCTGTTGAAGTAATCTGTCCATCAAACAAAGGCGCACGATCCAAATTGTCCAAGATAATTTTGTGCGTTTCAGGGGTTGTATGTGTAATCCAACAGGGAACCTGTTCTTGCGGTAAATCATTTGTCATAAACGAAAATGGCTTTGGTGGATTATCTCCATCTTGACGCTCACATTTTGACCAATCGATCGTGTCTCTATCCAACCGCGCAGGCGTTCCTGTTTTCAACCGACCAAGCGTCAGCCCTAATTTTTTCAAAGCGGGCGCAATGCCATAGCAGGCGGGCTCCCCAAAGCGCCCACCTTTAGTCTTTTCCTTGCCCACATGCATCACACCATTTAAGAATGTTCCAGTTGTCAGCACTGTTGCTTTGGCACGAATTTCTTTGCCATCCACCACAACGCCCAACACTTTACCTTTTTCAACGATAAGATCTTCCGCACTGCCCTCCAATAAATCCAAATTCGGATAATGCTTTAATTCGTCCTGCATCACACGCATATATTCTGTTTTATCGGCCTGTGCTCTGGGGCCTTGAACCGCAGGACCTTTACTGGCATTCAACATACGAAACTGAATTCCTGCTTTGTCTATCACGCGGCCCATCACACCATCCAAGGCATCAATTTCACGCACCAAAGTGCCTTTGCCCAAGCCTCCAATCGCGGGATTGCAAGACATATCGCCAATCGTTTTGATATGATGTGTCACAAGCAATGTCTTGGCGCCCATACGCGCCGCCGCCGTGCAAGCCTCACAGCCTGCATGTCCCCCACCTACAACAACTACATCATATTGTTTTTTCATTCGGGCACCTTCAATTGACTTACCCTTAATAGGCTACATTTTTCGTATGGCAATAATTCCCGATTAGGACAAATTTCTTCATCTAAAAATGTACCATCACCCTTCATTACGGGCAGAATTAAAAAGTCCTCGACATCATCACATGAAAAACACTTTTTATCATCCCATTCTGGGGCATGAGTATAGGTATAATATTTCTTGACCGCATAAACACAAGGAACATTATTTGGCTTTAAATGTCTAATTTCATCAGCTCGAAAATGAACACCAGGGCATTGTGTGAAAGAATCATAGTGAATTGTAACCTCCGCAATCGCCACACAGCTATAAGCCAACATCAAAATTAATAATAATATCTTCATTCTCTCTTCTCCTTTAAAATACAGTACCCCACAATATCAATATCATTCACAGATTTACGATGTCCACGAGTTTCATCTATTTTGCGATTTGGACATTTAGCACACAAATTGTCATATGTCCAAATATTAGTGCTGTCATCATCGCAACTATAGCAGTGACCTCTCCAACCATAAAAACCACCCTCACAACGCACCACACATCTTTCACTATCATACATATAACGATTAGAGCATTTATCACATTCTTCTTTTGGAATAAATAATAGCCCTCCATAACTACAAGGTTCATAACCATCTGAAGTTTTGACATAGTTCTCTGATTTCAAAAGACATTGACCTTCTTTAAAGTCACGATTGGAACACTTGTCACAATTTTCTTTTGTCGAAAACACGACTTTTTTTGTATGGCAATCATAGGTTTTCTGCCAATTACCATCTTTGGGATATACTTTCCATGGATGCGGATCGCACAATTTTTCTCCATTTTCTCCTGTACATCGTTTTTCAGCCTGCTCGTTATAAAAATTTTGCTTCAAATGTAAATCATGTATCAATACTTCATCAGTCTGATCAACACCATATTTTAAACAACCTAAAAGTCCACAAGATAACAAAACTATTAAAATTATTTTTTTCATATTTCCTCCTATTTTCCTATACAAAAATCTTTAAAAATAACATCCAACAATTCATCCACCTCTATGCGACCGGTTATACGCCCCAATGCTCGAGCGGCCAGACGCAAATCTTCTGTTTTTAATTCTAATTCCTGAACACGCAACGCAGCCCGCAAATGCTCAACACATTGTTTGAGTGCCACACGATAACGCTCCCGTGTAATCGCCGCCCCGCCAGCAAAAGAATCCGTTAAAATGGATTTGATTTCATCCCAAAGTTTGGCTACCCCCTTACCCGTTTTTGCCGAAATAAAAAAATCTGTTTTATTTTCTTTTATTTTACATAAATCCGTTTTATTCCAAATTATTATCACTTTTTTCTTGGATAAAGCCCCAGGCAATTTTGCCGATTTTGGATACTTCCTAGAATCTTGAACAAATAAAATTAAATCAGCCTGTTCTGCCTTCTTTACTGCACGTCTAATTCCCTCTGCTTCAATCTCTTCCTTGCTGTCACGTAAACCGGCAGTATCCGCCAAAATCACGGGGAATCCAGCCACATCCAAGTGTGCCTCCACAATATCACGCGTTGTTCCTGCTGTTTGCGATACAATCGCCACTTCGCGTTTTGTCAAGGCGTTGATAAGGCTAGATTTTCCCACATTAGGGGCGCCCACAATCGCTACTTGATAACCATCACGCAACCGTTCTCCGCGACGATCATCATTTAAATGCTTATCAATTTCTTTAATGAGTTTTTGAATATCGCCATCAATTTCGCGTTCTTTTTCAGGCGGAATTTCTTCCTCTGGAAAGTCTATAAAAGCCTCAGCATAGGCCAAATGATGTACCAATTTCTTGCGCCAGCCTTCATAAAGATCACTTAAATTCCCATCCATTTGTGCCAAAGCTTGTTTACGTTGTTCCTCTGTTTCCGCATGGATTAAATCCAACAAACCCTCAGCTTCAGTCAAATCCATTTTACCATTGATGACGGCACGACGAGAAAACTCCCCCCGCTCCGCTGGTCGCAAACCATCCATTTTTGACAGCGCTTGCATGACCGAGAAAATAACCCCTCGTCCACCATGAACCTGATATTCTACAACATCTTCACCTGTAAAGCTGTACGGGGCTTTGAAATATAGCACAAGGGCTTTATCCAAAACTTTTTTTCCATCTTTTAAGGCTGAATAATAAACCTTACCAGCCTCTATCTTTTTAATGGATGTCAGACGTTTTAATGTCTCTCTTGCCTGAGGGCCAGACACACGAATGACCGCCACTCCGGCAGTTCCCATGCCACTTGCAAGTGCATAAATTGTGTCCCCATTTTGATACATTTATAATTCCTCTATAACCTTATAAATCTCACCGCGAAGGGCGGCAATGTTTAGACCGTTTTCGCTGCTTGTTGCCAACATTTCCGGATAACAGGCCACATGTTTCTTCCCCTCCTCCATCGTGTCGGACAACACTTTATTCAACTCCGCATCTTTTACCTTATCGGCTTTTGTTAAAATAATTTGATATGTGACCGCCGCACGATCCAACATCAGCATAATATCTTTATCCACTTTTTTCAGACCATGCCGTGCATCAATAAGCAAAAAAACGCGTTTTAATTGCTGACGCCCACGCAAATAAGCATGGATCAGCTGTGTCCATGCCTGAACCGCAGCTCTAGGAGCACTGGCAAATCCGTACCCTGGCAAATCAACCAAGAAAAAACGTGTACCAATTTTGAAAAAATTCAGTTCTTGCGTCCGCCCTGGGGTACTACTGGCACGAGCAATAACTTGTCCCGTCAACGCATTTATCAAGGACGATTTTCCGACATTAGAACGACCTGCAAAAGCAATCTCCGGCAAACGCAATTTCGGCAAATCACTTTCGGAACGAGCCCCGCGTTCAAATTGAACACCATCAGCAAACAATTGCTTTCCCCGTTCCTCAAACGCCATTTATCCCACCTTTTTTATAATATATTTTTGTTGTGCAATGGAAAGGATATTGCTCCATGTCCAATAGATAATCAAACCCACCGCAAATTGACCCATCATAAATGTGAAAATAATCGGCATATATTTAAACATATTGGCCTGAGTTTTGTCTGTTCCAGCTGGCTGTGGTGTCAAACGTTGTTGAATGTACATAGTTAATCCCATTAAAATAGGCATTACACCTAAATTCAAAAAGCTAGGAATCGGCCATGGAACAAGACCGAACAACGTAAAAACAGAGCTCGGATCTGGGGCAGATAGATCTTTAATCCATCCAAAGAAGGGAGCCTGACGCATTTGCAACGATACAGATAACACCTTGTATAACGCAAAAAATACTGGGATCTGAATCAACATAGGCAAACAGCCACCCGCTGGATTCACCTTTTCCCGCTTGTATAAAGCCATCATCTCTTGTTGTAGACGCAAACGATCATCCTTGTAGCGTTCTTGAATCATCTTCATTTGCGGTTGAATTTTTTTCATTTTGGCCATAGAGATATAGGACTTTGTTGCCACCGGCAATAAAGCCAATCTCAACAATGTGG
>JAZLCF010000029.1:0-4117 GCA_045614105.1 Alphaproteobacteria bacterium | reverse complement strand
ATAGAAATGGGCATGTCCGGAAAGGATTTTTTGAGTTTATAAACTGTGTCGTAATCCAAAGGCAATCGTTTGCGATTATCCTCGGGTGACCAGTTGAGCTTAGCTTTGCGCGCGTGAACAATTAAATGGGCGCAGCCGGCCTGTTTGACCAAATCAGCGAAATGTAAAAGCGATTGAAATCCATCTTGTGTGCTTTCCAATGCAATGCGTGTTTTGACTGAAACGGGTAGATTTGAGGCAGCTTTCATTTCTGCCACGCAGTCGGCGACCAATTCTGGTGTTTTCATTAAAACGGCACCAAAGCGCCCTGATTGAACGCGAGAGCTGGGACAACCAGCATTGATATTGATGCCGTCATAGCCATAATCCGCGGCCATTTTGGCACAAAGCGCCATTTGTTTGGGGGCGGATCCACCCACCTGTAAAATGACGGGATGTTCCTCAGGGTTATATTGCAACAGTTGATCCTTTTTGCCTAAAATCAGAGCTGGGGTCGCCACCATTTCGGTGTAAAGTGTGGCATGCTTCGTTATCAGTCTCATAAAATAACGAAAATGCCGATCTGTCCAATCCAGCATGGGGGCAATAGAGATTTTTTCTGAAAAAACTTGTTTTTTCGCTATCATAGGTGTATAATATCATAAAATAAAACAAAAAGAAAGGAGCAAAAATGCAACTGACGGCTCAAGAAATGGAAAAAATTCAAACGTATTTGCAACAATTATTTTGGAATCCTGAAATTGCTTTACATCCTGGAACGGGCAAGGATGCGCCTGCCGAGGTTTATGTAGGCAAAGAATTTATTGGTGTTGTTTATAAAAACTCGGATGATGGCGAAATTTCTTATGATTGGAATATGTCCATCTTGCAAGAAGATATTGAAAAGTTTTAAAACTCAAATAAAGGGATTATAAGCCCATTGAAGAAGGGCTTGGCGCTGACGTCTACGGCAAGTTAGATCCATGGGAGGGCAATTCTTTTGAACTTGGATCAGGTGACGCCTAAATGCCTGCCAACGTTTAATCTGCCACTCGTCCAGTTCTGGGATTCGGCGTCCCATATAGTATCGACAATACCATTGAAACCAGCCACGAGGGTCTGGCTCGCGAATCCAACCATGCTGGCGCCACTCCTGCAACGAAAAACGGGATTTGATTTG
Organism: Alphaproteobacteria bacterium; assembly: GCA_045614105.1. Taxonomy (GTDB): domain Bacteria; phylum Pseudomonadota; class Alphaproteobacteria; order CAAHEQ01; family UBA3637; genus UBA3637. Next base: position 2,958 of record JAZLCF010000029.1, on the reverse strand, counting down.
AAAGTAATTTTTTTGTATATCAGGCCTTTGGGGAGAAAGTTTTGCTCCTGTGAACCAATCCTCGGGAAATTCAGCCTGACAATCGTTTAAGTAATGTCCTTCAAAAACACCCAGATGCAGCATTTCTTTCGGTGTCAATTGTGGATGAAAATCTGGATGAAAATTTTGTCCCATTGGAACACTGTATTGGTATTGATATCCTTGTTGCATTTTATCATTCACAATCATTTGGCTCATCCTTTTGCGTGTGTATATATTATATATATTGTGTGGCATAGTGTTCAAGTTTATGGAAACGAATCGGTGCTTTTTTATCGATTCGTTTTGTGCAACAGCCTATTTTTAGCCTTTTAGAAGGTTAAAATTGTCTATTTTGTGGGTAAAAATGGCCTTTTTTGATAAAAAAATACAAAAATATGCGTTTTTTTGAAAAAAATGCATTTTTTTTGTTGTCAAGGCTTTTTTTATCTGCATAGAATGGCATTACAGACACAAAAGTGGCTGTTGATTAAACAAGATATAAGGAGAAAAAAATGAATAAAACAGAATATATTGATGCCGTAGCCAAAGAGGCGAAAGTATCCAAAGCTGCTGTCGCCGCCGTTTTGGCTGGTGAAGCTGCAGTCTTGAAAAAAGCTTTGAAAAAAGGCGAATCCGTCGTGTTGACAGGTGTTGTCTCTTACAGCGTTGGCAAACGTGCTGCACGCAATGGTCGTAACCCTGCGACAGGCAAGACAATTAAGATTGCTGCTCGTAAAGTGGTGAAAATCAAAGCTGGTAAAGCCTTGAAAGATGCTGTGAAATAAGTCACAGTCACTTTTTGTGTCTCCATTGGAACGGTTTGTTTCAGTGGAGATTTTTTTATTGACAGAGTGGGTTCATTTTGATATTTTTGGGATGAAAGGAGTTTTGAATGAAACCTATTTTGGCGGCAATGCTTTCTGTCTCTGGACTTGAATTGACAAATGCTGAAAAGCGTTTGTTGGAAAAGGCCAATCCAATGGGAATTACTTTGTTTAAAAGGAATGTCCAAAGCAAAAAGCAAGTGAAATCTCTGGTTCAGTCCATTAAAGAAGTGATTGGCAGAGATGATGTGCTGATTGCTGCGGATCAAGAGGGCGGTCGCGTGTGTCGTTTTTCTCCGCCCAAATGGCCTACCTATGTTTCTCAATATTCATTAGGATCTTTAAAGGGCAAAGAAGGGGAGGAATTGACGCGTTTGCATGGACAACTGATTACCTCGGATTTGCGTGAATTGGGTGTCAATTGGAATTATGCCCCTGTAATGGATGTGCTATATCCCGACACAACAAATGCTTTAGGAAATCGTATTTTTTCCGCGGATGAAAAATTGGTGGCTAAGCGTGGCAAAATTTTGGTGGATGTTTATCAAGCTAATGGTATTTGCCCCTGTGTGAAGCATTTGCCAGGGCATGGGCGTGCCGTGGTGGATCCTCATCTCAATTTGCCTGTTTTATCTCAAAGTTTGAAAGAATTAGAAAAAGATTTTTATCCATTTTATGCTGTGGGACAGGAGGCTCTTGCGGGAATGACGGCTCACATTGTGATTTCAGCGGTGGATGATAAGCCTGTGACGCAAAGCAAAAAAGCAATTCAAGAAATTATTCGTGGGCGTATCGGTTTTAAGGGATTTTTGATTTCTGATGCAATAGATATGAAGGCCTTGGGGGGCAGTTTGACGGAGCGCACAAAAACCACTTTGGCCTCGGGCTGTGATGCTGTGTGTTATTGTTTCGGTATTGAAGATGAGTTGAAAGAAGTTATTAAAGCTGCTCGGCCTTTAACAGACGAGGCGATGGAACGCTTTGTACATATTCAAGATGTGGTCATGCAAAAATCACAAAAGCTGAATAAAAAACAGGCTCTGTGTCGTTATGCTGAATTGGCTCAAAAAACAAAAAGTCTAATGTCGGATTATGATGCAGTTGAGATTTTACATAAAATGAAAGGGTAAAAAGAACTTGCTTTTTTTTGAAAAAAGGTGTATAAATATCCTAATCGGAGCGTAGCGCAGCCTGGTAGCGCACTTGTCTGGGGGGCAAGTGGTCGTGGGTTCAAATCCCGCCGCTCCGACCATTTATGAAGAAGAGTCCCTAGCTTTTGTGTTCTTTTGTATTTTTTTACTCCTTATTTTTAGCTATCTAAAAATATCACCCTGTAAAAATTGCATTTTTTCTTGCACTAAAAAGAGTAATGTTGTATGATATGAAAAAGTAACGAAAAGGAAAAAATATGTTATCCTTTATGCGATTTATTAAAAAAATTATATCCGGTAATATAGAGCAGGGAATTAAGTTCAGAACTATCTTGTCCATCGTTTTAACTTTTACGGTTCTGATTATAGAAATTGCCATGTATATTCTGCATTGGAGCTCTATTCCTGATATGATCCAATACGATTATGATTTTTCTGGGGTTCCTAATAATATTTGTGAGAAAAAATGGATATGGTACAATGTGCTTCTGCAAATATTTATTTGTGTTCTCGTTTTTGTCATAAAATACTTTTCATATAAAGCCAAATGCGTGCGTCGCCTTCTTTATGATGAAAACAATGACTTAATTCCTGTTATAGATAAACGATTTTCTATGTTTGCGTGGGAAACGGCTATGTTGTTTGTGACAACAGAACAAGGTTATATTTTTGCTCTTGTCGGCATTATCGGAGATCGTATGTGCGATGATATTGTGACGATGATATTTCTGTTTTGGCTGATTGTCCTCATTATTGAACTTCGTTCCGATTTGAAGGTGTTAAAAGCTAGAAACAAAAAAATTCAAGCGGTTTAAAAATTAGGTATTGCTAAAAAGGGATAGAGTTTATGAGATTTTTGTATCTGAAGAGGAGGATGGAGTCATCTAACATATAGATAGATTTGGAGAAGCAATAAGTTCTTCGAACAAGTCTGGCAAGGTAGTGCCGAATACGACGATTTG
>JAZLCF010000028.1:0-8753 GCA_045614105.1 Alphaproteobacteria bacterium | reverse complement strand
CAGCAAGCCCCCCCCCCTCACAAAATTATCCTTATTTATCAAATACTTATTTTGATAAACAGAAGTTTTGATTAAAGAGTTTTGACCTTGCGTCATCTTGACTTTGATTCCTTTCATACCCTCCTTATAACACACAAAAAGAACCTTGTCAACTTTTTTTACTATGTTCTGTTTTCAGCTGGCCACAAGCAGCCATAATGTCTTCCCCACGCGTTCGACGAATCGGAGCCGCAAACCATTTATCCTCTAAAAACTTAGCAAAACGATGAATTTGATTATTGCTGCTGGGCTCAAACGGACAATCTTTCCACGGATGGAAAGGAATGAGGTTGAATTTCACCTCTAAACCTTTGACCAATTCCGTCAGCTCCCGCGCATACTCCAAGCTGTCATTCACATCTTTTAACAGCACATAGGCCATTGTGATAAAATGCCGGCGCTCACAACGTTTTTGATATTCTTTGCACGCCATCATCAACTCTTTCAACGGAAATTTGCGGTTGATAGGCATCAGCTGATTGCGCAGCTCATCATTCGGTGCATGCAGGCTGATTGCCAACTTCACCCCCAAATCCGCCAGTTCAGGAATCTTATCCGCTCTGCCCGCCGTAGAGACTGTAATCTTGCGCTTAGAAATAGCCATGCCATCCCCATCGTTTAAAATCGCAATGGCAGTTTTCACATTGTCAAAATTATACAGCGGCTCGCCCATTCCCATAAACACAACATTGGAAAGCAACCGGTTTTCATCTGTTTTCGTGGGCCACTCATGTAAAGCATCCCGTGCAGCCATCACCTGCCCCACAATTTCCGCTGTCGTTAAATTCCGCATCAATTTTTGTGTGCCAGTATTACAAAATTTACACCCTTGCGCACAGCCAACTTGCGTGGACACACAGACGGCACCGCAATCTTCCTCGGGGATAAAAACGGATTCAATTTCCGCACCATCCGAAAAACGCATCAACCATTTACGCGTGCCATCTTTGGAGATTTGCTCCACCACAATTTTGGGATGAGATACGGTATAGTTTTGCTTTAACTCCTCACGAAAATCCTTTGATAAACTTGACATTTTATCAAAATCAGTTTCGCCTTTATTGTAAATCCATTGCCATAATTGTTTGGCGCGAAAAGGCTTTTGCCCAATCCGCTCCAACTCCGCTTTTAATGCCTCAAATGATAAACCAACCAGTTCTTTTTTCATTCACGCCCACATGCTTTGTTGATGGCTTCATACGCCTTTGAAAAACCTTTTAAAGAAAAAGTATCGGTTGTTTTTGTGCCACGTGCGGAAGTTCCAAGCAACACCGCCTGAGAACCTTTTTTCATCTCTGCCACCAATTTTTCGTCCGTTGCAGCATCCTTTGCCCAAGCGGTATCTTCATGGCGTTTCAGCTCAATGGCCTTATTTTTGTCAATCGTCAGCTGAGGCTTGCTGGTAGATTTATAAGTATAACCCGCCACCACATTCACCACGTCAAAGGCCTTGTCCTTTGGACGATGCGTCACAATCAAAAACACATCATCACGGCGTGAATACTTACCCTGTGACTTTGTAGGTTGCGTAGCCATATAGCACACCTCGTCCGACCCATCATTAAAATGATAAGCAGACCAATCGTCAAAACTACCCAACACTTCTACATCAGCAGCCAGGGCTGTACATGAAAACACGAAACCAAACAATGCAAGATATTTTTTCATTTTATGTCTCCTTTCCTGTGAATTCTAAACATAGTTTAATCAAAACAAATATAAAAATCAAGGGAAAATAACCTCTATCCTTTGAAGTCAAAATCCAATAAAAAAAAATCCTCCCAAAACGGGAGGACTTTTTTAATTCAAGAAAACTAAAACTTCTTGAACGAGTTTATGATACTGTCCACAACACCCTTGCCACTCTTCAGGGCATTTTGAGCAGCCTCTTTAGCTGCTTTGGCGGAGGCTTGCACCACTTCTTTGTTGATGGTGTTCAAAACCTGCATTACCGTTTCACGCAATGTTTGAGGCTTCTTTTCGCCAATATCTTTCAGATGAATGTTGGGCAGAGGTACTTTCGCACCCAAAGCTGATTTAGCTACCCCCGGAATACCAGACAAAGCCACATTGACCGCAGAATTTTCCACGCGCAAATCTTTGATGATAACACTCTTTTGGGATTTTACTTCTGCTTGTGCTGGTTGAGCTTTTGGCGCCAGAGCCGCTTTGGCTGGTTGCTTATCCGAACCCAAAGATTTATTCACATTATCCAACAATTTGGAAATATTTGTTTCACCAGATGCTTTTGCTTCGGAAGAAACATTTAAACCGTTCAACAAAACACTTTTAACCATAATGCGGTCTGTCAGCACGCTCTTGGGATCAAACTGAACATCAAATTGCCCCAATTCAAAAGCGTTTTTGTTTTGATATCCCACAGGATTGCCAACAGCCAAATTGTTGACTGTCACACGTCCACTCAGCAAGGAAATATCCACCTCACCCAAAGAGGCCTCTGTTTGTGTCACATGGCTGATCACAGTTGGTCCAAAATGTTGAATCAATTTGCCAGCGCTTAGGTACAAAACCACCACCAAAATCAAGGCGATAATAATCAACCACAATACTGTTTTAAAGATAAATTTTAATAAACCACCAATAAAATGCATATTTTTTTCCTTTCGTTATGTTAAACAATGAAATCAATCTAGCATCTTTTTTTGATGCCGTCAATATGGACAAAACCTTTTTTTGTATCTAGTGAGGCTTTTGTGCCAAATGGCAGGCAAAAATGCTGTGGCGTATGCCCATAAGGCAAGCCGTAGATAACTGGAATTTTAAAATCCTTAAAAAAGTTTTGTAAAATTTTATAGGCATTGTCATCTGAGGTATCATAGGTGTTGCGACATTGGTAAAAATCACCCAACAGGACACCTGCCACCTGATCAAACACACCAGCATTTTTCAAATGCGTCAACATAGAGTCCAATTTGTATGGCGGCTCCTCCACCTCTTCCAACAACAAGATTTTTCCTTTACAAGAGGGCATATAGGGCGTTCCCAACAAACTCGTAAAACTGGCTAAATTACCACCAAGTAAGATGCCTGATGCTTTGCCCTTGGCATAACAAGGCACCCCCTTAAAATCCATTGCTCCTTTATTTAAGATATTAAAAAAACTGCTCACAACCGTGCTTTGCGGTTTTTCTTTCAAATATCCGGCCAACATCCCTGTAATACTAGGCTTTCCTGTCTTAGCATAATAAGCATTTTGTAAAACAGTCGTATCACTGAACCCCACCAACAAACTCGTGGATTTTTTAAGCACATTCCAATCTATCAGGGGCAACAATCGCGCAACACCGCCACCGCCACGCACAGCCATAACGACCTCGGGATTAGCCTTAAAGGCTTTCATTAAATCCGCCAAACGTTCGCTATCTTTTGCCATAAATTGTTTACCGCTCAGCTGGACCGTCTTTTTAAAAGCATTCTTGCCCCAGCTGGTTTGATAGCCATACTTTTTCAAAACATTTTCAACATTTTTTTTATGCTTAGTCGTCAAGTTGGCATAAAAACTGGGCGCTATAATTTCAATCTTTTTACTCATGTTTTCCCCCTAATGCAATAAAAATATCGTTTGCAAAATCACTTAAACTGTTATCACGCGCGCCCATCACCAAAATACTGTCCCCAGGGCATGCGCGTTTTTGCACATAATCAATCACTTCTTGCCGTTTTTTCAAAACAACAGCCCGCTTTGAATGTTGCTGTAAAGGCACCACAATATCATCGGAAGAAATATCTTTACAAACCGTTCCCCCAGCATAAAAAACAGGCAACATGATCCATTCTGTTTGACTATCCAACTGCTGTTTTAACATTTGAATCAATGTTTCTTTCATCAGGCGCAAAGGGCCAAAACCATGTGGTTGATAAATGGCAAAAATCCGTTTTGTCAATGGCTTAAGGGCGTTAAGAGCCGCTTGAATTTTTGCTGGATTATGAGCATAATCATCAAACACAAAAATATCATTTACTTCACCAACCAAAGTCATCCGCCGTTTAGTTCCCAAAAAGGATTGCAGCGCTTTCATGCTTTCTTGAATAGAGATATTCATGTGCATACACAGCCCTACTGCCGCCAACGCATTTTCAATATTATGATGCCCTATCATGGGCAAAAATGTAGCTTGACCATTGATTTTGAAGTGCATTCCTTGTAGGGATTCTTGTATATCACTGGCATACAAAGTGGCCTCTGAATTTCCCTTGGCTGAAAAGGTGATAATGTTCGGACGATCCAAATCTAATGTGCGCGATTCGGAATCATCCCAATTCAGAACAATACCTTTGCGGGCACGCATCAAAAAATCCTTAAACAAAGGTTTCGTTTCGTCTAAATTCTTATGATCCAAGGTAATATTCGTCACAACAGCCAAATCAGGAATATAGCGTTCAATAGATCCATCGGATTCATCAGCCTCAATCACACACACCTCATCCCCATCCATTAAAAGATTGGACGGCGCGTCATTGTTATAAACATTGCACGAAATGCCCCCATTGATCATCAAAGGGTGTTTTTTTAAAGTATAGAGAATATGTCCCACCATTGCTGTCACCGTCGTTTTTCCACTGGTTCCAGCCACCGCCACACCAAAATGCTCCGATAAAATCTCTGCTAAAACTTCCGCACGCGATTTGATGGTCAGCCCTAATTCTTTGGCTCGTTTCACATCGGGAATACGCTCCTCCACTGCAGAAGAAATCACAAATGTATCAATATATGGTGAAATACTGCTCCCATCTTGTGGAAATAACACAATACCAGATTTTTGCAAACGTTGTTGCATCTCTGGCGCTTTGTTCTGATCAAAAGAACGATCAGAACCCAAAACTGTATGCCCCTTCTTTTTTAGATAAAGAGCAATAGAGCTCATTCCAATGCCACCAATACCACAGAAAAAAAATGTTGCCATTTTTAAAATCTTCCTTTACAGTAATTCTTGTTTGAGATATAGTGTAAACAATTCAAATTCAAATGTCAAAGAAAGGATGTAAAAAATGAAAAAAATTTTATTTGTCATGACATTATTGGTTTCTAGTGCAGTTTTTGCACAAGAAGTTTTTTCTGAGCTTGACGGCTTTAATGCCACCGAACGCAAAACGAACGACACGCTAACCACACAACTCTCTTCTGCAAATCAACAAGATGATGATTATATACCGACCCTTACTGGAGCTGAAATAATTGAGGATGATGACTTTGAAGACGAAGGTGAAGGGATAATGGTAGATATGGAAGAAGGAAATATGGTCTCAGAACAAGATTTATTTGCCCCAAAGAAACAAGAGGAACGCCCTGATATTACTTCACCTGTCGCATCAACTCCAGAAACAGAGGAAGATGAAGAGGATGAAAATGCTCAAAAAATTATCATTTACTTGGCATCCGCAGAGTCCACAACACCACCCAATCAAAATATGGCTTATTGTTTTGGTGACTTAAAATTTGCCAGCACTCTCAAACGCCCCGTCAAAGCATTGGATGTGACTCTGACTTATGGGGGCTATACTTCAACATATAAAATTAGAAATTTGGTCAAGAATGTTGAACAATCCGAATCTTTTGGCTTGGTGGGGGATGCCTGCAATTTAATTATGGATATGCCAAAAATGAATATTACACAATGTGTTGTAGAAGACATGAGTGAAGCGAATTGCAAGAAAAAAGTATCCTTCTTGCCGCTCAATGAATAACAAATTGTTTTGGTTGATATGATGCTGCGGTTGTTTGTCTTTGTTTTTTTGAGTCTGCTTAGCGTTCAAGCACTGGCAGGCTCTCCTAAGATTTTAAAATCTGGAGATGTCAAAAATTACCAAGAAATCTTTAACGCTCAGAAAAAAAATCAAATTTCAACCGCCACAACCACTGAAAAAAAATTGGCTAATCGGCTATTGATGGGATATGTGCTATTTGATCGGTACTTTTCATCAAAATACAAAACCAGTAAAAAAGAAATTGCCAACTGGATGGAAAAATATTCAGATTTACCCGTGGCCGTGGATATGTACGCCCTAGGCATCCAGAAAAAGGTGACAAATCTGAAAAAACCAAAAGGATTGTTCGGATCCAATACCCAAGCCTGTGAAGGCCCTGCCCGCCAAGAACCTGTAGATTTATTAAATGGCATTTCTCTTTCATATTTAGAAGGGGACCAAAAAAAACAAATGGCAAAGCAAATACGCACATTTGCAACACTCATAGGCAAAGGCAATATCACCGAGGCGCAAGCCCTTTTAGATAATTCCACTTTTTCTAAACATTTAAAACAAATTGATCTAGACAAAACAATCACAGCGTTGGCCTTTAGCTATATCCTTGCCGGCAATGATGAAAAATCTCTTATCACAGCAAAACAAGCGATTCATTATCCTTTTCAAAAAGTCCCATTAGCCTTGTGGGTAGCAGGATTAGCCGCTTGGCGGTTGGGACAATTACCCGAAGCCGCCAATTATTTTGCGGATTTAGCAGATTCAAGTGATACACCCATCGCCCTACGAACACGCGCAGCATATTGGGCTGCTCGCGCCTTTTTAAGCATTGATAAATATCCAAAAGTGCTCCGTTATTTAAAACAAGCAGCCGAATCGCCCCGCTATTTTTATGGGATGTTAGCGATGCGCGCTTTGGGACAAGATTTGAACTATGTCTGGGACACACCCGATTCTGCCACAGATGAAGTCATGACTAATTTTTCGCACCCTGCGTTGGAACGCTTTTACGCCCTGCGCCAAATTGGACAAAACGAATGGGCAACGCAAGAACTGTCTAAATTATATTTGGAATCCGATGACGAGGCAAAAGGTGTCTTGATGATGATCTCCGCCCAAAATGGTTTTGATGAGGTATTGCAGGGGCTGACAGGCAACCTGCAAGGTGAAGATCTGCGCTATCCAATGCCTAATTGGAAACCTCAGGGAGGGTGGCAACTGGATAAAGAGCTGGTCTACGCCTTTGTGCGTCAAGAATCGTGTTTTAATAATCGCGCAGAAAGCTACGTAGGAGCCTTGGGATTGATGCAACTGATGCCCAAAACCGCCCAAGAAGTTGCCAGTACCCTTCAATGTCCATTTTCTAAGCGCTCGTTAAAAGATCCAGCCTATAACTTACGATTAGGCCAAACTTATCTCAATCAGCTGTTAGAACTTCCCCAAGTTCAAGGCAATTTGATGTTCGTCGCTGTTGCCTACAATGCAGGCCCTGGCAATTTGAATAAATGGAAAAACAAAATGGATTATCAGGATGATCCGTTGATGTTTTTGGAAGTATTGCCATCCAAAGAAACGCGCGGCTTTATTGAACGAATTCTAATCAACTATTGGGTCTATCGTAATCTAACAGGCTCGTCATTGACAACTTTAGATAACATGATACAAGGAAATTGGCCCATTTATGAAAAAATGTCCCAGATGTGTGACGCAGTCACAGGTGATTCTCCTCCCGCTTCTTAGACCTTATGCATACTGGCGTTGATGATGTTCCCTATAGGCTTGATAAGCCTCAGCCAATCTGGCGTTCACTTTGTCATCCGCTGGGCTTTCTTGACGCTCCATCTCAGCATTCACTCGTTCGTGTTCCTGACGATAAGCATCACGAATTTGTTCCAGTAGCTCTTTTTTCCTTTGAAGTTGTTGTTTTACTTGGTCTTGTTGTTTGTCCATTTTGGGCTCCTTTCATTCAACAATTCTATTATACCATAAAACCCAAAATCCGTCAAAAAGTACTTGCAATTTTCTGAAAAATGTGCTTATACTAAGCTCACGATTTTGAAATCGTGTCTAATCACAAATGAAAGGAAAATAAAGAGATGACAGTAAAAGTTGCTATTAATGGATTTGGCCGTATTGGCCGTTTGGTTTATCGTGCGTGGCTGGAATCTGGTCGTACCGATATTGATATTGTTGCAATTAACGATTTGGGTGACGCCGCCGCCAACGCTTATTTATTAAAATATGACTCTATTCATGGAAAAATGAACATGGATATCCGTGCAGATGGTGAATATCTAATTGCTGGTGACAAGAAAACACGCGTGATTGCCCAAAAAGATCCAACTCAATTACCATGGGGCGAAATGGGCATTGATATCGTGTTTGAATGCACAGGTATCTTTACTTCCAAAGAAAAAGCCATGGTGCATTTGCAAGCGGGTGCCAAACGCGTGTTGGTCTCTGCCCCAAGTGAGGGTGCCGATAAGACAATCGTGTATGGCGTGAACCAAAACACATTGACAAAGGAAGACTTGGTTGTTTCCAATGCTTCTTGCACGACAAACTGTTTGGCTCCTGTGGTCTACGTGTTGCAAAAAGCTTTTGGTATTAAACAAGGCTTTATGACAACAATTCACAGCTATACAAATGACCAAAAGATTTTGGATCAATTACATAAAGATTTATATCGTGCCCGCGCCGCCGCTATGAGCATGATCCCAACCAAAACTGGCGCTGCCAAAGCGATCGGTTTGGTCATGCCCGAGTTGGCTGGTAAATTAGATGGCGTATCCATCCGCGTACCAACTCCAGATGTATCTTTGGTTGATGCAAACTTAATCATGAACCGTGAAGTCACTGTTGACGAAGTGAATGCCGCCATGAAAGCCGCCGCTGGGGGCGAATTGAAGGGCATTTTAGGCTACAACGCCGAAAAATTGGTCAGCATTGACTTTACACATGATGCTCACTCCTCCACATTTGATGCCAATGGC
>JAZLCF010000027.1:0-15892 GCA_045614105.1 Alphaproteobacteria bacterium | reverse complement strand
CTAATAATTATCAGCAGGCGGATACGGGTACTAAAATGATTCATCTGGGGAAGAATACAACCTCTACCATTATTTCAAAAGGGATTTCCGCTGGGTTTAGCTCTAATACTTATCGCGGTTTGGTCAAGATGTCCCCTAATGCAGAAAATGCAAAAAATGTGAGCAAATGTGATAGCTTGCTAATCGGGAATAAATGTGGTGCTCATACAATTCCGGTCATGCAATGTGCTAATGAAACAGCCACGATAGAGCACGAAGCAACGACCAGCAAAATCAGCGAGGAGCAGTTGTTTTATGCAATGCAACGTGGGCTTTCGGCTGAGGAAGCCGTTGGTTTGATTGTAAATGGTTTTTGTCGTGAGGTTATGCAAAAATTACCGCTTGAATTTGCAATAGAAGCGCAAAAACTGATCGGCGTTCAATTGGAAGGATCTGTGGGATAGGAGGAAAGATGACAGCATTATTAGAAATTAAAAATTTACATGCCAAGGTGGGCGGTAAAGAAATTTTAAAAGGTTTAAATCTGACAATTGAGTCGGGTGAGGTGCATGCGATTATGGGGCCCAATGGGTGCGGTAAAAGCACGCTATCGGCCGTGATAGCTGGCAATCCCGCTTATACTGTAACGGCGGGTGAAATTTTATTCAAGGGTGAAAACTTGCTAAAAATGAGTCCAGATGAACGGGCGAACAAAGGTGTGTTTTTGGCTTTTCAACATCCGATTGAATTGCCCGGCGTTGGTTTGGCGCAATTTTTAAAGGCCGCTTTGAATGCTAAGCGTAAGGAAAATGGGGAAGAACCTATGGATGCTGTGGCCTTTATGAAATACATGAATGTGCGTGCAACGGCTTTAGGTATATCTAATGAAATGTTGAAACGCCCCGTCAATGTAGGATTTTCTGGCGGAGAGAAAAAGCGGTTAGAAACATTCCAGATGGCTATGTTGGAGCCTGATTTTTGTATTTTGGATGAAATGGATTCTGGTTTGGATGTGGATGCCTTGAAAGTGGTCGGGCAGGGGGTGTCCGTTATGCGCGAAGCAAAACGCAGCTTTATGATTATTACACACCATGATGATTTGTTGCAATATGTAAGGCCAGATAAGGTATCTATTATGCGGGATGGTATAATTGTGAAAACAGCGGGTGCCGAGTTAGTGGCACAAGTGGAGGCTTCTGGCTATGACAACTTCTAATCCCTTTCTAATCCACACACAAGAAAATGTGGTTATCAAAAATCTAGACGAAAAGTCATGGGTTTTTGAGGTGGGTAAAAATGGGAATTTGTGGGTTGATTTTTTGCAAATGACGGCGGATTTGAATGTGTTCGTCAGCTTGCAAGGCGAAGGGGCAAAATGTAAAATAAATTGCGCATATTTAACAAATAAAAACAATAAGTTAAATATAGATATTAAAGTTTTGCACAAATATAAAAATACAACCTCGGAACAGCATATAAAGGGGATTGTAGTGGATGAAAGTGCTGTGGCTTTTAAAGGCGTGATTGAAATTCCCAAAGACAGTCAAAAATGTGATGGTCGGCAACATCATCGGGGCTTGGTTTTATCTCCGAAAGCGAAAATTGAAGCGATTCCACAGCTGGAAATTTGGGCAGATGACGTTGTATGTGCGCATGGATCGGCTATTGGACCATTGGATGCCAATCAACTTTTTTATCTGCAAACTCGGGGGCTTTCTGAAAGAGAGGCAAAGAAAATGTTATTAAATTCCTTCCTGGGGGACTTGATGCCAGAGGAATTTTTTGATACAATTCAAAAGTGGATGGGGGAAAATGTTTAAGAAAGATTTTAAAATTTTTAATAAAAAATATGTGTATTTAGATTCAGCGGCTTCGGCGCAAAAGCCTCAGGCTGTACTAGATAGATTGATGTCATTTTATCAAAATGAATATGCGAATGTGCATCGCAGCTCTTGCCAGCTGGCTTTAAGGGCAACGATGGCCTATGAGAATGCGCGCCAAACCGTGGCGGATTTTATTCATGCTGATGTAAAGGAAATTGTTTTCACCAAGGGGACAACAGATGCCATCAATTTAGTTGCGGCCAGCTATGCTCAAACGTTGAATAAAGGGGATGAACTATTGGTTTGTATAGCAGAACATCATGCTAATTTTGTGCCGTGGCAGCAGGCTTGTGTATTATCAGGGGCAACCTTTAAAACGTTCAATGTGAAAGACGATGGTACCTGGGGTTTAGATGATTTTAAAAAGCAACTGACGAAGCGCACAAAGGTGGTGGCTGTGGCGCAATTATCCAATGTACTGGGGGTGGTCAATCCTGTTGAAAAAGTGGTTAAAGCTGCGCATGCTGTTGGGGCAAAAGTGATGGTGGATTTAGCGCAAAGCATTGCTCATATACCAACAGATGTTCAAAAATTGGATTGTGATTATGCGGCTTTTTCTGGACACAAAATTTATGGTCCAAATGGCATAGGAGTTTTGTATGGCAAACGTGACGCGCTGGAGGCATTGAGGCCTTATCAATTTGGGGGAGATATGGTGGACAAGGTGACTGTGGCCAAGACGACGTTTGCTGAGGTTCCCGCACGCTTTGTGGCCGGTACGCCGCCAATTGCTAATGCTGTGGGTTTGGCTGAAGCATTGAAATACCTGTCACAAATCGGCTGGAAAAAACTCCAAGGTGAAGAAGATAAAGTTTTTGCCGCTTTAATCAAGGGATTGAAGCAAATTGATGGAATTGAGTTTTTGGGGAATCCGGATTTAAAATCTGGACTTGTGGCCTTTAATATCAAAGGAATTCATCCCGATGATTTGAACTTGATTTTGGCCAAAGAAAATGTCTGTGTACGTGTGGGACATCATTGTGCAATGCCCATTCATACGCGTTTTGGTGTGACAGCCAGTTTACGCGCCTCGCTGGGGCTATATAATGATTCCAAAGATGTGGCGGCATTTTTGAAAGCACTTCAAAAGGCAATAGGATTTTTCAAATGACGGAAGAATTGAAAGCTCCAGATCCCATTGAGTTAGACTATACCGCCAAAGCAGGCAGCCCGTTGGCTGCGGACGTCAAAAAAGCAAGCCATGAGGATATTATCGGCGCTTTAAAATCTGTGCAAGACCCAGAGCTGATGCTGAATGTGTTTGATTTGGGATTAGTTTACAATATTGATCAAAAAGAAAATGGGGATGTGGAGATTCAAATGACTCTGACCTCGCCAACTTGTCCCATGGGGGAAGAGATGATTCAAATGGCGGCGCAGGCTGTTTCGTCTGTCGTGGGAGTAGGTGTTGTGACCGTCACTTTAACTTTTGATCCGCCGTGGACGACGGACAAGTTGTCCGATGAAATCAAATTGATGATGGGAATTTAGTTCTTTTTTACTAAGAGTTGTTTTTTGCTCAATTTTGAATGTAATTTGAAATGATTGATGTCAAAGCCTCCTGATTTATCCAAAACATAGTCATATAATTTTTGAATGTTTTCTATATTTTGGTTTTGCAAAGCGGTCAAAAACAATGATCTAAATTTTTTATTTGGGAGTTTATCAGCATGATATCTTTTAGCATAGCCAGGATCAGAAAATACTTTTTCAATTTTAGCCAAAGGCAGTTTTGGGATTTGTTTGGCTTCAAAATATAATGTCATCAAATTTTCAAGCAGATAGTTATAAATTAAACCTAACGATTTTTTATCTTTTGCTAGGCTATGAAGCTCATCCATTGAATTCCATGCAGTATGAAAATCAAGGGCTAAATCTGATTTTTTGTGTTTGGGCATTGGTTGTTTTAGAGCATTTTGGGCTGTTTTTTGTAATTTTTTCACATAACCATTTTTGTCTATAATAATTTTTCCATATGCAAATAATGTGGCGCAACTTGCATATCCATCTTTAGTATTATCTTGAAATTCTTGAAGAACTTTCTTGATTGGACTAATAAAATACTCTATCAAAAAACCATTAATATTGACGCTGCCATGTTCACACCAATCTTGAGAATCTGAAATAAGAATATTTACATCTATATCAGAAAAAGCATTCTGATTGCCACTGGAATAGCTACCACATAGTAACGCACCTTCAAAAAAAGTTTTGTTCTTGTACTTTTCAAGGAAAATATTTAACGCTTTTTCCCAATTCTTCATTCTTCCCCCAGATGAGTAAAGGCCAATAACTTAAGTCAGTCCTTCTCGACGTGGTCTGTGCCACCTAATGTGGTGACAAGCTCCAACACACTGCGTTGAACCTTAGGATCTGATATTTTGGAATAAGCCCGCAACAAGGAAATCACATCACGGCGCAATAAAATGTCCATATCAAACTCACATGTTTCTTCAGAAAATCCTGGGTTAGCGTAGATTTTGCGAGGACTTTGATCCGAAGTGTTAGAATCAATTTCTTGATAAAAAAAGTCCACATTGACGCCTAAAACTTGTGCAAGATCCCAAAGACGACTGGCCCCAATCCGATTGAGTCCACGCTCGTACTTCTGAACCTGTTGAAAGGTGACGCCCAATTCCGCCGCCAAACGCTCTTGACTCATACCCAGCAAGGAACGTCGCATACGCACACGCGAGCCAACATATAAATCAATCGGATTTGGGGTGCCATCAGATAAACGACCACGAACAGTTCCATTTACGGATTTTTTTCTCATCTCTATGCTCCTTTTTTATACAACCATTAGTTTAAACAAAGAAAGTTCGCTTGTCAACAAAAATATCAGTTTATGTTGTCACTTTTTTAAAATGCAAACGATTTCAATATGATTTGAATAGGTAAATTGATCTACAGAGATTACCTTTTGCAAGATCCAGCCGGCATCCATCAGTATTTTAATATCCCGAGCCGCTGTTTTTGGATTACAGGAAACCATAATAATGTTAGCCACATTTGATTGCGCCAATTGCGTGACCTGAGCCAAAGCCCCAGCCCTAGGTGGATCCAATACAACCGCATCAATGCCTTGTAATTCGTTGGCGGTCAGGGGATTGCGAAACAGGTCGCGTTGCTGACCATAGGGACCTAACCCCAAAACGGATACGGCATTATCATACCCCATCACACAAAGGCCTTTTTGCATCAAAGGTTTGGTAAAGGTGCCTTTGCCACAGAATAAATCCACGGCGGTTTTGGCATTGCCAACATTTTCTGTCACAATCTGAATCAAGGCTTGTTCTCCCTCTAAACTCGGTTGAGCAAAACTGTCCGCAGTATCTGTTAGGGGCGCTTTTTCAAAAATAGGTGTGTTATTATAAACGACACGCACGATATTTTCTTGTCCCGCCAGCGTGTTTAAAATTTCCAGTTGCGCTAATTTGGGTTGGCCTTTTTTGTCTTTGATATGAATGTCCAGCCCCGATGACGTCCCCAGAGCAAAGCAATCGCCAGCGGATTTTAATTGTGTGACGGTTGTTTTTAAAATCGGTAAAACTTTGTTGAGGGCAGGGGTCAACAGCGGGCAAGAATCAATATCCACAATTTTGTGACTTTTTGATTCATTATAACCAAAATGCGCTCCAGAAAAAGCAAAACACGCGCGCCGGCGGGTACCTGTCGGAATCAAGATCATGGGTTCTAATTTGATAGAAAGCCCTACATCTTGAAAGGCTCGGCGGATAAAGGATTCCTTTTTGGCAGTATACTCCTTGGGGCTTAGGTCTTGCCAGACACACCCCCCACATTTGCCAAAATAAACGCATTTTTCCTTTAACATGACACCATTATAACATAATTTTTCGCTTTTGTCATATAAAAAACACCCCGCGTGGAGCGGAGCGTTTCTTGTAAGTTATGGTGTGGGTTTGATACAACCATCATCTTCATTCCAACCAGTAGAACCTGTAGGGCAACATACAGTTTCTGCGTCATCATACGGATGTTATACAGTCTCGCCAGTTTCACAGCAACGATACTGAGATAAGGTATCATAACCAGCAGAATTGGCAGGGCAACAAATGAAATCTTCTCCTGCTGGAAATAGAAATATACGCTCTATACTGGCGTCCGAATATTGCTGGCTTTCAGACCAGTCATGGACAACACGCCAACTTGCCCGAATATCATCCTAAACCACAAAAAATTATTTTGCAAGTAAAAAAGTTCTTGCATTTTAAATTAAAATGATGTACAAATATATTATCTTGTTTTTTGGGTGTGTAGCTCAGGTGGTTAGAGCGTTACGTTGACATCGTAAAGGTCGCTGGTTCGAGTCCAATCACACCCACCATTCAAAAGCCCATAAATAAAGGGCTTTTTTTTAGTTTTAAGGTGTTGGGTTATCTGATTTATCAGTTTGTGGCAGTAATTGACCCGTCAATGTCAGACCATACTTTTCTTGATAATGCTTAAGTTTGGTTTGATATTTCTTTTTATATGCTCCCCAACTAATTTGGGATAAGATGGTATATTTCAGCAAATCCATCTTTTGATGAAACCACGATTCTGTTGTCATCTGAGAAAATAACGAATAAGCCACTTCAGAGGAGTTCAAAAAATTTGTTTTTTTTATGACGTCAGACATTCGTGGCAACTCCTTTATCCAGTACTTGAAAAACAATTGGACTTCCTTAGGTGAGGGAAGGATCACTTTGGAAATTGAAAAACCGAGTTTTTGACACATTTCCTGAAAAAGTGAGGTAATGCCCAATAAATAAAACTCTTGTGTTGGTAAAAAATTAAAATGTACATCCGTGAAAATTGTGTCTAAATTCATGGCTTGATTAATCAGTCCTTGTACATGGTTAAATCCTGGGTTTCTATTTAACACAATAAGCTTTGTATTTTGGGAACAAAAAAGGGCATTATGCATTGCCGATCCGCTGATACCAGCCAAATATTCCGCACTTTGCAATAAAGAAACTAACTGTTTTAAGGGGCAACGTTCTGGATAAATAATAGTAAAGCCATTTTGTTTGAAAATATTTTCTAAATTTTCTTCTCCCATAATCAAACGAATTTTACATTTCCGTCTGGATAGATAGATGCGTTTTGGGCTTTGTAAGGGCGTTCCTTTAGTCTCTTGATGCCACACATTTTGTTTAAGCTGTGTAAAAGGAATAGTAAATTCCTTTGTATAATAGTTGTCTAAAGCAGAAGATGCCTCTGGAACAATAATGGAATCAATTTTTGTGGGGCGTTTAATTAAAAGGACATCCTTTGGGGAAATACCTAAAAGTTCAAAAAAATTTTTGAAATTACCATTTAATTTCAACCCCTTTCTGGCAACAAAAACAAGTTTCTGTCCCGGTTGTCTGTGTTGCACAACATACCACAATCTTGTGGTGGATTCTAATAAAAAATGTCCCCAGTGTTCTAAAAATTCTCCACAGTAAATAGCAGGACTTTTTACCCTAGAACAAAAGACTTTGTTAAACTTATAACCACCAACCATGGTATTGTCGGTTAAAGTATGTTCCTCATTCCGAAAGCGTCCACTTTCCATAATATAATTGCCAGATTCTTCAACAAGACCTCCCCACCGAACTTTTTTACCATCTTGCCAAACATTTTTAGAGGGGAGGGCATATACATTTTGGTATGTCTTATAAGACAACTCTTTGTCACGAAAATAATTCGTGGTGGCATCAGTTATAAATTCATTTTTAGTATTTTCATATAAAAAGAATTGATTCATATATCTGCCCCTTTCTTTGCTTGCCAACTAGAACGTGGTGCCCAGGAAGGGACTCGAACCCCCACTCCTTTGACAGAACTAGCACCTGAAGCTAGCGCGTCTACCAATTTCGCCACCTGGGCAACGAAAATATTCTATGCGAAGATGGGGCAAAAGTCAAGCAATTTTTCGCTCCTATGGTTTTACTGTTTTAAAGGAGAAACCAAAACAGCATTCAAGACATCTTCAATGGATGTCACAAAGACAATCTCCAAGTCTTTTTTGACATTGTCCGGCAATTCTTCTAAATCGTTCTTGTTCTCTTTGGGAATAAAAACAGTTTTAATGCCAGCCCGTAAAGCACCCAACAATTTTTCCTTTAATCCACCAATAGCCAACACACGACCACGCAAGGTAATTTCTCCAGTCATCGCCATTTGTTTTTTGACGGGATTATTGGTCAGAGCAGAAACTAGGGCGGTCACAATGGCCACTCCACTGGATGGACCTTCTTTGGGTTGTGCCCCCTCAGGCACATGTAAGTGAATATCCTGTTTATTCAGTTTATCTTCTTCTATTCCAAAATCTTGGGCATGGGCGCGCACATAGGAACGGGCGACCTCTACAGTCTCTTTAAACACATCTCCCAACTTCCCAGTAAAAGTCAACTTGCCAGTTCCAGGCATTGTCAGCACTTCATGTGGCATAATCCCACCGCCAACCTCACTGTAATACAGACCATTGGCAACGCCAACTTGATTTTCCTTGTCAGCGATGCCAAAGAAGTGATGAGGAACTCCCGCATATTTTTTTATATTTTTGTGGGTAATAGCGACAGAATCGATTGATTTTGTTTGAATTTCCTTCACAACCTTACGGGCAATTTTGGCAATCTCCCTTTCCAATTGCCGTACACCAGCCTCCATGGTATAAGACTGAATCAGTTCCACAATGGCTTCATCATCAAAGGTAAGTTCTGTTTTTTTAAGCCCAGTCAAATCCAATTGGCGAGGAATCAAATGACGCTTAGCAATTTCCAACTTTTCATCCTCGGTATAGCCGGATAGGCGAATAATTTCCATACGATCCAACAAAGGTGAGGGCATATGGGAAACATCATTGGCTGTACAAATAAACATCACGTTGGATAAATCGTAATCAACATCCAAATAATGATCCGAGAATGTTTTGTTTTGTTCTGGATCTAATACTTCCAACAAGGCAGAAGCTGGATCTCCGCGATAATCATTGCCAACTTTGTCAATTTCATCCAACAGAAATAGGGGGTTCATATTGCCAGCTTTTTTCATGCTTTGAATAATTTTGCCAGGCATAGAACCAATATAAGTGCGCCTGTGTCCGCGGATTTCTGCCTCATCGTGCATGCCACCCAAACTTGCTCGGACAAAAGTGCGCCCCGTGGCGCGAGCGATAGACTGACCCAAGCTGGTTTTACCTACGCCCGGAGGGCCTACTAAACACAAAATAGAACCTTTTACATGGCCGACTCGCTTTTGAACGGCTAAAAACTCCAAAATGCGTTCCTTGACTTTTTTAAGACCATAATGATCTTCATCCAAAATTTGTTCCGCTTTCTTTAAATCCAACTGTAGTTCTTTTTGAGCTGACCACGGCAGGGCTAACAACCACTCAATATAGTTGCGAATAACACCTGCTTCTGCCGACATGCCGCCCATTAAACGCAGGCGTTTTAATTCTGTCATAGCTTTTTCGGTGGCTTCATTGGACATGTCCGCCGCTTTAATTTTCTTTTCCAATTCAAACAAGTCGTCGGATGTGTCTCCTAATTCCTTTTGAATGGCCTTCATTTGCTCATTCAGGTAATATTCGCGTTGAGATTTTTCCATTTGTTTTTTGACGCGCTTGCGAATGTTGCGCTCTACATTCAAAACCTCAATTTCCTTTTCCATAACCGCAAACATTTTGGAGAGGCGCTCTGTCAACGAATTGATTTCCAACAGTTTTTGCTTTTCTTCCACCTTGATGGTTAAATGAGTGGCTACAATGTCCGCAAACTTGACGGGATCTTTGACATTAGAAATGGCCGTGATAATTTCGGGCGATATGGTGCCGGACAATTGCACATATTTTTCAAATTGTTCCATGACCGAGCGTGTGAGAGCATCCACTTTGGTAGCATCTTCTTCTTTTTCGGGAATAGAGGCCGCATGCGCTTCAAAAAAAGGTTCACTTTGTGTCCAATCCATGACGCGTGCTCTGGTTGTGCCATCAATTAAAATTTTAATGGTCCCATCTGGCAGGTTCAGCAGTTGTAAAACATTTGCTAAAGTCCCAACTCGGTATAAGTCACCTGTATGAGGGGTATCCATTTGAGCATCCATTTGTGAAATCAATAAGATTTGCTTTTTATTGGCCATAGCATTTTCCAATGCCGCAATAGATTTATCTCGTCCCACGAACAGAGGAACGACAACATTTGGGAAAATCACTATGTCGCGTAATGCCAACACAGGATAAATTCCATCGGTGGGTTGTTCTGTCATATAGGCACCTTTCAGTTCACTCTATAAATATGTATGCAAAAGGAGCAAAAGTCAATAGAAACTTGACAATTTCATTAAATTATAGTATAATGCAAACCCTTACAAGGAGAGGAGAGATGATTTTAGAGCATTTCTTAGGCTGTGATAACTTCTGGGCAGCGCTGATGGTAGTCTTGGCGCTGTCTGGTGTGTTAAACTCAAAGTAAGTTATTCTTTAGGGAGTGGCAGAGGCGAATCCTGAAGCAGGTTCTCTATGTTGCCATCATCCGTTAAATCTTCTAAAATACTTGCAGGTGAAATACCTTTTTCCAATTTTTGTTGAATCACTTGGTCTGTTAAAGACTTGATGGCAATTTCCTTGATTGTTTTTTGTTCCGCCGCTTTTTTCGCCAGTTTATCTTCCATAAAACGCCGGTAAAATCTGGCAAATTCATAAACAGGATGTCCTCCTCGCGCATAGGTTTTGAGGCCTTGCAGATGTGTTTTTTTATCCATCAAGGCATGAATGCCGTCACCATTGATATCGCGGTATAAAATCCAATCATCAATGATTTCTGGAATAAAGGATTGTTGAACCAACTGCGGACGAATTGCACCAAAATCAATGACCTTTTGGTTGGGAGCATCTTGGATAATTTTAATTTGCTCTTCAAAAAATTTTTGAGCTTCATCGCCATGACGTTTAGGATCCAAAAGTGAGCAAGTTGTCAGCAACGCTACCAATGCCAACTTTAATTCATCATTCACTTTGTACATCATTTTGGCGGGAAACTGACGCACTTCTGGATCATATTCCGCCTGATGAATGGCAAAATCATTGAGCAAGGCAATCAGGCGCATTTGTTCGTTGGTCAATGGAATTGAAACAAGAATCTGTTTTGCGATGGCTTGATTTTTAGCGTTGGATAAATTGATGGACATTTGCTTCCTTTATGCTGAAACCGCCTTGTGGGCATAGACTAATTTGGGTTTAGCGTTACCCTCCACAACCTTTTCATCAATGATAACCGCTTCCAAATCCTTGATATCTGGCAATTGGTACATCAAATCCAACAGTAAGCCCTCCATAATGGCACGCAGGCCCCGCGCCCCCGTTTTGCGCTTCAAGGCCAATCGAGCAATCTCTGAGCAGGCTTTCTCTGTAATATCCAAGTCAACCCCTTCCATCTTGAATAGGGTTTGATATTGTTTAATTAGCGCATTCTTAGGCTCCTTTAAAATTCGAACCAGAGCCTTTTCATCTAAATCTTGCAAAGTGACATGCACCGGCAGACGACCAATAAATTCGGGTATTAAACCATATTTCAACAAATCATCAGGTTCTAATTTTTCCAACAAGACGCCTGTGCTTTTTTGAGCTTGTGTTTTTATATTGGCGCCAAAACCTACACTATATTCCGCGTCGCGTTTTGCAATTACTTTTTCCAATCCGTCAAAAGCTCCACCACAAATAAACAAGATATTTTGGGTGTTGACTTTGATATATTCTTGATTGGGATGCTTACGTCCTCCTTGAGGTGGTAAACTGGCCACAGTTCCTTCCATCATTTTTAAAAGGGCTTGCTGTACCCCTTCACCTGAAACATCACGAGTGATAGAAGGACCATCGGCCTTGCGTGAGATTTTATCAATTTCGTCAATATAGATAATACCACGTTCTGCTTTGGCTACATCATAATTGGCTGCTTGTAAAAGTTTCAAAACGACATTTTCCACATCCTCGCCTACATAGCCGGCTTCGGTTAAAGTGGTTGCGTCGGCGATAGCAAAAGGTACGTCCAGCGTTTTTGCCAAAGTTTTGGCCAATAGGGTTTTGCCACAACCCGTTGGCCCCACCAGCAAAATGTTTGATTTTTCCAACTCAACTTCGTTTTCCTTGTTTAAATTATTTAATCTTTTGTAGTGGTTATAAACCGCCACAGATAATACTTTTTTGGCTTTTCCTTGCCCAATGACATAGGCATCCAAAAAAGCGTTGAGTTCTTTGGGTGTTTTCAGCTTAGTTGTATTTGTTCCAGGCAGTTCCATTTGAGGATTGAGTTGCTCCTTCTTTTCATCATTTAGGATGTCTTGGCATAACGCAATGCACTCATCACAAATAAAGATGGTTTCAAGTTTTCCGTCCTCAGTGTGGACAGACTGTCCTGCAATTAACTTTTTGACCTCATTTTGACTTTTCCCACAAAAAGAACAATGCAAAATTTCACTCATAAAAACTCCTTGATATATATATAGAATAACACAACTTTTTCAAAAAGACAAGAGGTATTTCCTGGGGCAAAAGGTTTTTGTTGCTTTTCATTTCAGGATATGATACATTGCAACGCATATTATGACAAAATAATCTCATACTTGAAAAGAGGATCCAATGATTTTGCAAGAACTGTTAAAAAGCCACAAGCCTGTTTTTGTTTTTCCAGGGCAGGGGACACAATACATTGGAATGGGTGCGGATCTAGCACGCGATTTTGCCGAGGCTAAAGAGGTTTTTCAAGAAGTTGATGACGCCTTAAATCAAAATTTAAGTGCTTTGATGTTTTCGGGGGATATAGAAGAATTGACGAAAACCCAAAATGCTCAGCCTGCGATTATGGCTGTTTCTATGGCCATTTTCCGTGTTTTGCAAAAAGAGTTTGGCCCGTCGCTTTATCAGTCCATATCGGCCGTAGCGGGACATTCTTTGGGGGAATATTCTGCTTTATGTGCTGCCCATGTGCTCAGTTTAGCGGATACTGCACGATTGTTGCGTGCCAGAGGGCAGGCAATGGCGAAAGCCTGTGAAATAGCGGCAGGAGGTATGATTGCTTTGTTGGGGGTGACGGAGGAACAGGCAAGTGAAATTGCCACCCAAACAAAGGTATATGTTGCAAATGATAATGCGCCAGGACAAGTTGTTTTAAGTGGTTCGTTATTAAATTTAGATCGAGCGAGGGCGTTGGCCGAACAATTAGGTGTTCGCAAAGTGGTCGCTTTACCTGTGATGGGGGCTTTTCACTCACCTTTAATGCAACGAGCAGCAGATGAAATGAGCGCTGTTTTGGAGGATGTTAAGTTTCATGTTCCTGCTGTGCCTGTGTATTTTAATATGACAGCAAAGCCCAATCCAAATCCCCAAGAATATGCTTCGTTGTTGGCCCAGCAAGTGGTGGGTATGGTGCATTGGCGTGAGTTGATTTTAAATACAAAAGCCAAGAGTTTTGTTGAATGTGGTCCAGGAAAAATTCTGTCGGGTTTGATTCGACGTATTTTGCCAGACGCGATGACTTTTAGTCTTGAAAATTCAACTGATCTTAAAAACCACATTGATAACGATTAAATAAGAAAATGGATGACCAATTTTTGCACAAAATAGGCCCAAACAAGGAAGATACTTTTTTCTTGTGTTTCGTTCTAAATCGTGCTATCGTTAAAATATGACAGATCAAGAGGAAAATTTATGCTCTATCAATTGTCCATTTTTGGCAAGTCGTTCTTTTTTGCCAAAAACAATGCCCTTTTATTGCGAAAAGTACGCCACATTTTTAGGGATGAATACCGCTAAAAAAGTACTCAGATGCAGTGCTTGCACAGGGCAAAGACAAGATCCTCTTCAAATTGGTTTGTCTTTGTTGGAGGCTCAAATGTTGCCTCAGGGTATAATTAATCAGATGAAAAAAGTTTTTTTAATGATGCCCGTGGCTACCCAAAAGAATTTTGTTTCTATTTTGGAACAAATAGGGTGCCAATTATATCCAGAATCAGATGAAGCATTGACCCCTTTTACTTTGATGCATATGGCTCAGCGTGCTAAACTGAACGTCAAACGTCGCGAAGAGGCTCCTGAGGTGCAAGAATTTATTAAATTATTAGACGTTGTAGGGGGTGATTCTCCTCTTGATGGTAAAACCAAGAATATCTTGTCTAATTTGTTTCAAGTTATTGATGGTTCAGAACGTAGTATGTTGTTATCCCTTATGGAAAACCCAAAAAATTTAGAGAGTTTTTTAAAATCTTTTGGCAAGACACCTCATGATAAAGATTTATTGGCAAATTTTAGAGCGCTTTTGTACGATTCGTATCGTCAAATAAGCGAGACAAAAACAAAACCTAACTTGTTTTTACAGCAAGTACAGCAGGAACAAATGACCCGTGCTATTCAACAAATGATTAAAGCAAGAACAGTTAAAATGCGTGGTTATCACAGGGGTAGAGAGCGAGGATAAGTTTTTATTTTAAAGCCGCCAAAATAACCTGACAAACTTGTTCTACAGATAAGTGGGTTGTGTCAATTACTAAATCAAAAATATTTTTATTCTCAATATCTAATTTATAATTATTCTTGAAATGCTTCAACTCTAATTCACGACGTTTCTGCGTGGCTTCAGTGGCTTCTTGAATAGAGTGATATCTCTTTTCTCCCGAACGACCTATGTCATGGAAAATACGCTTACCTGCCACATCATCTTGTGCAGTCAGACAAACCTTAAAGGAGTTGGGGACAAAATAAAAGGCTAAGCGTGAATCCACGACACAATTGTCATTGCCCCATGGGGGATTTTTGAACACCGCATCAATGCGTTCATCAATAGCCTTGTCCTTAACGGCCAAAGCATTTAATTCTGTTGTTGTTATGCCCATTTCCTCGGCAATTTTTCGTTGAGCCATCCCCGTAGAGTAATATTGCCACCCCAGTTTTTGTGCTAACATTTTTGCAACACTAGATTTACCGCTGCCGATAGCACCTGAAATCGTGATTGTTTGTCCCATCCGTTACCTCTCTAAACATCCAAATTTTCAACAAATTTAGCATGTTCTTGAATAAATTGAAAACGATATTCAGGCTTGTTTCCCATCAATTTGTTGACGATGTCCTTTGTGTACGCAGATTCTTCTTGTTCTTCCTCACTGCTGGCAGACTTGCTTGGAACTAATACTTTTAACAGTGTCCGCTTATTTGGATCCATTGTCGTTTCTTTTAATTGATATGGAGGCATTTCACCCAAACCTTTAAAACGTGAAACTTCCACATTTTTACCTTTAAAGGTGGTTTCCAGAAGTCTATCTTTTTCCGCATCATCTTGTGCATAAATGGATTTACCGCCTTGTGTAATGCGATAGAGCGGGGGCAGCGCCAAATACAAATGGCCATTTTCAATCAGTTTTGGCATTTCCTGATAAAAGAAACTCATCAATAAACTGGCAATATGGGCGCCATCCACATCGGCATCTGTCATCACAATCACTTTGTCATAGCGCAGTTTGCTTTCGTCATATTTATCACGATGCCCGCATCCTAATGCTTCAATCATATCATTAATTTCTTCATTGGCGTGGATTTTGTCTTGGCTGGCAGAGATAACATTCAAAATTTTACCACGCAAAGGCAAAATGGCTTGATGTGTTCGGTTGCGCGCTTGTTTAGCGGAACCACCAGCAGAATCACCCTCCACCAAGAACAACTCAGTGCCTTCCACAGACTTATGGGAACAGTCGGCCAACTTACCCGGCAAGCGTAGCTTTTTTGTCGCGCTGGCGCGTTGAGTTTCAACCGCCTTTTTATGACGCTTGCGTTCCTCAGATCTCTCAATAATCCATTCCAATAAAGCGGTTGCAGATTTTGTGTCACGGCTGAGCCAATGATCAAAAGGATCTTTCATGGCATTTTCTACCAGCTTTGCAGCACTTGTTGTCACAAGGCGTTCCTTTGTTTGTCCCTGGAATTGGGGATCACGAATAAACACGGAAATCATCACTGCAGCAGTGTTTAAAATATAAGTCGGATCGTAGCCATG
>JAZLCF010000026.1:0-23615 GCA_045614105.1 Alphaproteobacteria bacterium | reverse complement strand
AAAACCTGCGCTGTATTATACAAGGAAGGTTATCTTTTTACAAGTTTTTTTTAATAAGCGATGGTTGTTGCTGATCTGTTTTTGGCCCAAGCCTCTTCATCTGAGCCCAAAACAACGGGTTTATCCTTACCATAGGAAATTGTGCGAATACGGTTGGCAGAGATACCTTGAGCAATCAAATAGCTCCGTGCAGCATTGGCACGTTGATCCCCCAAAGCTAAATTATATTCACGCGTGCCTCGTTCATCACAGCGTCCTTCAATGACAATTAAAGCTCTTGGGTTTTCTTTTAACCAATTAGCTTGTGTGCGCAAAATATCCTTTGCCTCAGTATCTAGGCCCGATTCGTTAAAGCTGAAATAGACAACATCCGACCCTGTTTTATGCAACTTTTTTGTTAAAGAAGTTGCTTGCAAATCAGTGATGTCAACATTGTCTTGCCAGCCACCATTGTCGTTGCCATATAATTCATCGCCGTTTTGAGTGCTAGAACAAGCTACTAACAACAAGGTAGAGGTCATTAAAACAAACAATTTTTTCATCAAATTTTCCTTTTATTATTTGTGATAGCAGTGTGTGCAAGGATCATTTGGATCTTTGCAAGGACAAGCCGGTTCTACAACCTTGACAACATGTTTTTGTTTGTGTTCTTGCCACCAAGCAGGTTTTTCTGACGGCTTTGTGACGACAACTGGAGCCGTCTGAGGTTCTTGTTGAATGACAACAGGTTGTTGATCCGTTATTTCAACAGGTTCAAATACCACTTCATCTGGATCATGCGAAACACACGCAGTGGCTAATAATCCCAAGGCAATAAGTGTTAATAATTTGTTCATTTTTTTTCCTTTCAGTTGTTTTTGTTTGCAAGGTAAATTTAATAAGCCAAAACAATAAAAATCAAGATCTAACTTTAAAAACCTTTCTTTTTCTTCAATTCATTTTCCTTTTTGCCGACTACTTATCATAGCATTGTGGGCAAGGATCATTGGGATCCTCACACGGGCAAACCGGCTCTTTGACCACATACTTTGGTGGCATGGGCGGTGGTGGTGGCAAAGGAGCAATTTGTTCCTCTTGTTGAACAAAAATAATCTCTGGTTCAGGTGGCGCCACTCTTTCCTCAACTGTTTGAATCACTGTTTGTTGTGGTTCAAATTTCTTCTGACAAACTGTTTCAACTGTTTTAGTTTCGGAAGCCGTTGTTGGTGCTGCCCATTCATACTTGTCAGCCGAATTTGGCAGGGGCTTCAACCCACAAGCGCTGGCAGAGGTGCCCATTTGTTGATTTGAATGGATGATCGCCACAGAACGCCCGTCACTTAAAGTAGAAGTGCTATATGTAGCAGGTGAGTTTAAACGGTATGTATTGAGCAAACAATTTTTATAGGCCTCATGATCTTTGACAAAAGTACAGCCAGTGACCTCATGGCGAGCCTCAATATTCATTTCGCGTCTGGCCGCGGCAGCATCCATATCTGTTTCGTGACCGACAGTGCAAGCCCCTAATAACAGCGTGCTTAAAACGATAAAACTTTGTTTCATTTAGTTCTCCTTTAACGGTTAAGATATCCCTATCACATTTAGTCTACCTACAATTTTTTTGAATTGCAATACTTTTTTTATTTTTTTTCAAATTATTTGCAAACAGATTTTTTCTGAAAGCAACAAGAGCATAGAAATCAGCGTTCCAAGGGGGCATTTGTTCGTCTGTTTAAAAAAGATTTAGTGGCGGCATTCAGTTCGTTTTTTGTCAAAGTGGCTGTTCCTTTTTTTGCAACGACGACACCTGCCGCTATATTGGCTAGGTCAATTGCATCTGTTAAGGTGGCCTTTACACCCAATCCTGCCGATAAAACGGCCAAAGAAGTGTCTCCTGCTCCTGAAACATCAGAAACGGCTTTTGCAGCTGTGGGGCGGTAAATATCTCCAGAATTGGCGCATGAGCCCACCATGCCGTGTTCGCTTAGTGTAACAACGACTTGATCAATATGTAAAATTTGACGCAATAAATGAGCCATATTTTGAATTTTTTTGAGGTCTGTTTTTTGGGATGGATCCAAATGCAAATGGGTACATAGATTCGGGGAAAGCGACTGAATAGCGGTGTTGAGTTCTTTTAGGTTGGGCTTGATCAAACTGGCTCCTTCGTATTTGCGATAATTATTGCCTTTAGGATCCACTAAAACAGGAATTTGTTGCTTTTGAGCCATTTGGATAACCGTTTGAGTAAGACGAGGTGTGAGCAAGCCCTTGTTGTAATCAGATAAAATGACCACATTATGCTGGGGCAGTAGTTGTGCAATTTGATAAATAATCTTGTCTTCTTGTTGTTTTGATAGGTGCAGTTTTTCTTCAAAATCTACGCGACAGACCTGTTGCTTTTGGGCAATAATGCGTTGTTTTTTGGTTGTTAAAGGACAGACTTTGTGAGAAAAGGGGTGAATGCTTTGTTGTTGCAGCATGTTCTCAATATATTGGCCATCGCTGTCATTGCCTATGGCCGAGACAATACTGGCCTGACAACCCAATGCTGTTAAATTTGCGGCCACATTTCCGACCCCTCCTAAAACGCGCTTTGTTTGAAGATGGTGGATAACAGGCACGGGAGCCTCAGGAGAAATACGCTCTGTCAGACCTGCAATGTACTCGTCTAACATGATGTCGCCGATACACAAGACCTTGTTGCATGGAAAAGCGTTGATAATTGTGGTAAATCTTCGTAAAGTTTGAGTCACGGGAACCTCGATTAAAAGAAAACGCAAGTATTCTAGGCAAGTTTGCCGAAAAAGTCAAGAAATTTAAGCTGTTTTCTGGTGAAGATTAAAGGAAGAGCAGATATTCAAATATTTCAAACTTTTTTCCTTGACATTTTTTGCAATGAGCAATGGTGAATGTTATAAATGTAAAGATAATACTGGTAATGATGCCGAAGCATACAGTGCATTTGTGACAACAACACTGACGGAGTGCAAGCGTTGCTCTAATAGGTGCTATAGACAAGATGTTCAAAGATGTGGCGAACCTGGTAAAACATACGCATTTTCAAGTTTCGTTGGTTATGCCATGGATCCTGCTGGCAGCGGAAACTGTGTTTGCGCCACAGGGTACCACATGGAAAACAATACGTGCGTGGCGGATTAAAAGAAAAAACTCCCCTCGCAATGTGGGGAGTTTTTTTATGCAAATCAAATTTACTCGGTCATACCCAATAATTTTTTATATTCATCGCGCAGGAATTCCGTTTCGGCACGGTCCGCCGGATCCATTTTGCGCAAGCGCAATACTTGGCGCATGACCTTGATATCAAAGCCCGCTCCTTTGGCTTCGGCATAAACTTCACGAATATCCGCGGATAATTCGCGCTTTTCTTCCTCTAAGCGTTCGATTCGGTCAATAAAAGTATTTAGTTTGCCAGCATCGCTGGTCACATTTGTATTTTCGGTCATTTTTCCCCCTTAGTTGTTTTTATTTACCTTGTTTTTTGAGTGCTTGTGCCACGGCAGCATTCATATCCGTTTCAGAGCATAAACCCAATGTGACAGGATTGCGTGCTTGAATGTTATGAAAATTTTTGTGAGTTTTTTCACGCACAGACAAAATAGTTGGCTTGGTTGTTTTCAACAATTTGACAATTTGTGCATCAGACAATTCTGGATGATTTTTCACCAACCACAAAATAGCCGATGGACGATCCAAACGCTTGGACTGCGACACATAGCGAGAACCCTTATTCAGCAACTTATCAATCTCAGGATGTTCTTGCAAGCACAGACCCATTTCAGGATTTGCTTCGCAACGCTTGATTTCTTCGGCCGTCAATTGTTCATTGGCAATGGGATCCAATCCACGGATGTTAGAAGCGACATCTCCGTCGGCAATTGCTTGAACCTCCAATGTATGCATGCCACAAAAATCGGCAATTTGCTTAAAAGATAAACTGGTATTTTCTACCAACCATACAGCGGTTGCTTTTGGCATTAAAGGCAAAGTCATTTTGCACACCTTTCGTTAAAATTAAACTGGGTGCAGTATAGCTCTTTGCGCGGCAAATGTCAAGGAAAATCTTTTATTTTGAGGGATCGTTTGGATATTTATTGTCCAGATGAGTCTTTCTCCTTTAAATTTTTAGCAACAGTTTCAAAAAAAGGCAAAATGGCAATGGGTTTGGAAATATAGTCATCGCAACCTGCTGCCAAGGCTGTATCTGCATCTTTTTTCATAGCAAAGGCCGAGATAGCGACAATGCGTGGCTGTTTGATTTTCATGCGCCGAATTTGTCCTGTGACTTCCAGCCCAGAAACGGTTGGCAATTGAATATCCATCAAAACTAAATCAGGTTGCTTTTCTTTGACCAACTGTAAAGCTTCTTTACCGTCAGAAGCTTCAAGCAATGTATATCCTTTTGTTGTCAATAAATCAACAAACAGGCGGCGATTTAATTCATTGTCTTCTACAATCAAAATCGTACTCATCTGACTTTTCCCCTTCTTTTTGTGTGTGATTTTTCGCGAGCATCTTGATATGGCTGCTGGTCGGTTAAATTTAGAAATTCTGCCGGCGTTATTTTTTCTTTTTGTAGTTGCCATTTAGGATCAAATGGAAAATGAGTTTTGATCATTTCTTCTTTGTCTGTCAGGAACCATTGGTTATTGATTACACGTCCTGTGCGCGGAAGTTTTGCATCGGAGCCTCGTTTTTCGCGCCGGTGTATTACTTTTTCATATTCTCTTTTTTTTGAAATAT
Organism: Alphaproteobacteria bacterium; assembly: GCA_045614105.1. GTDB lineage: Bacteria > Pseudomonadota > Alphaproteobacteria > CAAHEQ01 > UBA3637 > UBA3637. The sequence continues at coordinate 18,872 of JAZLCF010000026.1, read as the reverse complement.
CCCCTAAACGATTGGGGTGATCGCCACCCATGGCCCAAGTTGGATCCACATATTCCCACTCCCGACCAATTTGGACTGCATTCCAAGTATGATTCAGGCCCTGTTCAAAGTCAGCTAAGGGAGTATGCTCATCTTTTGTTTTTCCATAAATAAGCGCGACATTTAAACCAGCCATTTCGCCCATTTTTTGATAAAGTTTTGCGATATCCTCACAAACGCCAATGCGTGTTTCCAAAATATCATTGTTGGAGATAAAAAGTTCTTTGTTTTTCTTTTTAGTTGTATCCAATTCATCCAAGATTGCATTGGCTTTGTATTCATCGTAATCGATATTGTGCACGATCCAAGCCAGTATGACGCGCGCTTTATCTTTATCCGTCTTATAAGAGTGTACCAAGTGACGCACCAAGCGAGGAAGCATATTTGGATTTCGAAGGGCAGGGGCTTCATAAGCATACTGATCAATTTCGGTGTAATCGTTCTGAGCAAAAACAGACCCAGTCCAAAAAAACAACAAAATACAAAATAAAATCTTCATGATTATAAGGTATATTTTTTTTATTTAAAAAACAAGCAAAATGATTTAGAAAATTCTTGCTTTTTCTTTTTCCGCAACCTATAATATCCCCTGTCTTTGACAAAAGACGACTTCTAAGGTTTTTTATAAAAGATTACTTTTATGGATGGGCCTGAAAGGCGGAACTGTCGAATTTAAAGAGCCGATGATAAGGCATATCAATATAAGGAGTATAGACAAAATGTTGTCAGGAAAAATTAAATCGTTCAACTATAAAAGAGGATATGGATTCATTATGCCAGATGAGGGGGATAAGGATGTGTTTGTGCATATCACTGCCGTTCACGAAGCTGGTCTAAGAGGTTTGGATAAGGGGCAAGCTGTTTCTTATGAATTGAAAGAAGAAAATGGTAAGACCTGTGCGACAAATTTGGCTTTAAAATAAGCTGACCTCTATGAAACAGAAAAGATACCCCGCCTTTCAGACGGGGTTTTTCTTTATTTTTCTTCTTTTTCTTTTGGTTTGCCACCTTTTTTGGTGCCACAACCGCATCCACAATCAGCCATTTTTTTCTCCTTTCAGGCACTTTTTTATGCCGTATTTCATATAAAGTCCAATAATTTTCTTGTCAATCTAGACTTTTTTTGCTATTCTAACAGGTATGAGAGGATTGTTTTTAATATCATTGTTATTGTTGGGTGGATGTGTTTATCGTAATCCGTTGGATCAGGCCGATTTTCGCTTTCAAACCTTTAATACGCCGCCGTATGTTTTATCTGGTTGGTATCGCGTGGAGAGGCCAGGAGCCCCTTTGACGGTGTATGTTGAAAAGGAACAGATGGATATGACGCAACGCGAAGCTGCGGTGGCCGATCGGTCGTTCAATGTGGCTTATTTAGGGCGTCCTTGTCAGTATTTTGAGACGGAGATTTGTGCCGAAAAGCAAGATACGGCAAAACAAGAAAAAGCCATTCAAAAGGGAATTCTGCAATTACAGAAAAAGGCAGCCACAGAAAACGTTATTGTGAAAGGATTATAGATGAAAGTTTGGATTTTAGCGGATAATCGTGCAGGGAATGTGAATCAAATGTTAGGGGTGGCTGAAGCGCTAGGATATCCGTATGAGCGTAAAGAAATTCGTTATAATCGGTGGGTTCGATTGCCAAACTGGTTGCGGGGGCGTACTTTTATTGGATTGGATCGCCAATATAAAAAAAGTCTTCTCAATAACTTGCCTGATTTAATTTTGAGTGCTGGGCGGCGTAGTTTTCCGATTGCGCGAGCGATAAAACGCCTTAGCAAAAACAAGGCCAAGATTGTGCAGTTGATGAATCCACTCAATGGATTGAACGATGCAGATTTAATTGTTTTGCCCATGCATGATCAATATCAGGGGAAAGCCAAAAATGTGATGCAAGTGCTGGGAACACCTCACCGTGTGACGCCCGAAAAGTTGGCTTCTGAGAAAGCCCTTTGGAAGAGTATTATGAAACAATATCCGCCCAAGCGTTTAAGCTTGATTGTGGGTGGTGCCACGAAAAATAAGCCGTTTACGATTGAAATGGCAGATGCTCTGGTGCAAGCGGTCAAGGATTTAAAGCCCGCATCCGTGTTGGTGACAACATCGCGTCGAACACCGCGCAGAATTGTGGAACGTTTACAAAAGAAATTGCCGAAACCTTGTTTCTTTTATCGCTTTGGAGATAAAGCTAAGAATCCTTATTTCGGATTGCTCAGTTGGGCAGATCAGATTATTGTGACAGGGGATTCTATGTCTATGTGTACCGAATGTTGTGCAACTGGCGTGCCTGTTTTTATCTTTGCCCCCGAAGAAATGATGAGTGAAAAGCATAAACGTTTCCACCAAAGTCTATATGCAGCTGGGGTTGCGGCACCAGTGGGCAGTAAAGCCTGTATTCCGCTTCAGCCTTTGAATCCGGCCAACGAAATTGCTGATCGGATTAAAAAGATGCTGTAATGTTTTTTCTTGACATTAGGATTGGGATCATTTAAGGTGTCAAATATGAGGTGTGGAAAAATGGAAAAAATAAGGTTAAAATTAGGGATAGAAAAAAGGGGCAAATACCGAGATAGCCCTTATTTTGTACACACACACACACACACACACACACACACACACACACACACACACACACATGTAATCGTTGCTAAGAAATTTTTGCGCGCAAGCGCACACAACCCACCGTGTTTAAACGGTGGGTTAAATGATGTTTAAAAAAGGAGACAAAATGAGAAAAGAAAAATTAAATCAAAATGAATCCGGTCGCAGTATGGTGGAAATGCTGGGCGTGTTGGCTGTCATAGGTGTACTGACTATCATCGGCATTGCAGGCTTTAAAATAGCCATGAATAAGACCAAAGCCAATAATTTAGTGGCGGATATGAATCGATTGGCGCATGTGGTCTCCATGGATAAATTTTCAGGCTATGGCATAGATGCCATCAATCGGGAAGTGGCAGAATATAATGCCAAAACAGAATACTCTGTCACATGCAATGGTGCCTTTAAATCCGCTATGTTTTCTTTGACGTTGGACAATCCGATAGATAAAGAGATGTGTGAACAGGTGGCGAATTTAGGATGGGCTGTACCTCAGGGCGTCTTTTTAAACGAAGTGGAAAAAAGTAATTTTAGTGCCGAAGATTGTACTGACTCCAACAAACTCACCTGGGTATTTATGGATGATTTAAGTCATTGTTCCGATTGTGTTTTGTCCGATGTGAAATGCAGTAATTATGGGACAAATGGGCAGCTTGAATGTGGTTCGTGCTCGGATCTGAGGGGCTATACGCGGGATGATTCCAAATGTGCCAACAGCGCCAATGGACAATATTGCGTGTTGGGCAAGTGTGAATCTTGTCCCCCCGGACAAATCTATTATAATGGTTGCCAATCCTGTTCAACAATCACGGATTTAAACATGTCCACCTCTGCGGATGCTTGTCACCAATGTATTGATGATCAAAATCAACCAACACATTTTCTGCGTGGTGGCACCTCCAACCCAACAATTTGTAATAGATGTACCGATTTAGGGGATAGTTTTGTTAGTACGACAATCCTTGCCGAATGTAATCGTTGCTCCAATCGGTGTTTGCGCGGAGATACCAATCAATGCGGTATTCCTGGTGAAGTCGGCGGAAGCGGTGTAGATTTTACCCGCTATATTCTTGGTGCAGATGGTTATTGTGACTGTGCTGAAGGATATTTTAAAGCAGCAGGCAATTCAAATCTTCAGCGTGCACCTTGTGTCAGTTGTAGTGAGATGACAACTAGTCGATGGACTACCGCAGACGCTTGTCACTCTTGTGTTGACGATCAAAATCAACCCACCCATTTTGCCCGCAATAGTGGAGCAGTCATTGCCTGTGATCCATGCGATGATACACAAGATAGTTCTGCTGGATCATCAACAACCCTTGCCGAATGTAATCGTTGTCCTAATAGGTGTCTGTTGAACGGTCGGTGTGGTGTTGCTGGTGTTAACAATAGGCATATTGATTTAACCAACTACAAACGCGGTGATGATGGTTATTGTGTTCTGAAATAATAATTAAAAACTGGGAGACACTATAATCTGATAAAAGAAGTTGCTTTTTGTGAATTTTTTGCATATATTCCTTATCAGAAGGGGAGAAAATGACGAAAAAAGTGACTTCTTTAAGGGATTTGAATCAACTGGTGTCGCGTGTGGTGGCGGCTCAGGCGGCGTTTGCTGACTTCCCCGAAAGCAAAGTTGATGCGATTTTCCAAGCGGCGGCCGCGGCTGCAGATCGGGCTCGTATTCCTTTAGCCCAATTGGCTGTGCAAGAAACGGGTATGGGTGTTTTGGAAGACAAAGTTATTAAAAATCATTTTGCCACGGAATATATTTACAATAAATATAAAAATGTGAAAACGTGTGGTCTGATTAAAGAAGACAAAATCAATGGCATCAAAATTTTTGCATCGCCTTTGGGGGTGTTGGCTGGCATCGTGCCGACAACGAATCCAACTTCTACCGCGATTTTTAAAGCGCTGATTTGTTTAAAAACACGCAATGGAATTATCTTTTCGCCTCATCCACGGGCAAAAGATTCCACTATTGCGGCGGCAAAAGTTGTGCTGAATGCGGCGGTCAAAGCAGGGGCGCCAAAGGATATTATTGCGTGGATTGATGAACCTTCTGTGGCGCTGAGTCAGGCCCTGATGACGCACGATAAAATTCAAGGCATTTTGGCTACCGGTGGCCCAGGTATGGTAAAAGCAGCGTATTCCAGCGGTAAGCCCGCGTTGGGTGTTGGCCCTGGAAATGTGCCTGCTGTAATAGACGAATCGGCGGATATTGTGCAGGCTGTTTCTTCTATACTGCTATCCAAAACTTTTGATAATGGTATGATTTGTGCGTCCGAACAATCCGTGATTGTGGTGGATAAAGTGTATGCTAAAGTGAAGGCTGAATTTGCCTATCGCGGGGCGTATTTTCTAAAACCTGCCGAAATCAAAAAACTGGGCAAAATTATTTTGACAGATAAAGGTGTAAACCCAGCTATTGTGGGGCAAACGGCATTTCATATTGCCAAGCTGGCCAAGATAAAAGTACCAGAAAATACCAAAATTTTAATTGCGGAGCAAAGTTCTTATGCAGCGTCAAATCCTTATGCACACGAAAAGTTGTCGCCCATTTTGACGATGTATCATGCCAAAGATTTTACAGCAGCCACCAAGATTGCCCATGCGCTGATTACCTTGGGCGGATTAGGGCACACAGCCTCGCTGTTCACAGACGAAAAAAATCAAAAACGGATTGATGACTTTGCGGACAAGATGCCCACGGGGCGCATTTTGGTTAACAGCCCGTCTTCGCAAGGTGGCATTGGCGATTTATATAATTTCAAATTGGAGCCTTCGCTGACGCTGGGTTGTGGATCATGGGGCGGCAATTCTGTCAGCGAAAATGTGGGCGTGAAACATCTTGTCAATTATAAAACTGTGGCGATAAGGAGGGAAAATATGTTGTGGTATAAAGTGCCGCCAAAGATTTACTTTAAGCGTGGCTCAACGGATTTAGCTTTGCGTGAATATGCGGGCAAAAAGCGCGCCTTTATTGTGACGGATCGTTTTTTGTTTGATTCAGGTGCCACGCGTGTGATTACAGATACGTTGGAGGAAATAGGCACGGATTATGAAATTTTCTTTGATGTGAAACCTGATCCCACGCTGTCTAATGTGGAACAAGCCTTAAAAATGGTAAACTCCTATAAGCCCGATTTATTTGTGGCGTTGGGTGGAGGCTCGCCCATGGATGTCGCTAAAGTCTTATGGTTGATGTATGAACATCCAGAGGTGAATTTTGCCGATATTTCTATGCGTTTTATGGATATCAGAAAGCGTATTTGCCAGATTCCAGAGCTGGGTAAAAAGGCCGAGTTGGTGTGTATTCCAACGACCTCTGGTACGGGCTCAGAAGTGACGCCTTTTTCCATTATCACAGATGACAAAAGCGGTGTTAAATATGCCCTGGCAGATTATGCCTTAACGCCAAATATGGCAATCATTGACCCGGATTTTGTGGATGATATGCCAAAAAGTTTGACGGCGGCGGGCGGGATTGACGCTCTTGTGCATGGCTTGGAAGCCTATGTATCCGTGATGGCAACGAACTTTACAAACTCTTCTGCGTTGGAAGCCATCAAGCAAATTTTCCGCTATTTGCCGCGTGCTTATAAGGATGGGGCAACAGATCCTGTAGCGCGCGAAAAAATGCACTACGCAGCCACAATGGCGGGTATGGCGTTTGCCAATTCTTTCTTAGGACTTTGTCATTCTATGGCGCATAAATTGGGGGCGATGTATCATATTCCACATGGGATTGCGAATGCGTTGCTTATCTGTCAGGTGATCCGTTATAATGCAACGGATAAACCTAAAAAACAGGCAGTGTTCCCGCAATATAAAGCGCCAGAGGCCAAAAAGCGTTACGCACAAATTGCCCATGTGCTTTATTTGGGTAATCAAAAATCCACCGAGGATGAACGTGTGGAATTGTTGATTCAAAAGGTGGTCGAGTTAAAGGATATTTTAGAAATCCCGCGCTCCATTAAGGCGTATGGCATTGATAAAAAAACTTTTATGAAAAACTTGGACGAATTGTCGTTGCTGGCTTTTGATGACCAATGCACTGGGGCCAATCCCGTCTATCCGATGATTGAGGACATTAAAAAGATCTATAAAGATGCCTTTGAAGGAAAATACTAACAGCTTGTTCGTAGTATCTTAGTTGGAGAAAAAGTAGAAAATAACAATCACGCCCAGAACAATGCGATAAAGGGCGAACACGAAAAATGATGCTTTTTGCACCCACTTCATCAAGAAAGCGATGGCGGCTAAACCAAATAAGGCGGCAGCCAACATGGCGCAACTTAAATCCAACTGAGACGGTAAGACAAGTTGCCCCTGCAACGCTTGCCAAGCGGTATATAAACCCGCCAACACAATGGTCGGAATAGAAAGCAGCATGGAAAAACGCGCGCTTTCTTCGCGCTTGAAGCCACGCCATCTGGCACAGGTCATAGTGATGCCGGATCGACTGGTGCCTGGAATCAGGGCTAATACTTGTGATAATCCAATTAAAAAAGCGTCTTTGTATTCCATTTGATCAATTTTGCGGTGACAGGGATATTTTTCGTCTACGCGCCACAGCAGCCAACCGAAAAAGATGGAGCAAAAACCAACAACCAGTGCGCCACGCAGCAGAGGAAGATCAAAAAAATGAATCAATAAACCCACGCCAATTACGGGCAAAGTGCCAACAGTCAGTTGCATCATGAGACGCAGATTTTTGAAGCTCATCATATCCCAAATATCGCGCCAAAAATAAATGATGACAGCCAACAAAGTGCCGACATGTAAGGCCACATCCACCTCTAACCCTTGATGAGAAAAGCCAAACAAATTGGCCAATAATAAATGCCCCGAAGAACTGATAGGCAAAAATTCTGTTAAACTTTGCACAAGGGCCAAAAAAATCAATGTCGCCATAAAAACTCCTTACTTTCCACTTAGACTACTTTTTTTTCTTTTTCCTGTCAAGCAGCCCTTGCCTTTTTATAAAAAATTTTTATACTGATAATTATGTATCAATTTATTTGGCCTTTTGTGTTTTTATTGTTGCCGTTGCCCTTGATATGCCGATATCTTTTCAAGGCTGTGACAGGGCAAGCGGGAGCTTCCTCTGATGCTTTGAAAGTGCCTTTTTTCGGGCGTTTGCAACAATTAAAATTGCCACTTCAAACGAATCAACGTCGTTTTTCACCCTTGCTGTGGTGGCTTGTTTGGCTTTTGTTGGTCGGAGCGGCGGCGCGTCCCGTTTGGTTTGGTGCGCCAGTTGTTCTGAACAAAGAAGCACGCAATATCATGTTGGCGTTGGATGTTTCTGGTTCTATGGAAGAAGAAGATTTTGATGTGAATCGTCGTCCGATTACCCGATTGGATATTGTGAAATTATTGGCAAAAGATTTTATTCAAAAGCGTTCCGGCGATAATTTAGGTTTAGTAATTTTTGGATCAGAGGCCTATACATACGCGCCATTATCCCCTGATACCAAAACATTGACGGGCTTGTTGGACGAAATAGGGATTGGTATTGCTGGCACACAAACAGCCATGGGTGATGCCTTGGCTTTGGCGGTGGAATCTGTGGCTTCAGTGCCTGCCGAAAATCGGATTGTGATTTTAATGTCCGATGGTGTGGCGAACGCAGGAAATGTCAGCGTTGAGGAGGCCTTAAAGGTGGCCAAAGAGGTGGGCGTTAAAGTGTACACAATCGGTATTGGATCGGATAAACAAGCCATTCAGGATTTTTTTGGTTTTGTGCAAATGAATGCTGGCGCTGATTTAGATGAAGAAACATTGAATAAAATTGCGCGTGAAACGGGTGGACAGTATTTTCGCGCAAAATCCACGGCGGATTTACAAGAAATTTATAATTTAATCAACCAACTAGAAACAACGGCGGCGGAAAATATCTCCGTGCGGCCCAGAAAAGAGATGGCTTTCTATCTTATTTTAATGGCATTGGCCTTGTGGGGGCTTGGTGTTTTAATGGAGCGTCGCACATGATTTTCATTCGTCCTTTATTATTGCTGTTATTGTTGGTGCCGCTGCTCATGCAGTTCACAGGCCGTTATTTGGAAAAAACTTCGCCGTGGGCTAAATGGGTGGATCGTAAATTGTTGCCGTACTTATTGGTTTCAGCAGGCAAAGGCACACGAGTGCGTTGGGGACAAAAATATTTGGCCATCTTGTGGTGCGCTTTGGTGATTGCGGCGGCTGGGCCAGCCTTTCAAAAACTACCTGTGCCTGTCAGCTATGATTTGCCAAACACCGTGTTTATTTTGGATTTAGGACCCGCGATGCAGGGGACAACCTTGGCCTCTGCAAAAATAAAAATGCATGATTTTTTAACGGCGCTAAAAGGGAGTCGCGTTGGGTTGGTTTTGTATGCGGATAAAGGATATACTGCCTTGCCATTAACGCCGGACAGGGCTTTGTTGCGTAGCCTGATTCCAACACTGGATGCGTCGGTTTTGCCAAACGCTGGGCAAAATTTGGCGGCGGCTTTTAAAACGGCCGAACAATTGATTCAACAATCCGGTGGGCAAGGGCGTATTTTATACCTAACCGCCGGTGGTGTGAAAGCGGATTCTATCAAAAGTCCTTATCCAATCGGCGTGCTGGGTTTGGATGATGGAGCGATTTCCGCAAATTTGAAAAAGTTGGGAGTGTATCGCGCTAAAACAGTGGATGCCTCGGATATTTTGGATTTGTTAAAGGCGACGGAGCCAGATACAACGGTGCAGGCTGTGGGTGATGAACAGGTGGATGAATGGGCTGATTTGGGGGCGTTGTTGGCGCTGATTATTCTGCCTTTTATGGCCTTTACATTCCGAAAAGGCTTTTTGTTTATCTTGTTGCTTGGATACTTTGTGTCGGCCGAGGCGTCCTTTTTTGCACGCCCAGATCAACAGGCTTATCAAACGCATCAGCAAGCGGTGGCGGATTTCCGTTCGGGGGCGTATGACAAAGCTGTGCAGGGCTTTCAAAATGAGCCTTATAATCGGGGAAATGCTTTGGCATATGCTGGTAAAATTCAAGAGGCGATTCAATCGTATGAGCAAGCCTTAAAAGAAAATCCAGAAGATGCTGATGCTCAATTTAACAAGGAATATTTAGAAAAACAATTGCCGCCGCCTGAATCTAATCAGCAAAATCAACAGGAGGAACAACAATCCACTGAACAAAAGCAAAATGAACAGCAGCAAGATGACCAACAGACAAACGAGCAGCAAGAAAATTCCCCCTCTTCTGAAAATGGTGAGCCAGAGACTCAAGAGGAGCCACAATCTCAAAATGAAGATCAATCCCAATCTGAACAGTCCGCTCGTCCCAATTCGCAAGAGACTGAAACTTCGGAGCAAGTGCAACCCAAAGAGGTTGATGAAAATGATCGGGAACAAACTCCGTTTAACCAGCAAGAACAGCAAATTTTAAATAAATTGCGCTCGGATCCATATCGGGTTTTGCGCTATCGATTACAACAACAAGCGAGGCAAAAATGAAATATGTATTTTTATTTTTAGTGGTCTTTTTTTCGGGGATGGTTCAAGCAAAAACAGACATTGCGTTTGTTCCGAAAACCGTTCAACAAGGGAATGGAGTTGAGTTGGTTTTTTCATCGGATCAACCTTTTCAGGGGGTGCCGAATTTGGATGTTTTACAAAAGGATTTTGTGATTGGGGGACAACAACAAAAACAGTCTGCTGAGTGGATCAATGGCAAAGGTTCTACAACATATCAGTTGATTTATACGCTTTTCCCCAATAAGTCTGGGAAAATTGTGGTTAAAGGCTTAAAAATTGGCTCAGAAGTATTGCCGGAAATTGCTTTGATGGTTGATAAAAATGCCACTTACGAAGCAGAAGGGAGTTTGTCCCTTTCTGTGGAGTGTCCGCATACAGCCTTGTATCCTGCTCAAAAATTGTTTTGTCAGGTGACTTTAATTGATACAATGGGATTAGTGGGTGGCGAGATTTTTCCCCCAGAAATCAAGTCGGGAACTTTGGAACAGGTTTTGCCTTTGATGCCGTTAAGTCAAACAGGTTCTCAAAAAACTTATCAAAGTATTTTTGCTTTTACGCCGACGCAAAGTGGCAAAATAGAAATGGCGCCTTTTACATTTAAGGGCGAAGTTCGGCTGAAAACTTCTCCTCCATTCCGTGTGAATAGTATGTTTGATTTGGTGGTGTTGGGTGTTAAAAATACAGCCACTAAGCCAGTGATAGCTCAAAGTAAGCCTCTGTTCTTGACGGTGAAAGAGAAACCTGCGACCTATCAAGGATGGTGGTTGCCAAGTCCAAAAGTGACTTTGTCAGAAAAATATGAGATGCCAACAGCACTACATACTGGAGAGCCTATTATGCGGATTTTAACTTTGACTGCTGAAAATGTGTCTGCGGCAAATTTGCCTGTGCCGTCTGTGCCTCAAACAGCAGGTTTTAAAATTTACACAAATCCAGAACAGCGAACCGATTTGCCCAATGGGGCAGAATTGAGTGTTAGTATGACTTTTATACCTACGCAGGCTGGCGCTTTGGTTCTGCCTGCGATAACAGTTCCATGGTTTAATCCTGAAACCAACACTATTCAAGAGGCACGTGTGCCGGAAAAAGAAGTTTTTGTGAGTGCGGCTGAAATTGTTTCCAATCCTCCTGAGACACAGAAAGAAGAATTAAATACAACACATCCTGTTGCCTCAAAAGAAGTGTTGCCTCAACCTGCTGAAACCGTGCAACAGCCCGTGGCAGGTTCTGGAAATTTGCCGTGGGTGTGGATTGCTTTGGGTATAATCTTGGCTTTTGTTGGGGGAATTGTTGTGACAATTTTAGTCCTGAAACATCACGCCAAACAGCCTCTGGAAGCCAAAAAGAAGAAACCGTTGCCGGATTTATATCCTTTTTAATAAAAAGTTCTTGACTTTTACTTTGAAATCCGTTAAAATTCTTGTCAGAAATTTAGTAAAGAAAGGATTTTACCTATGACAAAGAAATGTTTAGTGACGGAAAAAGGTGTTATGTCTGGCAACAACAATTGCTATTCTAAAAAGAAAACACGTCGTCGTTTTATGCCCAATTTGCAATCTGTGGCGATTTACAGTGAAATTTTGGAAGCGCCTGTCACATTACGTCTTTCCTCAACGGGTTTAAGAACCATTGAAAAAAATGGTGGATTGGATTTGTACCTTTTGAATACGCAACCTTCTAAGCTGAGCAAAGAGTGCAAGGAATTGCGTGTTCGTATCGCGGCTGCCAAAGCCAAGAAAGGGTTATAAGTGCATAGGGGTTTCAAAGGCGCCGTTCGTTAAAGCGGCGCTTTTTTTATGAAAGGAGACAAAATGACAGAGGTTTATCAGCGCCCGTCTTGGGATGAGTATTTTTTGGAAGTGATGCACAGCTTGGCCAAACGTGCTACTTGTGATCGGGGGCGGACGGCCTGTATCATTGTGAAAGATAAACAAATCATTGTGTCTGGTTATGTGGGTTCTCCCCCAGGGATGCCGCATTGTGATGAAGTAGGACATCTGATGAAAAAAGTGGTGGATGATGAGGGAAATGTCTCGGAACATTGCGTGCGCACAATTCATGCTGAACAAAATGCAATTTGTCAGGCGGCAAAACGAGGCGTCCCTATTGAAGGGGCAACGATTTATTGCAAATTGGCACCTTGCCGAACTTGTGCTATGTTGCTGGTTGCTTGTGGTATCAAGCGGGTCGTCGCTGAGTATAAGTATCATGATGGCTCCGAAGCTGAGTCAATTTTGCGACAAGCGGGTGTTCAAATTGATTACATCCACGATGTTCCATTGGATTATTCTGCCAAACTATAATAGTAAATCCTCAATTTTGACTGACAGAATTGTGGCAATGTTTTGCAACAGCATAATGGTGATGTTGCGTTTGCCATTTTCAATTTCGGATAGGTACGATCTATCTATGCCAACAGCTACAGCCAAGTCAATTTGACTGAGATTTGATTTTTTTCGTAGCGTTCGAATATTTGTGCCAATTTTTTTCAACAACATAAACTCAGTATAAAGAGATTTTTAAAAAATTATGTTGACTATATCTTTTACTCTTCATGTGGATAATGTGCCCCAAGAGGTGTGTCAACAGATTGTAGAACTAGATTGGAAAGTCGCGAAAATCATTCCCGCGGATTGTTCCGACACAACTATGAAATTTATGTTTTTAAATGACCTGACAGATTGCGCCGATTGCCAACCAGATACGTTTCCCTGTGACGATTATGGAACAGAATATGCCAATCGTTGTCCAGGAAAAGGATATGGTTTTTATGGTGCATGCTTCAGAATGCTCTCTTGCACTAATAATGATGAGCCAAACAATACAGATAAAGAATCATGTAAAGCCTGTGAAGATAGTGCAGGTAAAAAGAATCGCTGTTATTTAAATGGCACGTGTTATTTGGCGGGCGAGGGTTATGATCATCAGCGTGTGTCCGAAACGGATGGCACATGCCGACAATAAGAACGAAACCTCATTAAAATCCTCTGTTCTAAAAAATGGAGGATTTTAACATTTTTTCATTTTTTAAATTTTTTTGTTGCATTTTGTCATAAAAATGTCATAATAATGTCATTAAAATGAAATATAAGGAGGAAAAATGCAAAGTTTTATTCGGTTTTTACTACGTTGTGCCTTTCGTATGATGAAGGTGCGTGTTTCCTTTCAAGTGGAGGAGGAAGGTGATTGGCCAGCAAAAGGAATTTATATTTCAAACCACGTGTCATGGCTGGACCCCGTGATTTTATTTGCCTTTTTACCAAATAATCCAGTGTTTTTATTGCATGCCAAGTTATATCGCAATAAATGGATCCGCTTTTTTATGCATTATGCGGACAAACGCGAGTTCAGTTATATCAATGTGGCGGATACCAAGGATGTCATTGACTTGATCAATACCAATCGTTATTGTGTGATGTTTCCAGAAGGTTGTATGACGGATACGGGTGATTTGATGAAATTATACGAATCGCCGGCTGTTGTGGCCGATCGGACCGGCGCGCCATTTGTTCCAATCTGGATTAGTGGGGCAGAGTTTAGTCCTTTTGCAGAAACTGGGGATAATTTGCCGCACAGGCCTTTCCCGAAAATCAAAGTGAGAGTTGGCAAGCCAAAGTATATTGAAATCAATGAAGATTTAAAGAAAAATCGTGACTATTTGCGTGATGTGACCTATCATTTGCTCAACAAAATGCGTTTTGAAATGAATTTTAAAAGCAATATTACTTTGTTCAAAAACTTTGTGCGTATTACGCGTATTTATGGCAAGCAAGGCTTATTCAAACGACGCGAATTTTTGGAGGATATCAACCGACAGCCGCAAACATATAAAGATGTTTTATTGAAAAGTTATGTGCTGGGACAAAAATTTGCTCAGTTGACAGAGCAGGGGGAAAATGTAGGCATTGTTTTACCAAATGCTGTGGCAACTGTGGTGTCTTTCTTCGGGTTGTCGGCGTATGCCAGAGTGCCAGTTATGCTGAACTTTTCGCTGGGCGCTCCTGTGGTTGTCACGATGTGTAAAACTGCTTGTGTCAAGCGTGTGATTACCTCTAAAGCCTTTATTATGAAAGCAAAGTTGGAGGAAGTGATTGAAGCATTAAAGGCGGAACATATTAAAATCACTTATTTGGAAGAATTGGCAAAAACGATCAAGCTCAGTGAAAAATTGCGAGGCGTTTGGTATTATAAAATCAAGAAAATTCCCGTGGAACAAAAGAGTTCAGATCCTGCTGTTGTTTTGTTCACTTCCGGTTCAGAGGGTACTCCTAAGGGGGTGGTGCTGTCACATAGTAATATCATTGCCAATGTGAACCAGACACGATGTTTTGAGCAGTTGACGGCTCGTGACTTGTTGTTCAATTCTTTGCCGATGTTCCATTCATTTGGATTGTGTGTAGGCGTGTTCTTTGCCATCTTCTCGGGCGCTAGATTATTTTTGTTCCCGTCGCCCCTTTTGTATCGTACGATTACGGAGTTGCTGTACGAATTGAAGGTGACAGTTATGGCGGCAACAGATACTTTTTACAAAGTGTACGCCAATATTTCTCATCCGCATGATTTTAGAAATGTGCGTTTGTGCTATGCTGGTGCAGAGGCGGTTAAGAAGGAAACGCGGGATTTGGTGTCGGAGCGTTTGGGCGTGCGTTTGATGGAAGCATATGGAACGACAGAGTGTTCTCCTGTGCTTTGTGGTAATAATACACTGTTTAACAAATTTGGCACTTTAGGGAAATTGCCGCCAGCTATTGATTATCGTTTAGAGCCTGTGGAAGGTATCAAGAACGCAGGCGAGTTTGTGGTGCGTGGGCCAAACATTATGAAAGGGTATTTGTATGCCGATAATCCTGGCGTGTTGGTGCCCGTCAAAGATGGTTGGTATCACACCGGAGACGTGGTACAAGTGGACGATTTGGGCTTTGTAAAAATCGTGGATCGTGTCAAGCGTTTTGCCAAGATTGCCGGCGAAATGATTTCGCTGACGGCAGTGGAAAATATTGCTGTGGAAATTTGGGGCACAGATGAATTTCGTTGTGGCGCCATTGCTATTCCATCAGATAAAAAAGGCGAGCAGATTATTATGGTGACAAATAATAAGGATGCAACGCGGTCCGCTTTTGCAGAAAAAGTACGTCAAAAAGGATTGAGCGAACTTTATGTTCCTCAAGAGTTTATGTATAAAGAGGAGTTGCCCTTGTTTGCAACAGGCAAAGCCGATAATATTACCTTGAAAAAATGGGTGTTAAAGGAAAAAGATTTGGCATAAAATAAATCTTGATTTTTTGACACAACTGGTTTTATAATCAGGTCAAAGGGTGAGGAAAAATGAAATCTGATACAAAAGAAAAAATTGTGAAAACAGCACTTTTTGAGTTTGCCGAGCGTGGCTATGATCAAACGGCTACGCGAGATATTTTGGCCAAAGCCAATGCAAATGTGGCCGCGATTAGCTATTATTTTGGACACAAAAAAGGGCTTTATATTGAAATTTTAACTCGTATTGCCAAACGGATTGCTGATGCTTTTCAAGATTTATTGCCAATCTATGCAAATTTAAAAAAGAAAAAGACAACGCCTGTGGAGTGCAAGAAATTATTAACGGAATTCGTACGTGTCTTTGTAGAGTTGTTTTGCTCTGATCGTCAAACAACAGCGATGTGTATGATTTTTGTGCGCGAATACGTAGAGCCATCCAAAGAATTTAAATCTTTTTTTCAACAGATTAACGCAGATTATCGGCGCATTTTTGTGGATTTATTGATGGGGGCAAACCCCGATGAAATCACACAAAAAGAAGCTGTGTTGCAGGTTGTTATGTTGTTTTCCTTTATCTTTTCATTGGTGACGCGTAAAAAGATTATTACGGAAGCGATGGGATGGAAAGGATATTCTCCCCAGGCGGTAGATGAATTGATGAGTGTCATTTCCAGAAGTTTATTCAGAAAATAACACTATTTTTCACGTTGACGCAACAGCTGATAAAATCTATTTCTAGCACGTGTTTGCTGTAAGATCTTGTCAATCCAACCGTTATATTCTCGGCGCAAAGCAATACGAGGAAAATCTGGGATATTGATTGTAATTGTTTGACCTATTTGAATGCCACGTAGGGCTGGATCAAAGCATTTTTTATTGATAAATTTATGCAAGTTGCGTTCCATCAAACACATGTTGGAAAATTTGTTGAGTCCTCCCCCTGACAACGGTACAATATGGTGAATGTCAAAGCCAGAAGGAACAATCCCACGCGAGGCACGAATTAAATCAATCTCATGACTGTACGGATTCAATTTGCCTGTTCTGTAAAGCCAGAGCATAAATACCTTATTTAAGCGTTTGTGATCAAATTCTTTGCGCAAACGTTTTGTGACCTCGGGCGGTTGTAAAGTAAATTGAACGGTCATTTATCCAGCCTTTAAAAAATGTATTTCCTTATCCTTACCAAACAGATATAACATATTTTTTAATGCTTGTCCACGATTAGTTTCTAAATTTGGATCTTGTGATAAAAATGAAATAGCGGCACGATTGGCCAATTGTAAAAGAGTGGTGTGTTCAGACAAATCTGCAAAATGAAAGTTTGGTAGACCACTTTGACGAATCCCCAATACTTCTCCTGCACCACGCAATTTTAGGTCGGCTTCAGCAATTTTAAATCCATCATTTGAATTACGCAACACAGTCAACCGTTCTCGCGCTGTGACGGACAATCGTCCATGTAACAAGATACAGCAGGCTTTTTCTTGCCCACGTCCGACACGTCCACGCAATTGGTGCAAGGTTGCTAAGCCAAAGCGTTCGGCATGTTCAATAATCATAACACCTGCGCTGGGTACATCAACGCCAACTTCAATCACTGTAGTAGAAACAAGGATTTTTGTTTGCCCCGAAACAAAGGCCTCCATCGCTGATTCTTTTTCCTGAGATTTCATTTGTCCATGAATGAGCCCCACCTTGGCTCCAAAAATTTTTTGTAAATCTTGGTATCTTTTTTGAGCGGCCATTAAATCGGATTTTTCCGACTCCTCCACCAACGGACACACCCAATAAATTTGCTGAGATGTATTTTTCATACGCTGAATCAAAGTACCCAACTGAGATAAAGGTAAAACGCGCGTATCAATTTCTTGGCGCCCCGCGGGTTTTTCATCCAACACAGAGATATCCATATCACCATAGGCGGTCAGGGCTAATGTGCGCGGAATCGGGGTTGCGCTAATCACCAACACATTTGCATTTTTTTCTTTCTCACAAAGGGCCAACCGTTGTTTCACGCCAAAGCGGTGCTGTTCATCTATAACGGCTAAACCTAATTTATGAAAAATCACCTTGTTTTCTAATAATGCATGAGTTCCGATAATAATATCAATTTTTCCAGTTTCTAAATCAGTTAAAATCTGGGTGCGTCGTTCCCCTTTTTCTTGTGCTGTCAGTAATTGGACACAGATATTTTTGGGGGCGCAAAGGCTTTGTATTTTTTCAAAATGTTGGCGTGCTAAAATATCCGTTGGCACCAAAAAAGCAGCTTGTGTATGATTTTCAATGGCTTGTAAGGCGGCCAACAGGGCGACAATTGTTTTTCCAGAACCTACATCCCCTTGCAAAAGACGTGTCATTTTTTGTGGAGACGCTAAATTTTGGCGAATTTCGGTTAAACACCGATTTTGCGCTGTGGTTAAACTGAAAGGTAAATCCAGATGAATTTTATTTCGGAAAGGAAGACTCATTCCATTTTGTTGTTGATTATGTTGGCGGATAAGATGTAAGGCAATTTGATTGGCAAATAACTCATCAAAGGCAAGACGCTGTCGGGCGGGGGCAAAGGCGGCTAAATCCTCAATATGCTTGGGCTGATGTACCTGAAAAATTGCTGTTTTCCAAGAGGACCAATGTTGTTCATGAAGCATATCTAGGTCTATTTCTTCTGGTAAATCTGGTAAAGTTGGCAAGATTTGAGCAATAAGACGCCGAATGACTTTTCCATTGGCTCCTGCTTTGAGAGGATAAACTGTTTCAATTTCGGGAATCTTAGATTTATCAGACTCCACATACTCGGGATGTGTTATTTTGAGTCCTTGTTCCTCAGGGACAAAATGCCCAGAAATCCACAGTTTTGAACCAATGGCAAACTTTTTCGTCAAAGAAGACGTGTGATAATGAAAAAAAACAATTTTTACATCCCCAATAGGACTTGATGCCTCAATGACAAAAGGCAACCGTTTCAAGCGTGGTATTTTATGTGCTGTGGTTGTTATTTGTAAAGTTCCTAAAGTTGTCTCGTGGGGGAAACTGGTTAAAAGCGGACGATGATTCAAGCCTGAAGGCAAATGAAACAATACATCTATGACACGGGAGCCGCATAAACTTTGTATCCATTGGGATAATTTAGGGCCAATCCCATGAAATGTATCCACAGATTTAAAAAGAGGATTTAGGACTTCTGGGCGCATTTGGCCTCCTATTTCATGGGGCGTAGTGGCTTTGACCAAGTTCCATCTGGTAATTTGATAGATCCATCACGATAGACAATGGATTGAAAAAGGGGTAATTTGTCAAAATGATCTAACACCTCGTTGCAGGGAACAGGGGGATTTTTTTGTTGCCGTTGCATCGCTTCCCACTTCGCTTGCATATAAATACGAATTTGCTGTTTTTCAATTTCCTCTGAGGCTGCTGGGTTTGCGATTAAACGTGAAGAAATAAGTCGGATCG
>JAZLCF010000025.1:0-4177 GCA_045614105.1 Alphaproteobacteria bacterium | reverse complement strand
TATATTTTGGCGCCACAACGCTTGGCCAAAGGGGATACAGTGATTGCCTCTGCAAATGCTGATATCAAACCAGGTAATGCGATGCCGCTGAAAAATATGCCGGTTGGTACAATTGTCCATAATATTGAGCTGCAACCAGGGAAGGGCGGTCAATTGGCTCGTTCTGCCGGATGCTATGCTCAGTTGATTGGTAAAGATGCCGGTTATGCTCAAATCCGTTTAAGCTCTGGCGAATTACGCTTAGTGCTCGCGGATTGTATGGCTTCTATCGGTGCCGTTTCTAACCCTGATAATCAGAACACAGTGCTGGCGAAGGCTGGTCGTGCCCGTTGGTTGGGTATTCGTCCGTCCGTCCGCGGTATTGCGATGAACCCAGTGGATCACCCACATGGTGGTCGTACGAACGGTGGTCGTAACCCTGTGTCCCCATGGGGCTGGAAGACCAAAGGTAAGAAGACAAGAAACAACAAGCGGACGAATAGCATGATTGTGCGTTCTCGTCACGCGGTGAAGAAAGCATAAGGAGGCATAAATGACAAGATCTGTCAGAAAAGGACCGTTTGTTGATGGCTATCTGTTAAAGAAAGCTGAAGAAGCCAAGAAGAATGGTCGTCATGAAGTGATTAAAACGTGGTCCCGTCGGTCCACAATCCTTCCTGATTTCGTGGGATTGACCTTTGGTGTTTATAACGGACACAAATTCATCCCCGTGTCAGTAAATGAAAACATGGTGGGTCACAAGTTTGGTGAATTTGCACCAACTCGTACCTTTACGAAACATACGGCTGCTGATGCCAAGGCAACACAGGAGTAACACATGACAAAAGAAAAAGTGAAAACAGCTTACGCTAAAGCACGCACAATTCGCGTGTCCCCGCAAAAACTGAATCTCGTTGCCGAAACAATCCGTGGTTTGAAGGCTGATAAGGCTTTGGCCGAACTCACATTCTCCAAACGTCGGGTGGCAAAAGATGTGAAAAAAGTGTTGCAAGCCGCTATTGCCAATGCCGAACACAATTTTGGTTTGGATATTGACAAATTGGTGGTTGCAGAAGCCTATGTGGGCAAAGCAATGGTGATGAAACGTTGGCATGCTGCCGCCAAAGGTGCAGGCCATAAAGTTTTGAAACCTTTTTCAAACTTAACAGTTGTCGTGGCTGAAAAAGAACCAGTCGCCAAAGCCGCTAAAAAACCGGCAAAGAAAGCTGTTAAAAGTGAAAAGAAAAGTGAAAAGGAGAGTGTCTAATGGGACAAAAAGTTAATCCGAATGGACTGCGTTTAGGCATCAACCGTACTTGGGATTCTCGTTGGTTCGCAGATGCGGATTACGGTGACAAGTTATTGGCTGATATTGAAATTCGTAAGTTCTTAAACGAAAAATTGGCTGGTGCAGGTATTAGCCGTATCGTGATTGAACGTCCGGCAAAGAAAGCTAGCGTGACCATTTATTGCGCTCGTCCGGGTGTGGTAATCGGCAAGAAAGGTCAAGACATTGAAACCTTGAAAAAGGACCTTGTCAAGTTGGCTGATGGAGCCGATGTCAGCGTGAATATCGTTGAAGTTCGCAAACCCGAAACAGATGCTAAATTGGTGGCCGAGAACATTGCTCAGCAGTTGGAAAAACGTATTTCCTTCCGTCGTGCAATGAAACGCGCAGTACAATCTGCGTTACGTCAAGGTGCTGAAGGTATTAAGGTCAGCTGTGGCGGTCGTTTAGGCGGTGCTGAAATTGCCCGTACGGAATGGTATTTGGAAGGACGTGTTCCTTTGCATACCCTTCGTGCCGACATTGATTATGGCTATGCAACGGCTCATACAGCGTATGGGACTTGTGGTGTCAAAGTATGGATTTACAAAGGCGAAATCTTGGCTCATGATGCCATGGCTCAAGATAAACGCTTGAATGATCAACATTAAGGAGAGGAACTATGTTACAACCAAAAAGAACAAAATTCCGTAAAGGATTTAAAGGCCGTATTCACGGTGAAGCTAAATCCGCAACAACTTTGGATTACGGTACTTTCGGTTTGAAAGCATTGGAACCTTGCCGTATGACGGCTCGTCAGATTGAGGCTGCTCGTCGTGCCATTTCGCACGCTATGAAACGTCAAGGACGTATGTGGATCCGCGTGTTCCCAGATGTTCCTGTTTCCAAGAAGCCACCTGAAGTACGTCAAGGTAAAGGTAAGGGATCCGTTGAATTTTGGATCGCTCGTGTGAAACCGGGTCGTGTCTTGTTTGAATGTGATGGTGTGAATGAGGAAATCGCGCGTGAAGCCATGCGCTTGGCCTCGGTTAAACTGCCAATCAAAACAAGATTCTTGGCCAGAACAGCAGATGAAGAGGTGTAATCATGACAAAAACAAAATTTAAAGATATCAAAGGTAAATCCCTTGCCGATTTAGAGGCGAAGGAAGTTGAGCTCAAAAAAGAAGCCATGAACTTGCGTTTCCAAAAGGCTCAAGGTGCTTTGAAGAATACAGCTCGTTGTCGCCAAGTGCGTCGCGAGATTGCGCAAATTAAAACTGCGGCCTCTCAAACCGCTGCAAAGAAAGGAAAGTAAACCATGCCAAAACGTGTTTTACAAGGTGTTGTAGTCAGCACAAAAATGGATAAATCCGTGGTGGTTCGTGTGGAACGCCGTGTGATGGATCCAGTGTACAAGAAATACGTCAAACGCAGTAAGAAATATACTGCGCATGATGAAAAGAATCTGTGCAACGTCGGCGATGTGGTGCAGATTATTGAATGCCGTCCGATTTCCAAGACAAAATCTTGGATGGTTGTGACGGAAAAATAACTGAATCAAGAAAGGAAAACAACATGATTCAAGTAGAAACAAACCTTGAAGTAGCTGATAACTCCGGTGCCCGGAAAGTTCAGTGCATTAAGGTCATTGGCGGAGCCAAGCGGCGCTATGCCTCTGTCGGAGACGTGATTATCGTTTCTGTCAAGGAAGCTGTGCCTCATGGTAAAGTCAAAGAAGGTGAAGTGCAACGCGCTTTGATTGTTCGCACGAAGAAGGAAATCCGTCGTGAAGATGGTTCTGCTATTCGTTTCGACAGTAATGCTGTTGTGCTTGTTGATAAACAAGGTGAGCCGATTGGAACTCGTATCTTTGGGCCGGTGACACGTGAATTGCGTGCTGGTGGCTTTATCAAAGTGATGTCCTTGGCTCCGGAGGTTTTGTAATATGAAACTGAAACTGAAAAAAGGCGATAAAGTAATCGTCACAACAGGAAAAGATAAAGGCAAAACTGGCGAAATCACAACCGTTTTCCCAAAAGAAAACAAAGTGATCGTGGGGGGAGTGAATATGGTGAAACGCCATACAAAGCCATCCCAAGAATCCGCTGGAGGTATCATTTCCAAAGAAATGCCAATTCATGTGTCCAACGTGGCTTTGGTTGATCCAAAGACAGGAAAGGCCTCGCGTGTTGGTTATAAAGTTGAAAAAGATGGACATAAGGTGCGTGTTGCCAAAAAGTCCGGCGAAGTCGTTGATAAATAAGGAGTGACTCATGGAAACAAGATTGAAAAAATTATATGATGAAGTGATTGCTCCGAATTTGATCAAGGAATTCGGTTACAAGAACAAAATGGAAGTCCCCAAATTGACCAAGATCGTCCTAAATATGGGCGTTGGTGAATCCACAGAGGACAAAAAGGCGATTGAATTTGCGGTGAAGGATATGGAAGCCATTTCTGGTCAAAAACCGATTGTGACCCATGCCCGTAAATCCATTTCTACTTTTAAGTTGCGTGATGGTATGCCTATTGGTTGTAAAGTCACACTGCGTAAAGAGAAAATGTATGAATTCTTAGATCGCTTTATCACAATGGCTATGCCTCGTATCCGCGACTTCCGCGGAGTTTCTGGGAAAAGCTTTGATGGTCATGGTAACTATGCTATGGGTATTAAAGAACAAATTATCTTCTTGGAAATCAACTATGATGCAGTGGATGCCATCCGTGGTATGGATATCATTATTTGCACAAGCGCCAAAACCGATAAAGAAGCTAAAGCTTTGTTAGCCGGTTTCGGAATGCCCTTTAAGAAGGAAGGAAAATAAGCATGGCAAAATTAAGTCAAATCAATCGTAATAAAAAACGCGTGAAAGCCGTCAAAAAATATGCCGGTAAGCGTGATGCTTTGAAAAAGGTAATTAAATCAAAG
>JAZLCF010000024.1:0-17282 GCA_045614105.1 Alphaproteobacteria bacterium | reverse complement strand
CGCATTGCCTATATTTTAGCGCAACAGTTGGCTTTACCATGGCAGATTTTAGCCGTCACTTTTACCAACAAAGCCGCGCGCGAGATGGGCGAGCGCTTGGAAAAAATGGTGGGAGAGGCCGCGCTTGGTGTGTGGCTTGGCACCTTTCACCGCATTGGTGTTCGTATTTTGCGTAAATATGGTGGCTTTGTCGGATTGCAACAAAACTTTGCCGTTTTGGACAGTGATGATCAAGAACGTCTGCTGAAAAACTTGATGGTACAATATGGTGTGGATGTCAAAAAGTTTGCACCCAAGACAATGTTGGAAGTGATAGAACGATGGAAGGACAGAGGGTTGCCACCAGACGCTGTGACAAGCGCTGAACATAGTGAATTTTGCGAAGGGCGTGCCCTTGATTTTTATAAATTATATCAAAACAAACTACGGGAAATGAATGCCGTAGATTTTGGTGATTTGTTGCTTTTGCCTTTGGAATTATTTAAAAATAATGCAGCCGTTTTAGCCGAATATCAAAATCAATTTCATTATATTTTGGTGGATGAGTATCAAGATACAAATGTTGCACAATATATGTTGTTGCGCTTATTGGCTCGAGGGCATAATAATATTTGTTGTGTGGGCGATGACGATCAGTCTATTTATTCCTGGCGTGGGGCGGATGTAGATAATATCTTGAATTTTGGAAAGGTTTTCCCAGATGCAAAGGTGGTACGGTTAGAGCGTAATTACCGATCAACCGCACATATTTTAGGCGCTGCTTCCGCGCTGATTGCCAATAATCGGGGGCGCTTGGGGAAAACTTTGCATGTGGCAGACGAAGATAAAAATGCTGGTCACTTGGTTGCCGTGCAAGGGTACTGGAATGGGGGACAAGAGGCAGAAAAAGTTATTGAACAAGTGGAGGATAGACAAAGGCAAGGTGTCAAATTGTCTGATATGGCTATTTTAGTCCGAGCTGGTTTCCAAACACGAGAGTTTGAAGATGGCTTGGTCAAATGTGGTATCCCTTATAAAATTATCGGCGGTTTTAAGTTCTATGAACGTCAAGAAATTCGTGATGCAGTGGCATATTTGCGTTTGGTGTTGAATCCTAATGATGATTTGGCTTTTGTGCGTATTGTCAACTTGCCGCGGCGAGGTATTGGAGAAGTTGTGATGCGTGCGTTGCAAGAAACAGCAAGGATGAATCATTGTAGTCTATTTGAAGCGATAACCAAAGCAGAATTAAAACCTGCACCAAAAAAAGCATTGATGGGATTTTCCCAACAGGTTTTGCGTTGGCAAGAACATAGTAAAAATTTATCTCCCGAAGATTTATGTAAAGAAATTATGAGCGAATCGGGATATTTGATGATGTGGCAACTGGATAAAGCACCAGAGGCCGAAGGGCGTGTGGAAAACATTCAGGAATTGTTTAACGTTTTGGGCAGTGGGGATTTTGAATCCATTGAACAGTTTTTAGAATATGCCAGTTTGTTGACTGAAAATGATGAGGCCGTCACAGGCGATCAGTTGGTTGTGATGACACTTCATGCCAGTAAGGGGTTGGAATTTGATACAGTCTTTTTAACGGGTTGGGAGGAAGGTCTCTTTCCGCATCAACGAGCGTTGGATGAAGCAGGCGAGCAGGGCTTAGAGGAGGAACGGCGCTTGGCTTATGTTGGTTTGACCCGTGCACGACGTTTGGCATTCATTTCTTATGCAAGTAATCGGCGCGTGTATGGACAGTGGCAAAATGCGCTGCCTAGCCGATTTGTGGATGAATTGCCTGAGGAACACATTGATAAGCGCGGTAATAATCGTATGGGGTATGGTGCCAGTTTTTCAGATGTGCGGATGCCTTGGGCGCATGAAAAAGTGCAACAGGTTGCTTCGGTTTTTACTTCTAAATGGAAAGGGCATCAGGTCATGCATGAAACCTTTGGCAAAGGAGTTGTGTTGCGTGAAAATGGCGATATGGTTGAGGTTGCTTTTGATAAAGGTGGTATCAAAAAAATTTTAGCCCGCTTTTTGGAATTGATTTAGTCACGTTCTTTTGTCAATCCTTTTTTAAAATCCGGAATGGAAGCGGTAATTAAACAAGGAAAGCTAATCATTGTTCCCAAAAGACAAAGAAGTTGCAGTTTCGGTTTGTCGGCAAAATAACCGGCTACATTGCCTGTCAAAGAAGCAATTGTTGCAAAAAGACTTAAAAACATCAATGTGTCGGTGTTATTCTTTTTATGTGATTTTTTATTGTGCTGTATTTTCACTGTTCCCCCATTTTTCTGTTTGATAAAAATGGGGCGTTTGTTGTAAATGTCAATAGCCGAATAAATAAGTCGGGTTGTTGGTTTTTACCTAGATTGAAAGAACCATTTGTCAGCTTCTGTGTCAATACGCTGTTGAAGTTGTTGATCTTCGCCCAGTTTTTTGAAAAAATAGCGGGAGTCTTTGGTGTCGTTTTTAAAGCGTTTTTGATGGCGATCCACAACATTGTATAAAACAGCGCCTGCGGCAGCCGATGTCCAAGCTTGCATTTCCTTTTCTTTCTTGATGCCATACACACAGGAGGTGATAGCGCCGATCCCTGCAAACAGGTACAGAGTTTGCATCATAAAAGCGCGTTTCAGTTTTTGCTTCATAAAGTGAATATGCCCAGCACTTAAAATTGTAAGAGCCAATGTTGTTTTTTGATCCGAAGTTGTGCTTTTGTCCTCTAGATACAAATTCATTTGCTCAAGTTTTGCTGAGGGTATTTTGCAGATGCCCATGCTTAAATACTGTTGGTCTTTTTTGTGAACCAGAGGTTGCAAATTGTGAACGAGATTGACTCTAAGATCAGTTGCCTGTTTAAAATCCATTATCCGATCCTGTCATCATGAATAATGGTCTGAATTTGTTGAAAGCGTCTGAAGACTTTGGGTTGTTTTTGAATGTCGGCATTTGTTGTCCTGTTTTGTTCTTGCCATTTTTTCTTGTTCAGATGTTCCCCAACAGCCAAGGTAGTGAGCGCTGCTGCTGTCATTGCAGTGGTTTCTTTTTGGCCTTTTGTTTTAGCGTGAGTGAGTCCAAACGCCAAAGTTGCAATGGCTCCCAAAGTTGCCAGCGTTTGCACTGTCCTGTGCGTTTTTATTTTTTGTTCCTGTTTCTGGACAGCATCGGTGGCTTGCATAGCAAGGCAGATTTCTTTTTGCATGTCGGGCGTTTGATTTTTGGACATTTGTTGAATGAGCCGTTGTAATTGTTCTTTATTCAAAGATTCCAATTGACGTAAAACTGCCTCGTGTAATTTAACATCTCGTCTATTCAAACAAAGGTTTGTTTTAAGATAGACAAGCGAGATATTTTTTTCAAACAAATCATCTAGTTCGGTATTCAAGCGTTCTGATAAAAAGGGAGATCTTGCAGGACGATATGTTTGCACGTTTTTTAACATCGTTAAAAATTGCTCGGGGGATAAATCTTTTACAACGTTTGTAATGCCGGTTTGAAATGAAAGTGATCGATACATTTTATCATTTGCGTTGCGAATAGTGTGAAGTAAATAGGGTTGTGCCAGTTTAGTGGCTGAGGATTGTATGGCAGATTTTATATCGCTCTTCAGTGTGTGATATTGTGAAATCAGGAGAGATAAAAATGAATTTGTGGGTGTTTGAGTGTTTTTCATATTGTATCCTTTTTTATGTCCAGACTGGAAAAATTTTATCGGCGTTGCTGTGCTTGTTTGCGTTTGTTTTGTGCATCCATCTCTTTCCTGAGATTATCCTCTTCATCGTCGCGTGGCAGTGTGCCAGAGACACCTACGCCCGCTACAAGGGAAGCGCCTAAACCTATTATGCCCATTTTTTGTAACTTTGTGTTTTTGCTTTGTGCTAAAGCTGAGGAGGCAAGTACGCCAATAATGCAAGCGAGGATTAGGTTTTTATATAATTTTTGATGTTGTTCTTTCATTTTTATATCCTTTCTAAATTTTTCAATTGTTTTTTGAAATCTTGATATTGTGTGATATGTCGTCCTAATTTTGAGACAGAAGCAACGGCCGATGGTGCCAGAATCAAAGGAACTAAAACGCTTTTTCTTTGACCAGCTTGAATTCCACCAAAAATAAACAGGCTAGAAAGCGCACCTTGTAAAAGCACATTTTTTTTATGAAATTGTATTTTTTGTTCTAAGTATGCTTTTTGATGTTCAAGTATATGTGAATCGTTTAACATGTTGCGCATTGTAGCATATTTATTTATATTTGTCAAATTTTCTTGCATTTATGCTGTATCTTTGTTACACTAAAAATATGTTTAATAAAACAGAACGAATGTTGGCTTTTCGGTATCTGCGCTCACGCAAGCGGACGGGGTTTGTATCAGTTATTGCCGGTTTTTCTTTTTTGGGAGTAATGTTGGGTGTTGCCACGTTGATTATTGTGATGAGCGTTATGAATGGCTTTAAAGCTGAACTCATGGGCCGAATTTTAGGATTGAATGGTCATTTGGGGGTTTATCCCATTTATGGCCCCAGTTTACAAAATTATGATGCGATAAAGGAAAAGGTGAAAGTTCTGCCATCGGTGGCAACCGTGATTCCTGTGATAGATGGGCAGGCAATGTTGTCCACGGAGCAAGGGCAAGCTGGTGTCATGGTGCGTGGCATGCGGCAAGAGGATTTTTCTGAGCACACGATTTTGCGGGAAAAATATGTGGGTGATAATCTTGTCAATTTTGATAAAAGCACAGTAATTTTGGGATGGCGTTTGGCCGCTAAATTGGGTGTGTATAAGGGGGATAAGATTACCTTTATTTCTCCAAAAGCGAATTTAACAGCATTTGGGTCTATGCCCAAGATGAAAAGCTATACAGTCATCGGTACGTTTGATTCGGGGATGAGTGAGTATGATGGCAACTATGTGTTTATGTCCCTACACGAAGCCCAGAAATTTTTTGCAATGAAAGATTCTGTGTCACATTTAGAGGTTTTTGCAAAAGATTTATCCTGGGTTGAAAGTGCGCTCAATGAAACATTTGATGCAGTGGGTGATAAGGGTCAGGTGTACGATTGGCGGCACACAAATCAAGCGTTCTTCAATGCCGTAGAAGTAGAACGCAATGTAATGTTTTTGATTTTAACACTGATTATTATTGTGGCGGCGTTCAATATGATTTCTGGTTTAATTATGTTGGTTCAGGATAAAGGCAAAGATATTGCGGTTTTACGCACGATGGGCATGAGCCGCGGGGCAGTGCAGCGTGTGTTTTTGTTGGCTGGACTGACTGTCGGTGTCGTTGGTACATTGGCGGGTGTAATTTTAGGATTAGCCTTTAGTTATAACATTGACAGCATTAAAAATTGGTTGGAAGGATTGTCTGGAAAAGAGTTATTTTCGGCGGAAATTTATTTCTTATCGCATTTGCCGGCCAAGGTGGAATTGCCTGAAGTGATGTGGGTGGCCGTTATGAGTTTGGCGTTGGCTTTCTTGGCGACTTTGTACCCAAGTTGGAAAGCATCTAAAACAGATCCAGTGGAGGCGTTAAGATATGAGTAAGGTATTGAAATTGACACATATCGCACGCTCGTTCGGTAAAGGTGAAACCAAGTTAGAAATCCTGAAAGATATCAATTTGGAAATTGGAACAGGTGAGATTGTAGCGCTTGTAGGTCCCAGCGGTTCAGGTAAATCAACTTTGCTGCATATTGCAGGGTTGTTGGATACACCGACTTCTGGTATAATAGAAATTGTGGATGAAAATACCACAAAAATGTCGGATGCGGGGCGCACGAAATTGCGTCAAAAAACGGTCGGTTTTGTTTACCAATCGCACTTGTTATTGCCTGATTTTAATGCGCTGGAAAACGTGATGATGCCTCAGTTGATTGCTGGTATAAAGGAAAAAGATGCCAAAGAACGTGCAAAGGAACTTTTGAAAACAGTTGGACTTTCACATCGTTTAACACATAGAGCAGGGCAATTGTCTGGCGGTGAACAGCAACGTGTTGCGATCGCGCGCGCGTTGGCAAATCGTCCAGCCTTGCTGTTAGCGGATGAGCCAACGGGAAATTTGGATCCGAAAACGGCGGATGAAGTGTTTGATACATTTTTGAAGATTGTTCGTGAAACGGGTCTTTCTGCCTTACTTGCTACACACAACCCAGAGCTGGCTGCCAAAATGGATCGCCGTATTTCTGTGGTGAATGGCAAAATTCAGGAGCAAAAATGATTATTCGAAAAGCAGAAGCAAAGGATGCCCAGCGTGCTGCGGAAATCAATGTGGTGGGGTGGCATACGGCCTACAAAGGGCTTGTGCCAGATGATTTTTTGGAGAAATTACAAGTGACGGAAAAGCGAATTGAGCGTTTCAAGGAAACAATCCTGAATCAAAAGAACATTTGTTTTGTGGCCGAATTAAATGGACAAGTTATTGGTTATTTATTTGGGGGCAAAAATAAAGAGGCTGCCAATATTCCTGTAGAATATGAGGTATATGGTTTGTATATAAATCCATCCTTTCAACGTCAAGGGGTTGGCAGATTATTGTTGCAGCATTTTAAGACAAAAATTAAAAATGCTCCGTTCTTTTTGCATGCTCTGAAAGGAAATGTCAAGGCGATGACGTTTTATACCAAGGTTGGAGGTCATCGGGCGCCAGAGTATGACATAGATATGACCTGGGGAGATGTGACTAGGCGTGTAGAAGCATGTTTATTTAAATAAGTGTTTTTCACAAAATAAATCTTTAAAAAACTCTTGCATTTTGTTTTAAAGCCAGTAAAATTTCAAAAGTCTCAATAATGTCCAAACGGCGTTCTGCATTTTCATATTTGGATACATAAGATTGGGGCTTGTACAGGGTTTTAGCAAGTTGCAATTGAGTGATATGTTGTTGTTTCCTGGCCTGAATCAAATGAGTCAAAAAGGTATGATATTCTTCAGTAAAAACTGATTTTGTCATGGGCAAAACTCCATTCAATAAATTTTTTCCTTGACAACAGTAAATATCCTATAATAGAATATCCCAAAATAGGATATTTCAAAAAGACAGGGAGATGAAATGAGAAAAGAAAAATTAAAAAGAAGCAGTCATCCTGAACTCGGTCCAGGATCCATAAATAATGAATTCAATGTGCAGGCACAGCCTGCTGGATTCCGGATCAAGTCCGGAATGACAGGACAGGCAGGTCGCAGTATGGTGGAAATGCTGGGCGTGTTGGCGGTGGCGGGATTGTTGTCTGTCATGGCCTTTTTTGCATTCAGATTAGCCCTCAATAAAGCAAAAGCCAATGCGATTATCCACGATGGGCGGATGGTCTGGGCCGAGGCACTGGCATGGCAAACTGTTCCCAAACGCAACGATTGGATTGACAGCCGTGCCGCCAACGAATCGGGAAAGCAATTTGCCGTGATGCGCGATATCAAGGACAATAACTATATCAAAGTGGAAGGTGTGGAAGAAGAAGTGTGTGAGCAAATGTTGCTCCACCAACAGGAAGGGAGCCTTCTTTTTTTAACAACGGATTATGAGGATTTGACCACGTGTCCAGAGGGCGAGAATGCGATTGTGATGGCGTTTGATGGGGTGAGTGGTAAACCCGCCGAGTGTGTCAATCAAAAAGGATGTCAAGACCTGTACAGTGATGCATTTTATTGTGATGAATCTGGCCACTGTCAAGAGTGTGATGCTGCGATCTCAGTTGTCAATGCGGCAGGGGATGGCTGTGAATGCAATTCCGCTGTGGCTTTAACCTGTGACGACGGGAATGGTCACACGTGGTGTTGCGGCCAAGATGAGTATGGAAATGAGCAAATTTGTGGTAAAACACCAGGCGAATGTAAGATTACCAATGGTCAATGCATTTACACCATGACGCAATTGACTCAAGCGCTTCATTCTAACTGCAGTTATCGTATCACAGATACTGTGATTGATGCTACCAAAAATACTCATAGTATCTCTATGACTATTCAGCAACGTTGCAATGACGACCAGTATTGTTATTTGGCATACGAAGATGAAAACTGTGGCATTTTGGCAGAGGGAAACAGAACAGGTTTAATTTATGGTATATGTATGTCACGCACACAAAGAAGCACACAGTGCCCTTTAAGCCATACAGGTGGAGGACTAACCCAAGACAAAGGATGTCCGATAGGCAAATATTGCTATCTTAAATGGGCAGACGATTCGTGTGGAGTTGAAGCTGAAGGGAATGCAACAGGCAAATTATATGGGACTTGTATCCAACGTGATTCCAACAATGCGCAATGTCCCATGAATTAGAAAAAACAAGGAAAGGAGTAAAAAAAATGAATATCAAAACAACGTATTTTGGATTAGTGGCTTTAAGTTTGATAGTATCAGGTCACGCGTTTGCATATACCAGTTGCGTGGGCGGCACTGAGGTGACTTTAAATGCCGTGGGTGCAACGGGGGCTCCGGCCGAGTGTGATAGCTCAACCTGTCCCAGTCCTCCACGAACATTTTGCATGAAAAATTTTGGTGAGGATTGGCATTCCATGAACTGGTGGAGTGCTTGGACTTGGTGCAAATCCAATGGGGGAACTATGGTGGATTTTGAAGATGTTTGTCCTGGATCAAATCCAGTCTCTGGTGCGCCGTGTCTTGCTTGGAAAAATTTAAGGCCAGGACCTAGTGCGACTAATTGGGATAGATGCGCGTGGACAACTTTGGGTTCTGGGGAAGATAGTGCATTGTGTGTAGACACTGGTTCTAGGGGGGGGGTTACAGTACTTAATCGCAGTGCGATATATCGTGGAAAAAACAACCCTACCGTGGCCCTGTGTAAATAATTTTGCCTCCTTTGGTGGGGAATTGTTATGAGCCCAAAATAATTAAAAAATCTCTTGCAATTTGTTTTAAAATGTGTATAATAGAGGGTGGTTTTGCCTAGATAGCTCAGTTGGTAGAGCAAGGGACTGAAAATCCCTGTGTCGGCGGTCCGATTCCGTCTCTAGGCACCACCTCTTAAGTCACTTTTTGGAAAGTGGCTTTTTTTGTGCTTTCACACAAATTTGTGTTATCGTCGTCTTCAATTAGTTGCCGTGATATATTTCAGAGCAGTCTCAATAAAGGCCTTAAAAATAGGATTTGTGCGCCCGGGGCGAGAGGTAAATTCTGGATGAAATTGCACGCCGATGAAAAATGGATGATCAGGAATTTCCACAATTTCTGGCAATAAACCATCTGGGGATTTGCCCGAGATGGTCATGCCATGCGCCTCCAACTGTTTAGCATAAGACATATCCACTTCGTATCGATGGCGGTGGCGTTCGTGAATAACCTCTGCCCCGTCATAAATGTGGGCCGCTAAAGAGCCTTGTTTTAAAACACACGGATAAGCGCCCAAACGCATGGTGCCGCCCAAATCAGAGTTATCCGGGCGAATTTGTTTTTTGCCGTCTTGTTCCCACACCTTCATCTTGGAAACAACGGGCACATAATGGCCACCAAATTCTGCAGAACCCGCATTTTCTATTCTTAGCAAGGATCGGCAAGCTTCCACCACAGCCATCTGCATGCCCAAGCAAATACCGAAGAATGGTACTTTATGCTCTCTGGCATAACGAATAGCTTTGATTTTTCCCTCAATCCCGCGAACGCCAAAGCCTCCCGGGATCAAAATGCCCGAGTAAGGTTTCAATGCCTCATTGACTTGTTCTTGAGACAGGTCTTCCAACTGCTCAGCCTCTAACCATGTCACTTTCACTTTGGCGCGATTAGCTATACCTGCATGTACCAGTGCCTCATTCAATGACTTATAGGCTTCCAATAAGCCACAGTATTTTCCCACAACGGCAATTTTTACTTCTTTTTCATAATTGGTACAAGTGTCAATAATTTTGTTCCATCCACTTAAATCTGGCTCTGGCGCTTGCTCCAACATATTAAAATGTTTCAAAATTTGGGTGTCCAGACCCTGTTCATGATAAACCGCGGGAATTTTATAGATATTATCCACATCCAACGCCATAATCACATCTTCGGGAGAAACGTTACAGAATAGGGCCAATTTTTTTCGTTCCTCTGGCCCTAAATTCATCTTGCTACGGCACAGTAAAATATCTGCCTGAATACCTGCTTCCATCAAAGTTTTTACGGCATGTTGTGTAGGCTTTGTTTTTAATTCGCCCGCCGTGGCTATATAGGGCAACAAAGTCAAAAACAAAAAGCAAACATTTTGCCGACCAACTTCGTTGGCGAACTGACGCACAGCCTCCAAAAACAAAGTGCCTTCAATGTCGCCCACGGTGCCACCCACTTCATACAAAACAAAATCTTCGCCATGCAAATCGGATTTCAAAAATTCTTTGATTTCATTTGTGACATGGGGAATTGCCTGTACCGTTGCGCCCAGATAATCACCACGCCGCTCTTTTTGCAAAACATTGAAATAAATTTTTCCGCCCGAGATGCTGTCCGTTTTGTGGCAATTTACATCTGTGAAGCGTTCATAGTGTCCCAAATCCAAATCCGTTTCTGCGCCATCCTCCGTCACAAAAACTTCGCCGTGCTGATAAGGTGACATGGTGCCTGGGTCTACATTCAAATACGGATCCATTTTGCGCATGCGCACAGAATAACCCCGTGCTTTTAATAAAGCGCCCGTTGAAGCCGAAGCAATTCCCTTTCCCAAAGAGGAAACCACACCACCTATAATAAATACATATTTTGTCATCTGTCATCCTTTCACGAAACGAAAAAAACTCTCTTGTTGTGAAGAGAGTTCTTTATTGTAATTTAAGGGGGCAAAAGCATATCCGTTTTTGAAACGGTCCTTACGAATTAAGCCTGTGTTGGCCAACGGTATCATGTCACTCCTTATGCCAATTTGGCGCTAGTGTAATGCCTTTTTGTGTAAAAATCAAGTGGAAAAATCTGACCTTAAAAATAACTGCGCAAAATAAAAACAATTGACTTCCAGAAGTATTATTTGTACAATGTTAGTATTTCCAATCAAGAAAGGACGAGATATGACAACGAAAAGCCGCGTTACACTGGACACATTGGCTCTTGTATTACAACATTCAAAATATGATAACGATACAAAGAGTTTGATAAAAAAGACAATCGAGGCACATCCCGATATGATTCAAGCTCTCATAGATGCCAATAATCGGGAAAAGGCACCTTGGTTTACAGCCAAAGACATTATCTCTTTTCTCTATTTAACCAGAAATAATCATGCAGACAAACAATTTGGTAAACGCGTTATGACCATTTTGCATTCTCCGACACAAATGCTCCGCTTTGAGGCCGCCACAGTTGTGATGAGTAAAAGTAAAGCCTTAGAGCATTCGTACTCAAGAGTTGCATATCCAAAGCCTAAACGTTCATCTCTTGTCTACCCAAAGGCAGGGAAAACGCGAGCGTACACGGCGTCAAATCCGGAAAATTTAAAACGGGATTTTAAACTCTCAAGGTTAGAACTTTCAAGACCAAGAAATAGATCACCGATTGATTAGTAAAAGAAAACATTTTTAAGAGTTCGATAACTGCGTAAAGAAAAAATATCCGGTGAATGTTTTTTCTGCGCAAAGCAATGAGCCTTATTGAAAACAAGTTTGTCCCACCAAACGCTGTTTGAAATTTAGGCGGAATTGACGGATTTTAGCACTTAAAAAGAAAAACCGTCCAAAATTGGACGGTGTTTTTATTGGTACCTCTGGCCGGACTTGAACCAGCACTCTATCGCTAGAAACAGATTTTGAGTCTGTCGCGTCTACCAATTTCGCCACAGAGGCTTTGTTGTTGACAAACCGTATTATAACGCATTATACTTTTCTTGTCAAGGAGTTTTTTATGTTTTTCAAAAATCAAGAACCAAAATCTATCTTTATTACAGGGGCTTCCAGTGGGTTAGGGGCTCATCTGGCCGCTGAATATGCGCAAAAGGGCAACACATTACACCTGTGTGGGCGTAATAAGGAACGCTTGAATGCAACAGCCGCTTTGTGTCGCAAAAAGGGTACAAAAGTTTGGATGTATTTGTTTGATACAACCGATGAAAAGGCCGCTGCGGCGGCGGTGCAACAGGCCTTTAAGCGTGCACCGCTGGATTTAGTTATTGCGAATGCAGGCGTTTCAGCGGGCGTGATTGGGATGCCCGAAAATGGCGAGGCGACGCGCAAAATTATGACAACAAACATCTTTGGTACGCTAAATACGGTTTTGCCGGCGTTGGAATTGATGCGTAAGCGGCATAGGGGACATATTGCATTGATTGCGTCATTGGCTGGATACAGAGGGATGGCCAGTTGTCCAGCGTATTCCGCCAGCAAGTCGGCTGTCAAGGCTTTTGGTGAGGCTTTGTATGGTCAGCAAAAACCAAAGGGCATTCATATTACGACAATTTGTCCTGGGTTTATTGAGACCCCTCTGACAGATAAAAATCGTTTTTATATGCCTTTTTTAATGAAGGCAGACAAAGCGGCACGTATTATCCACAGACGCTTGAACAGAAAGCCTGCACTGATTTGTTTTCCGTGGATAATGGTATTGGCAGCATGGTTTGGCAGTTGTTTGCCCAGCTGGATTGCTTTGCCACTTTTTGCCCTTTTTCCAAAAAAAGAAAAATAACTTATGGACAATTCAGCGAATTTAGGATACAATGTTGCTCAGAAGGAGCAAAAAATGACTGAAAAAAAGAAATGTGAAGATTGTCAAAAATATCAAGAGAAAGCCTTTGAGTTAGAGGTGGACGAAGATTTACAGCAGGAGCGGCTGCGCCGTTTTTGGAAAAAATATGCTTGGATGATTTATGCAGGCGTTATTTTGATTTTGGCGATGACGGCAGGCATTCAGTTATACCAATCTTGGAAGATGAAGGTGCGTTTAGCGGAATCGGATCAATTTGAAACGGCTGTTATTAAGATCTTTTCTCAAAAGCCAGATGAGGCACGGCCGTTGCTGAATGAGTTGGCAAACAATGCGCGCACAGGATATCGTTATTTGGCTCGCTTAGAATTGGCTGGTTTAGCGGCCCGTCAGAACGATAAAGAAACCGCATTAGTGGAATTGAAAAAGATGCTGGATGGCTCTACACCAGAGCCTTTAAAGACGGTTGCATTACTTTCGTATGTGGGATATCAGGCGGACACAGGTAATCCTGAAGAGTTGTTGAAAATGTTGGAGCCGGTGATGGAAAATGTGTCTTTTATTGGAACGACGATGCAGTTAGTGACTGTTTTGTATTTACGCGATAATCAACCAGAAATGGCTAAGCAAAAATTGCAAAATGCACTGAAATTACCCAATATAACAGAAGTGGCACAGCAAGATATTAAAACTTTACTTCAAATCATAGAGAACAATTAAGATGAAAAGAATTATTATTTTGTTTGTTTGTTGTTTGTTGATTGGGGCATGCTCTGATAATAAGCGCTATGCGCCGAAAGAAGGGCGTTTGACGGTTTTTGATGTTGACCCTGTACAACTGGCAGTGGGTCAGGTCAAATTGGATAAAGCACAGGTCA
Source organism: Alphaproteobacteria bacterium (assembly GCA_045614105.1). GTDB lineage: Bacteria > Pseudomonadota > Alphaproteobacteria > CAAHEQ01 > UBA3637 > UBA3637. The sequence goes on along the minus strand of JAZLCF010000024.1, from coordinate 3,817 downwards.
TGTCAACGTGGGTGGATTCTTTCCAAAATCCTCAAAATAAATTACCTCATGCGAAGGCTGAGATTGCTCAAAAGCCCTTATGGAAGCAACGGGTGAGTAAGGGAAATAAATTGCCCAATCGGGCATTGCCAACGCCTATCGTATTGGAAAAAGTGATGTATGCGCTGGACGGTGCTTATATGTTGACAAAAGTCAATCTGGAAAATGGGGAGCAAATTTGGCAACAAAAGTTGGCTGATTCCAAACAAGGCTTTTCATTGGTTTATTCCAATCAGCGATTGTTTGCTCTTTCAACAGATGGACTGTTGACGGCTTTAGATGAAGAAGGCAAACAACTGTGGCAAAAGGATATGTCGGTTGCTATGCGTGCGCCATTGTTGGCAGATAAAAAGGCGGTTTATTTAGTGACAGCACAAAATCAGCTGATTGTATTGAATGCTAAAAATGGACAGGAACTTTGGCGTTATCAGACAACAAAACCTCAAACATGGTTGACTCATATGGCTTCACCAGCCAAATCAGACAACATTCTTGTTGTGCCTTTTGCGACAGGGGAAGTCATTGGGTTTGACGCGGATTCTGGGATGTTGTTGTGGATTCAAATGATGGTGGGAAATCGACCTAAAGATTTGATGACTGTTCCGCAAGTTGTGGCAGCCCCTGTTATTGATGAGAATACGGTTTATTTAACGGGCAATGCAAATTTAAGTGGGGCGTATGATTTACAAACTGGGCGCACAAAGTGGACGATTGCAGAGGGTTCTGTGATGACCCCAGTTGTGAGTGGAAATGCTTTGTTTTTGCTGACAAATGAAAATCAGTTGATGGCCATTGATAAAAAATCAGGAAAACTTTTTTGGCAAAAGGAATTTAAGCCGCAAGATGAAGATTTGTTGTGGCAAGGGCTATTCTTATTGAATGATGAGCTGGTTTTGATGAACCCAGAGCAATGGATTTATCTCAATCCGAGAACGGGGGATCAGACCAAAACAGAGAAGCGTTCTTGCGCCACACAACCTGTTGTTGTGAATCAGCATTTGCTGATTGTCAATGAGAAAATGAAGGCCACTTATTTTTAAGGGGATTAAATGAAGACAATTGCCTTGGTTGGACGCACAAATGTTGGCAAATCGACACTTTTGAATAAGTTGTGTCACAAACGCGTGGCCATTGTTCATGATCGCCCTGGGGTTACGCGTGATAGAAAAGAGTCCGAAGCAGATTTAGACGGTACCAAAGTCCGCCTAGTGGATACTGCCGGCTTGGAGGATACAACGTCTTTGGCAAAAGCAATGTGGCAACAAACAGAGCTTGCCATTCAAGAGGCCGATATTATTTTGATGATTACAGATGGCCGCACAGAATTGAATGCGTTAGATATCAAATTAGCGAAGCAGTTGAATAAAACGGGCAAACCCACTTTTTTACTTGTCAATAAATGTGAAGGGGAAAAACAAGTTCAAAACTTAAGTGATTTTTATCGTTTAGGCTTAGGTGATCCCCAGCCTATTTCAGCTGAACATAACAAGGGAATTAAAGAGCTTATTTTTGCATTAAAGCCCCTGTGCCCACCTGAGGAAAGTTTGATGGATCAAAAAGAATTGCCTTTACATTTGGCCATTGTTGGGCGTCCTAATGTGGGTAAGTCAACACTTGTCAACCAATTCTTAAAACAAAACAGACTGTTGACAGGCCCTGAGGCGGGCGTGACGCGTGATGCCATTACTGTCCCTTGGGTATGGAAGGGCAAAAAGATTTTGCTGACGGATACAGCTGGATTGCGCAAATATGGTAAAATTGAAGATGAGTTGGAACGTATTTGTGGTCAAGAAACCAAAAATGCGATAGACTTTGCTGAAGTTGTGATTTTAGTTTTGGATGCACATCAACCCTTGGAGCGGCAGGATTTAGCTATTGCCAGTACTGTTTTACAAGAAGGCCGAGCCCTTGTGATTGCCTTGAATAAGTGGGATGATATTGATAATCAACAGGCAATTTTAAAGGAATTAAAAGCCCGTATGATGGAATCCTTGCAACAGGTGAAAAAAATTCCAATAGTTCCTATTTCTGCAAAAAATGGCTTTGCCTTAGATAAACTGATGACTGAGGTATTTCGCATGTATGAGCTGTGGAACAAACGTGTGCCGACACATAAACTCAATGCTTTTTTGGAGGAGCTGAAACAGGCGCATCCGACGCCGTTGGCGCGGAATGGACGACGCGTTCCGATGAAATATATGACGCAGGTAAGTACACGTCCACCGACTTTTGTGATTTTTACCTCAAATCCGGACAGTTTGCCAGATTCGTATATGCGCTATGTATCCAATGGATTGAGACAGGCGTTTGGATTAGAAGGTGTTCCTATTCGTATTCACCTGCGCAAACGGGAAAATCCATTTTCTAACAAAGGAAAGAAAAAATAATGTTGATTCTAAAAGATTTAATTTCACATGGTCGTGTGCGTGCTTGTTATTATCACCCAAAGAATAATCGGTTATGTGTGAAGGTGGCTTTGAAAAAGACACACAACAAGCTTTTAAAAAAAGAAATCAAGAATAATCGATTATTTCAAAAGACGATAGATCCGTATGTGCCGCGTTATTATAAATTGGTACAAACAAATAAAGGGCTAGGGTTAATTACAGATTTAGTTTATGATGACGATAATCGGCTGTCACCGCGTTTAACAGATTGGGTGCGATCTGGTAAAAAGATTACAAAAGAAATGGTAGCTCAGTTTGATGATTTTTTTACACGGCTTTTAAGGTATAAGCTATGGTTTTATGATTTTAACAACGAGAATTTCTTAATTCGCACACATAAGGGAAAACAGTATGTCTATTTTGTGGATACTAAAAGTCTAAATCGTCACAATTCGTGGTCTACTTTAAAGTTGGAGTATTTTCTTCCTTTTTTTGCTCGTCGGCGGATGCAACGACGCATTCAAAGATTTTATGCGATGTATCTGCCAGGGCATTTTTATCCGTTTCAAAAAAAGTAGTTGCATTTTTTGTGCCAATAGATTAGTCTGGTGAACAGCAGGGTGTACAAAAATGGAAAAAATAAGTTTAAAATTAGGGATAGAAAAAAGGGGCGAATACCGCGATAGCCCTTATTTTGTACACATACACACACACATGTAATCGTTGCTAAGAAATTTTTGCGCCATGGCGCAAATAACCCACCGTGTTCAAACGGTGGGTTAAATAATGTTTAATTTACAAAAGGAGAAAGGGGAATGGAAAAAGAGATTTTAAAAAATGACTGTCATCCTGAGGCTATGCCGAAGGATCTTTGGACGCATCTGGGTGCCCAACGAGATTCTTCACTGTCGCTCAGAATGACGCGGGGGTGTGAGGCGGGACGCAGTATGGTGGAAATGCTGGGCGTGCTGGCCGTGATGGGATTATTGAGTGTGATGGTGTTCGCGGCGTTCAGAATCGCCCTCAATAAAGCCAATGCCAATGCGATTATCCACGATGGGCGGATGGTCTGGGCCGAGGCACTGGCCAGCCAGCAGCCTTATTTGGATTGGACAGCCAGCACAACCTCTTCCGAATCGGGTAGGCAGTTCTTCATCAAACGCGACCTGAAGCAGAACAATTATATCAAGGTGACAGGCGTGGAAGAAGAAATCTGCGAACAAATTTTAGGGCTTCAAAAGGATGGTGAGTTGATTGTACTGACGGAAACACTGCGTCCTTTTTCAGAATGTCAAGAAACAAACGATTTGATTTTCGGGTTTGATGGCGTGGGGCGTTTAATTCCATGTGAGACAACAGCGGATTGTCAAGAGGAGGGCAAAGAAAAGTAT
>JAZLCF010000023.1:0-2808 GCA_045614105.1 Alphaproteobacteria bacterium | reverse complement strand
GAACGCGTGCCAAATACAGCAGGAGGGGAAACCGTGTATGATGCCAAAGCAATGGCCTATAATAAAGATACAGCGCCAGAAGGTTTGTTTGGGGCTGATAAGGCTGGGGCTTATTCTATTTTAGCGAGCAGTCAATCGGTGGCGGTGGTTTCAAATGGTAAAGCTCAAGATAAAAATTATCATTTGATGCAACCTGCTTTACAGGCGGCTTTTCCATTGATGAGTGGTTTCAATGATGTTGATTCTTCAAGAACAACTTGGAAAATAGGGGATAAGTTGCCTACTATCAAGCCGAGTAATCCTTTTTATCATTCCTATTTGACTGTGGGGGCTGTGGAGCAATTGTCAGATTCTAAATATGATTTGGCGACCTATTCGCAACCATGCGGTATTGCGGGCAGTTATTGTTTGGTGGCCCCAGGTGGGTTGTCCTTAGAGTCTGGTCTTTATTCCACAACGGATTTGGTTAAAGGCAAGAATGTATACAAACAAGATGATTATGCTTATGGGGTGAATTATGGAACTTCCTCGGCGGCAGCGGTCGTGTCTGGTTCATTGGCTTTGTTGATGGGGGCGTATCCTCACTTGACGGCACAGCAAGCGGTGGAAATTTTATTGGCAACAGCCACATATTTAAACTGGGACGATATTCCAGATTCAACATCTGAGCGTGCGACAGGCAAGGCCGCTTACAAGGCTTATTATGGCATTGGACAAAGTATGGAATCTGAGCAAGATGAGGGTGTGATTGTGACGTATGATCCATCCTATGAGGGATATGATGCTGATTTAAATCATAAGTATAACGCTATTTTTGGTTATGGACTTATCAATTTAGAGGCTGCAACAGATCCGATTGGGGGTAAAAATGGCCTCTGGGTTTATAACACTGGATCGGCTGTTGGGCAAAATGCTGGTGTTATTACGGCACAAGCGACCTCTATGCTTTCGCCTGCTTCTTTGACGGGGACTTTATCAACAAATTTGACGGCCAGTTTGCCGGCCAATTTTGTGGCATTTGATGCGTATAATCGTCCTTTTGCCTATCCAACGACGGAATTGTTCCGTTTGCAATCTCGCCGCAAAGCCAAAACTTGGGCAGATTTTAAATCTTTTATGAGTGGTGCCGATCCTGTTGTGATTCAGCCAACTGAAAATTTTGAATTAGCCTATCGGAATCAAACAAATCGTGTGTCCTCTGATTCTCAAATTCCTTTGGGATTGATGCAAGCAACCCTGAAACAAGGAAAGATGCGGTATGGTTTGTTCTATGCTCAAGATACCACAATAGGGGACGGAGTGTATTGGAAGCGGCGGCAGGCTAATCCTTTTATTCAGATGCGTGATGCCTATGGTTTAACAACGGGCTATCAATTGACGCCGAAGTGGTCGGTGGATATTGGTTGGACAGCGGGAAAGAATGGCTTCTTTGATGGGGATGATCGTCACTTTGATGCGCCGGATAATGGGATGCAGGCTTTTACCAGTTCTGTTGTCTTTAAGCCTGTGCGTCAATTGTCTTTAAAGTTGGCTTCTGGTATTATGAACGAAAATGGTTCTTCGTTGGGAATGATTTCCTCGGGGGCGTTTGATATCAAGGGGGCAAGCACCCAATTTGTTGGGGCTGGTGTGGAGTTTTCACCGATTGAAAAGGTGCATTTAGAAGCAATGTATTACTATGGCCAGACAAAGACGGATTCTCAAGGTGGTTTAATGAATTTGTCGCGCCTGGCCAGTGATAGCTTTGCTTTTACCGCCAGTTATGAGCCTTCCGAAAAGCATTTGGTCGGGTTGCAGGTGGCTTCTCCGTTGCGGGTGCGTAAAGGGAAGATGAATGTGACACTGCCTGTGGGACGCCATGAGACAGAGGATATCTATTATTACCAAACTTACAACGTGGATATGAAACCAAAGGCCAGAGAGTTGGATTTGTCGTTGTATTATAAAGGACAGATGGCAGAGGATGTGACGGTGCAAGGAGAATTGGGTGTACGCTTGAATCCCGATCACCAAGCAGATGTTGCGCCGGATTATCGTGGTATGGTGGGCCTGAAGTGGGCATATTAAAAAAGTTCTTGCATTTTTAAAAAAAGATGTGTATAATAACCTCACTTTATCGGATGCGGGTGTAGCTCAGGGGTAGAGCGCGACCTTGCCAAGGTCGATGTCGAGGGTTCAAATCCCTTTGCCCGCTCCAATTTTTTGCAAGCGTCCGATAGGGCGTTTTTTTGTTGGATGGGAGGAATTGTTGTGGGTATGAAGCCCCTATTCCTGTGCCAGCTTGGAAGCGCTTGACGGCGCCCGCTCATTTGTAAGTGAGTTTTTCATCGGTTTGTATCTCCTTCTATCACACAAAAAAACACCCCGTCCAGGGGCGTTTAAATTGGCGGATGGGAGAGGATTCGAACCTCCGTTAGGCTTTAGACCTAAACGCACTTTCCAGGCGCGCGCCTTCAACCACTCGGCCACCCATCCTTGATCTGGGAAACTCGCGCTATTTTAGCTGATTTTCATCCAAAAGTCAAGTGATAAATATCGTCCTTTATTTGTTAGCGAGACGTATATGCTTTTCCCAGCTCTAAAAAGTTGGCATACAAAACGATCTATCTTCTGATTGTTTTATCCGGTCTGATATGTGTCATTCTTTTTGTTTTTATGGGATATACGGTGGATTGCCAAGTTTGTTCTAAGAGTTGATAGCGAGGAATATCTACGTGCATGTCTTTTAAAACTTCTTCTATACCATCCCAAAAATCTTTTTTAGTTCCTTTAAGGGGGGAAATCTTAGGTTTTATTGTGGATTGTTCG
>JAZLCF010000022.1:0-4774 GCA_045614105.1 Alphaproteobacteria bacterium | reverse complement strand
TGGGCATTCCAGAAGTCGGTGAAGCCACTGCAAAATTATTGGCGACTCATTTTGGTTCATGGCAAAATTTTGTTGATGTCGCAACAGGATCAGACGCGATGACCAAACTAACAGAAATTGATGGTGTCGGCGAAACGATGGCACAAGATATTATTGATTTTTTTACCGAGGAACACAATCAAAAGTTGTTGCAAAAATTATTATCCATTTTAACCATTCAAGAGGCACCCAAACAAGCAGATAATTTGCCATTGAAAGGCAAAACTTTCGTCTTCACAGGCACGATTTCTATGCCACGTGATGAAGCAAAAGCACGCGTACAAGAATTGGGCGGTAAAGTATCTAATTCGGTCAGTACAAAAACTTCTTTTGTCGTCGCCGGCATAGATCCTGGCAGTAAATATACTAATGCGCAAAAGTTGGGTCTTTCTGTTTTGAATGAAGAAGAATTCAAAAAAATGCTTGACGCAGCAAGGAAATGAAGTTATTCTGTTTGAATAAGATGTCCAACAGGGGGAAAGATGGCACCAGAAAACCTAAATACTTCAACTTCTACGCCTCAGCAAAGCGCTGACATAAAGCCGCAAAATTCTGAGTTATATCGCCAGATTTCCAGAGAAGACGAGGTCAGACCAGAAGAAAAAAAGAAACAAAGGCCGCTGGTTGTCACAATTTTAGCCGGATTGATGCGGTTGACGCTGTATCTAGATTCTCTGCGTCGCTCCAATGAATTATTGTTTCGCAAACTCAATATTTTCTGGGGCATTCTAATGAGCATCCTTTATTTAAGTGGTATTCTGATGATTTGTTTTTCTCTGTATAACCGCTTACAACTCCCCTTATATCTAGAGGATCAATTAAAAGCGCGTGGAATCCAGTTTGAATCAGCCGACTACGATATGGATCGGATTGAAGTTCATCAATTGAAAGGCCCCAATGGGCAATATACAGTGGACACCTTGATTGCTTATACAACCTTTACAGATTTGTTGCAAAAGCGTATCAGATCAGTCATTTTGGATGGGCTAACAATCAATTTAGATGAGGGCTCTGATTTCAACCCGGTTCAAGATATTCCCGAATTCTTGTCTCGACTACAACAGCCTGTCAGAGGCAATTTTAACTTGAAAATCAATGCCATCACCATTAACAACGCAAAACTCAATTTACAAGCAGGCACCATGAGTTTGCCTCTTTCCTTCTCTATGGAAAGCATTTACGACGACACAACACAAATTATTATCCCAGTCTTACTAGACCAACCTGCTTTGAAATTCAAAGGAACGTTAACTATGGCAGGAACAAAAAAGAAACCTGTGTGGAGTTTAAAGATTTCCAAAGGAAATGTCACCTTGCCACGACGTGCTCCCGAGGATTTTACAGGAGAAATTAACATCAATCTTATTGATAAAAAATTAGATACAATCAAAGCGGAATTTACTTTAGGGACGGGAACAATCAAAAAACAACTGCAGGCCGACTTGAAACAAAAAGATGAACAGGGATTTTCTGGCATTATTTCTTGGGAACGCAAAAATGAAACAGAGCCTACCTTATCCAGTGATTTGACATTCTCTATTGATTATTTATCCTTAAACGAAACCTTAGCAACGAAAGGCATTTTAACAATTGATTCAAAGCAATTCAATATGTATGATGTTTCTTTTAAAAACTTGCATCTGCCTCTGGACGCTGAAATTCTTTGCAACGCTCAACAACGATGTGTTTTAGACTTATTAAAGGACGCACAAATTTCCCTATCCGATTTTCAATTTAACTATCAGCATCAAAACTTTAAAGCAACTCAACCTTTAAAATTTACATTAAATGCTTGGCAACAATTGATTATCGCAGACGCCCAGCATTCAGATTTGGTTGTTGAATTTAATTTACCCATTCAAGATTTAGTGTTTTTGGGTCAAAATCAAGAAACGGGAGACAATCTTAACCTGTCAAGCCAGAAAATATCTTTGAATACTATTTTGGCGGACGAACCAAGAATAGGATTTTCTGCCAACAATTTGGCTTATCAAAGTCCAGAAATTACCTTCAGTCAAGCGGTTTTAAATATCACTGATTTGTTGCAGTCAACAGCCAAAATAACTATGCAAGCACGGGATGTGCATTTGATAGGACAACCTGTACTTTCCTATCCTTTTGATATCGGTTTGAATATGGTTGGCAATCAAGTCGCTGCAAAATTAAAATTCAAAAATCAGCCGATTACAGCAAACTTAGAAGGACGTTTTTCCTTGGACCAACAATTTTTTGCAGGACAAGTAAATATTCCTCCTTTTGATTTACAAAAGATATCAGTCCCCTTGCATGACCTGTGGCCGGCTGTTCCAGAAACGGTGGATAATCCGAGTGGCCAGTTGGCGATCAAGGGCCGTTTTAATTGGCAGAAAGGTCTTATGACTGGCAATCCTTTGTACGTCGGTTTTCAAAATGTTTCCTTTGATATCGGCGATGTTAAAATAGAAGGACTAAATACTGTTCTGACTGTTGACTCTTTGTCACCACTCACAACGGCATCAAATCAACATTTATTTATCAAAAATATTGAAGCATTGATTCCTATACAGGGATTAGACGCACAATTTCAAATGGATAATCAAAGTTTAAAGGTCAATCAGTTATTGGCAACATCTGCCTCTGTACCATTAGTTTTGCCCCCCTCTATTATCACACCGCAAAGTAATGGTTTTGTGTTAACTTTAAAAAACAATCGCCCCATCAATTTGCAACAATTACAGCCCTCTACTTTTTTAACAGATGTGATAATACAAGGTGGCACAGCCTCTGTCACGGTGCCTGTTGAATTTAAAAATAATCTTGTTCATATTCCAGATGTCACTTTAAAGATTCAAGATTTACAATTAAAACGAAAAAATGGCTCGTATCCGAATATTTTTGGCACACAAACAGGATTTATCAGTCGCACCGGACTAGTCGTTTTGGATCAAACAGGGTTTGTTCATGGCAGTTTAAACGGTAATTTATTACCCTCTAAAACAGAAAAGGAAATACAACTAGACCGAGTTCCTTTACCTGATTCTTTCATGAAAAAATTACCGTCTAGACAGATACCAAAAGATATTTTGGAACGCCAAAAAGCACTGTTTGAAGAGAAATCTGATACATCTCAGTAAAAAAAACTTGCAAAAGTAATAAAAATCTGGTATAAATATTGGTCATAAATAGTCTAACGTTAAAAAAGAAGGTAAAATATGGCAACACCAAAAAAGAAAACATCTAAATCTAAACGTGATATGCGTCGTTCTCATGACAGCTTGAAGGCCTCTTCTTACACGGAATGTCCAAAGTGTGGTGAATTGGTTCGTCCGCACCATGTATGCGCCGCATGCGGCACATATAACAAAAAAGAAATCCTGGTTAAAAAGGCAAAATAGTTTTTGATTATTTCAGGGGGTATCTATGGAGAAGCAAACTGTTATTTCCATTGATGCGATGGGGGGCGATTTTGCGCCACGTTGTGTCTTGGAGGGATTGGCTCAGTCCGTCAAAAAAAATAAAGATTTATTCTTTTTTCTCTTTGGAAACGAAGAAATTTTAACCCCTTTAGCAAAAGAGGTTGGATTACCTTCTGAATGTTATAAAATCCACCATACAACACATACAATTAAAGCAACAGACAAGCCTTCTCATGCGATTCGCACTGGACGTGAATCCAGTATGTGGCAAGCCATTATGGCTGTGCGAAATGGCTATGCTAAAGCAGTCGTCTCCGCCGGTAATACAGGCGCCTTGATGGCCATGAGTAAGATTTGTTTGGGCACTATTCCTGGCATTGATCGCCCTGCTATTGCCGCAATTTTACCGTCTATGACTGGTCCCATTGTTTGTTTGGATTTGGGGGCTAATGCCGAATGTGATGCCCAAAATTTGGTGGAATTTGCTGTAATGGGAGACGTTTTATATAAGGTCTTATTTAAAAACGAACGTCCGTCTATTGGATTGCTCAATATTGGTTCAGAGGAAACAAAGGGACGAGAGGAAATTCGTGAGGCAGCTGCCCAGTTAAAAGAATACGGGGATCGCTTGAATTTCAAGGGTTTTGTGGAAGGTAATGATATTGCCATGGGTAATGCTCAGGTGTTTGTGTCGGATGGTTTTTCTGGAAATATTGCCCTAAAAACATTGGAAGGAACCGCCAAATTCATTGCGTCCAGCTTGAAACAAGAGGTTAAAAAATCACCCTTAGGGCTGTTGGGTTTTGCCTTAGCCATAGGCGCTTTGAAACGCTTTAAAAACAAGGCCGATCCACGCAAATACAATGGCGCGATGTTTGTGGGACTGAACGGTATTTCCGTCAAAAGCCATGGGGGAGCAGACGCCTTTGCATTTGCCTGTGCCGTTGACGCAGCAGCGCAAATGGCAAAAAATGACCTATGCGAAAAAATTAAAGCAGAGATGACGGCGTTTTTGAATATATCAGGGTTAAACGATGTATCAGAGCCATAATTGATAAAAAAATAAAAAAAGACTTGCATATTTTTTCAGAGTGTGGCAGTATTATTTTAGAAGATAAGAGGTGAAAAATGACACAAAAAACAGTGACTCGCGCAGATATTGCAGAAGCTTTATATCAAGAATTAGGCTTTTCTCATGCGGATTCTTTTAAATTGATTGACAAGACATTGTCTTGTATGATTGATGCATTTGCGGAGCATAAGACTGTCAAAATTGCACGTTTTGCATCGTTCGTCCCTCATAAAAAATCGGCTCGCGTAGGTCGTAATCCAAAAACGGG
>JAZLCF010000021.1:0-2044 GCA_045614105.1 Alphaproteobacteria bacterium | reverse complement strand
CTTGCCAATTTCTATACATTTTAACAGCCACGCCATATTTTGGCCCAAGGTACGCATGGTTTGCAGGCCCTCTTTGTCTTTTTTAACATCATCAGGCGTAAACCCATGGACCATGTTCCACTATTGTGAACCAACCACCTGCATTTTACAAATGGTAAAGTATTTATTCAGGCGGTCAAAGGAAGCGGTTGCACCACCGCGCCTGCAAGACACAACGGCGGCCGCTAATTTACCGGCCAGCTTTGGTGCGTTCACAAAAAAGAATCTGTCACAGAAAGAGCAGATTTGTCCGCTGGGTCCTGCATAATAAACAGGGCTTCCCAAAATAATGCCGTCAAATTCATCCAATCGGGCACCGAGTTCATTGACTCCGTCATCAAAAATGCACTTGCCACTTTTCTTACATTTCATGCAAGCAATACACCCAGCAATCGGTTTTATTCCGATATGATAGATTTCTGTTTCAATACCATTTTCCTTTAAAGTGTTGGCCACTTCGCTTAAGGCAGTAAATGTGCACCCTTCTTTATGTGGACTTCCGTTGATTAGTAATACCTTCATATTCGTTTCCTTTCTATTTCGAGACTTTGCTTTTAACAATCTTGACAATTTCTTTTTCATCTTTAGGCGTCATAATACCATAAAGAGCAATGGCAAACGGCCCAAAAGTACAATTATGCTTTTGTAGCCAATTATAGGAATATTTCACCTTTTCTTTTGGAATTAAGGATAAAATTTTATATTTTTTGCATCCCATTTGAACTGTTTTAACTTCGGCTTTTTTAATATCCTTAAAAGCCAAAGGGGCACAATAATCAATTTTGATGGTTTTATCTGTCATCACAACGGCCTTATGCTTTATATGTTTGTAGCACCATAAAAGGGCGGTTATGATAAACAATCCCCATCCGCAAAAGCAACAGCAACACGTGCAGGTGAGTGCAATGATTAAAGCGATAATCATCGCCCAAAAGGTTGTGTCAAATGGATTGAAGTGATAATAATAAGTTTTTTGTGTCATTTTTACTCCTTATTTTAAATTTGATTTAAAGAATTGTTCCATTTTGTCAAAAGGAATAACATCCGTTTTGTAATACAAATCCACGTGGTTTGCACCGGGGATAATCATCAACTCTTTGTTGTTGCCTGTCAGTTTGGCATAGGCCCCTTCCGAAAAATACCGGCTGTGGGCTTTTTCACCATGAATCATCAAAACAGGGGATTTAATGGTGTCCGCATACGCCAAAATTGGCCCAGTAATCAAAGATAATGCAGAGGTTGTGTTCCAATGTCCGTTTGAATTGATAGACCGTTTATGGAATCCAATCGGTGTCTTGTAATACCCGTAATAATCTTTCACAAATTGTGGTTCATTGCCGGTGAGTTTTTCGGGTAAACCATCTGCCTTGGCAAAAGTGCCACTCTTATAATCTTTGGTGCGCTGATTATTCAAGCTTTCACGCAGTTTGTATAAATCATCCGCACTCATCACATCATTATAACCTTTTGCGGAAACGCGAGTCATATCATACATAGTGCTGGTCACTGTCGCTTTAATTCGGGTATCCATGGCAGCGGCATTCAAAGCAAAACCACCCCAACCGCATATACCGATAATGCCGATTTTGTTTTCATCCACATTGGGAAGGGTTGTCAGATAATCCACAGCGGCAGAAAAATCCTCGGTATTGATATCGGGGGAAGCAACATCCCGCACATTGCCACCACTTTCACCTGTAAATGATGGGTCAAAGGCAAGCGTGATAAATCCGCGTTCGGCCATGGTTTGGGCATATAGTCCGGAAGATTGTTCTTTAACCGCCCCGAAAGGACCAGAAACAGCAATCGCCGGCATTTTGCCTTGAACATTCTTTGGTAAATATAAGTCGCCAACCAACGTAATCCCATAACGGTTTTTAAAAGTCACCTTGCGCGTATCCACTTTGTCGGACTTCGCAAACACCTTGTCCCACTCTGTGGTCAGTTGCAGGGTATCCGTTGTTTTTGGACATTTATAATACATAACGCCAGCGCTTAATAATGC
>JAZLCF010000020.1:0-6697 GCA_045614105.1 Alphaproteobacteria bacterium | reverse complement strand
ATAATCTTATTTCGAAGTCAATCTTTTTCTCGGTGGAAAAAAGTTTCATTTCCAAGCTCAATTCTTTTAACTCGGCTGAATTGTTGGCTCGATAAGTGCTCATTGCTCCCCACCAAGTAAAGAAGTCATCGCTTTTGCGGTGGCTTTTTTCATGTTTCATAAGCACTGTCGTGAGTTCGGTGGCAAGGCGTGCAATGGAACGCCGCAGACACGACGCCGTAGGCGGCCACGAATAAAATGAGGGATAAATTGTGCATCAGCCAATTTACATATTTTTAGGCGCAAAAAATCGCCAAATTCCGTCAATTCCGATATCAATTCATTCTGCGCTACCGCTTGCACTCATTGTATCTCATTGCTTTACGCATAAAAATTGTCCACTGGACATTTTTTATTTGCGCAGTATCGAACTTTTTCATTGTATTCTTGTCAAAATTTTTATATGCTAGAATAAATATTTAACAGAAAGGAATTTTTAGGATGACTCAAAATTTAATCTCAATTTTAATGCAACATTCTGAATCAACAAAACCTGACGCTGTCACACTTTGGCATACTACGAATGATGCTGATACATTGAAATCTTTTTTGGATGAAGGAGCAAAGCCAATTGGTACAGGACAAGGAGGTCAGACAGGAGGATTCTTTGTTTGGAGCAAAAAAAAAGAAGCAGTATCACACTTCACGGATTATCTAAGCGAAGGTACAACAGGAGACGGATTAATTATTGGGACAGAAGTGAGTAAAAAAGAGTTGGTGTATCCAAATTGGCAGTTTGATTTAGAGCTTGCTGCAGCATTAAATCCTGTTTTGTTTAAATACAAAGATCAAATTACGGATATAAAAAATTTAGAGTATCTGGAAGATGGAGGAAAAAAGATTATTCCTGCATTTACAACGCTGGGCTATACACGAAAGGATAATTGTGCTTTAAGGCGTGTTGAACGGGTTGTCAATGGTATTTCTCTAGGTAAAAAGCTTGAGGGGCCTGGAGATTCTGGAATAGTGAATGTGAATATCTGGCAAGCCATTATTGATAAAATGTGTGAAAATCCCGATTTTCGGAAAGATTATAATAAATGTCTGCAAGCAGCAGCTTCACATCCAAGCAAGAATTTTGCTTTAAAATATTGTGGGGAGAAACCTCTGCAAATTGATGAAGTTTTCCATATTCAAAAAGATGAAACGGGAAAAGTCACGGAAACACCGCTTTATACTTCCTCTGTGCCGAAAGAAAAACAGGTATGCCCATTTGTGAAAATGGGGATGGTTAGGAAAAAGGGAGCTAGGGAATCTTAATTTGTTATGTCCTTAATTCTACTTGCCAATTTCTGGAAATCTTCTAAATGGTTGGCTCGATAAGCGTTCATTGCTCCCCACCAAGTAAAAAGGTCATCGCGAAAGCGGTGGCTTTTTTCATGTTTTATATGCCTTGGCGCGAGTTCGATAATTCGGTCGTAAAAAATCGTCCAATTTCGTAACTTATCGAACCATTTTAGTAATATTTCCTACGAATTAATAGAGAAAAAACCTGATATCATCTTCAGAAACTGGTAAATAACTTGTATGATCATTATCAAATCTCCGTTGGGGGCATCTTGCACGAACATGTTCTGCTGTATTATCAGTTGAATAAGGCCCCGAAATGCATATAATTTCTATATCTTCTTTTTCATCACAATCGTAACAGTATCCATTGCTGCCTAGAAATTTCCCCTCTGGGCATATTAATTTTTCATAAAGTCTGGCTCCTGTGACATAAATATTAGGCAGCGCTCCTCTTAATGTAAAACAAACGCCTACAAATAGTATCATTTTGAACGCACAGAAAATTCTGCTCTTTTTTATTATGTTTTTGATGTTGGAGGAATTACATTCATAATGGGCTTTTTTGTTTTCAAAAACAATTTTTTGACCATCAATAGAGGTAATACGTGCACATTTTGTGATCGTTTTCCCATTTTCATCAATGAATGTAATTTTTATCTTATCAAGAGGTTGTAGCCTTGGGTATAAAGATCGATAATCAAATTTTTTTAATTTCTGTCTTAGCCATTTAATTAAGAATAGAAAAAGTAAAAGGGCGGTGCCTAAAAAGATCAATGGACGAATTTGCTCGAATAGAGATGGGGTATATCTCGAAGCATACGCGGTGGTACTGTATAAATACAAAGGTAGCCCGAGGCCAATTAGATATATCAAATCGAAAAGTTGTTTTATCATTTATCTCCTTGCGTTAAGATTACGTGTAGCATAAAGCGCTTAGTAATGTCAAGCGTTGTATCACATTATTAGATTGATAGTTTCATTTCGAATGCCACTTTTTTAAATTGGCTAAATTGTTGGTTCGATATTCTCTAATTATGCTCCACCAAGTAAAAAGGTCATCGCTTTTGCGGTGGCTGTTTATTTTAAAGTTTTCTTAAAGATAATCTCCATCATGGTAATATCATCGGATTGATTAGCCCCTTTTGTAAAGCGATGAATCCCACTTTTTACACGAGATAAAGTATCCTCTGAGTATTGATTCAATACCTTTTGCAATCGCTCTGGACCATAAAGCTTTTCTGTCTTTGTTTGAGCTTCGGTCACACCATCCGTGTACAAGAATAAGCGATTGTTTTTCTTTAACTCAAAAGAACCACTTTTATAACCATAACTTGGCGTAATACCCAACACTAAATTTTGAACAACTTTCACATAATTATACTTGTTGCCTTTTTTAAGCAGCGGAGGACAGTGGCCAGCGCTGATATATTCCACTTTTCCTGTTTGCATATTCAAGATACCGATGAAGGCTGTGACAAACATGCCGCGCGCATGATTATCACAAAGTCCGTTATTCACTTTAGTCACAGCTTCAATCAAAGGATAGCCTGCTTGCAACATATTTTTAATCATTGTCTTGGCCGACATCATGTAAAGAGCCGCTGTAATTCCTTTGCCTGATACATCAGCCATCACAAAGGCATAATGTGTTTTATCAACAGGGAAGAAATCATAAAAATCGCCGCCGACTTCCCGTGCTGGAGTCATAGATGCCACCAAGTCAAATACTTCATTTTTTGGAAAATCAGTCGGCAAAGCAGAAGTTTGAATTGTATGGGCGATGGCCAATTCAGACTCTATTTTTTCTTTTTCCTGCGATACACGAGCCAAATTTAGGATATGTTCTTTAATATCTTTTGTCATTTTATTGAGGACAGAAGCTAAATCGGCTAATTCTTGCGGATGTTCCAATTGAATAGCGAAATTCAAATTGCCCCGTCCAATTTCTTGAGCAGTTTTTGTCAGTTTTTCAATCGGTTGATTGATGTTCTTTTTTAAGGCAAAGTACAACAGGGCAACAATCAAAAAGCTGGCAATTAATAATACGCTTAAAACAACACGCAGATGATGAATCCCTGCTGAAAACAATTCACGTTCAGGTACATTGATGATTAAAAATAAACCGTTGCCCAGTTGCTTAATATAGGGGATATATTTTCTATCCTGATAAACAAAGGGAACGCCTTCTTTTAAGTTTGAGGAATACCACGGCAAATCTTTCAATGATCTGCCCATAACTTTTGGTGTATCAATACCTGGTTCGGTTGTCGCAATAATATAGTCGTTTGTTTTATCGGCAAATAACACAAAACTGTTTGGAGTGGGCTTAATTGCCAAGATAGACTTTAAAATGGTATCCATTTGCCAATCCACGGTGGAAAGGCCCACCAGCTGGCCTTTGTCATAAATCCCAGCCCCTACCGTTGTCATCAATGTTGTTAGGCCTTCCCCTTTATAGGGCTTTGACCAAAACAGGCGCTTTCCTTTTTCCAGCTGGGGCATAATTTCCAAATACCAATGTTGATTTGGATAATCAAATTCTTCTCCTTCCAAAGGTAATAATTCAATTTTTCTTTTTTGATTCCAAAAGGCATAAATGCAATTCCATTTTTTGTCTGCCGATACAATATAGGGCTTAAACCAAATTCCTCCCCCTAAAGAATCAGGATAATTCTTGATGGATTCTTTGACTAATCCATTTGCCATTTCCCTGTTTTTTCCATAGCGGTAATAGCTTTCACCAATCAAGGATAGATCCAGTGCATTATTTTCTAATTTTGCAATTTCTTTATTAAGCTGCCCTTCAAAAGAGGTAATGGAAGCATTATTTCCGGCAATAATCAATTCCTTGCTGTGATAAAAGGTGTATAAAGACACACCCGTCAAAATACAGGTCAGTACACAGAGCAAAGCAAAAATAAGAGCAAGTATTTTTGATTTAATCGTTGCAAACATGATCTTCCCCTTCTTATTGAAAAGAAGATACCTTTCTTTTGTTTCTTTTTCAAGAAAATTCTTTCAAAAAGAGAAATGCTCTTTTTGAAAACAGATCATGTCCCTTGAATAAGGTTTGCTTGCTTCAAGGGATTTTTTTGTGAGGTTGTTATAAATCTAGTGTGTGCAGTTGCCATTAGCATCTTTGCCATAAGTTGTGCCCATCAAACGGCATGTGCCATTATCATAACAACGTTCATCACATTGTTTGCATGAATATTCATCGGCATCTGCCCAGTTTGCCATTCCTGTATCATTGCAACCAATCATTCTCTTGTCGCTCGTATAAAACATACTTTTAGGACAATTATGTTTGCTGTATTCTGCGACCAGTTTCATTTGTTTTAATTTCTTTTTCCATTTTGTTCCTCCTTTCTTCACAACAAAATATGTGCCTTGATGAGAGGCGACTGGAAGTTGAAGACATCTAAAAGAATGCGCAGGTATTAAGTCCTAAGACTCTATTCGCTGCCTTCCAGTCTAACGACTAAAAGGCAGATTTCACGCCATTACGGCAACTTTTAGGAGGTCTTCACACCCCACAAACGGGATCACCGCTTGCACGTCTATTTTAAAAAATCTGTTTTGAATTTGCAAGCCTTTATTGCATTCTCAAGAAAAATTTCTTGCGCTTTGGATGAAAATATGCTACCTCTTTACCATGGCGGGGGACACGATGACAGATAAAACCGTATTGGATATGTTAGCTGGGCGCTTTCATGGCGATCCATTTTCTCTTTTAGGGCAGCATCAAGCCGAAAAAGGGTGGATGATCCGCACGATTCAACCTGGGGCAAAGTCCGTTATCGTGATGACGCCAGAGGGTAAAACTATTGGCGATATGGTGCGCCAAGGCGAAACAGATTACTTTGAATTTAATTTGCCTAATGCCAAAGATTACACACCCTACCGCCTGAAAATCACATGGTGGGACGACAGCGTGCAAGAAACTGCCGATCCTTACAGTTTTTTGCCAGTGTTGGGCGAGCAAGATCTTTATTTGTATAATGAAGGCAATCATTTGGAAATTTATAAAAAACTGGGCGCGCATCTTATCACACATCAAGATGTGGCGGGTGTTTCTTTCGCTGTATGGGCGCCGAATGCGACACGCGTGAGTGTGGTGGGTAGCTTTAACAATTGGGACGGACGACGTCATATGATGCGGCCACGTGGGTCCAGCGGTATTTGGGAAATTTTCATCCCGAATTTGACCGAGTGGGATATTTATAAATATGAGCTGACGGATAAAAGTGGGCGTTTGTTGCCGTTGAAAGCCGATCCATTTGCGTTTGTTCAGGAAGTGCGTCCAAAGGCAGGTAGCCTTATTTATGATATCAATAACTATACCTGGCACGATGAAGATTGGCTGAAAGTTCGGAAAGAGAAAAATGATCGCGGGGCACCGATTTCAATTTATGAAGTACATTTGGGATCGTGGAAGCGCAAAGATGGGCGTTGGCTGACATATTTGGAAATGGCTGAAGAGTTGCCAAAATATGCCAAAGAGATGGGCTTTACACATGTGGAATTATTGCCAGTCGCTGAATATCCGTTTGATGGCAGTTGGGGCTACCAAGAAACAGGGCTTTATGCACCAACCAGTCGTTATGGAACGCCTGGGGATTTTCGCTATTTAATTGACAAATTGCATCAAGCGGGCATTGGGGTGATTATGGATTGGGTGCCGGCGCATTTTCCAAAAGATGCTTTTGGACTTGCCAATTTTGATGGCACAGCCCTTTATGAACATGCCGATCCACGATTGGGAGAACACAAAGATTGGGGGACCAAAATTTATAATTATGGACGTAATGAAGTATCCAATTTTTTGCTTGCCAATGCCCTGTTTTGGATTCGGGAATATCATATAGACGCTTTGCGTGTGGATGCGGTGGCTAGTATGCTTTACCTTGATTATTCTCGCAAAGAGGGGGAATGGATCCCCAATAAATACGGTGGCCGTGAGAATTTAGAAGCAATCGCATTTTTGCGTCGCCTGAATGAATTAGTGTTTGCAGAGAATAGTGGCGCTACGACTTTTGCGGAAGAATCAACCGCATGGCCGATGGTGTCGCGGCCGACTTATCTGGGAGGACTTGGGTTTGGCTATAAGTGGAACATGGGATGGATGCATGACACCTTAAAATATATGAAGGAAGATCCCATCAACCGCAAATATCATCATAACGAATTGACTTTTGGATTCTTGTATGCCTTTACAGAAAACTTTGTCTTGCCGCTTTCGCATGATGAGGTGGTGCATGGTAAGGGAACAATTTTGACGCGTATGCCGGGGGATGAGTGGCAGCGATTTGCCAACCTGCGTGCGTATTATACATATATGTTTATGAGCCCCGGTAAAAAACTGCTC
>JAZLCF010000019.1:0-13637 GCA_045614105.1 Alphaproteobacteria bacterium | reverse complement strand
GCGCTTTCCGCTTTGACGATGGCCGAGTATTTTCGTGATCATGAAAAAAAAGATGTGTTGCTGTTGATTGATAACATTTTTCGCTTTATTCAGGCTGGTTCAGAAGTTTCAGTCTCGTTGGGGCAAATTCCCTCTCGCGTGGGGTATCAGCCAAGTTTGGGTACAGATATTGCTGATTTGGAAGAGCGTATTTCTTCTACTAAAGATGCTGCTATTACATCTATTCAAGCGGTATATGTCCCTGCTGATGATTTTACAGATCCTTCGGCCATTCATACTTTTCAACACCTTTCTTCCACGATTGTACTTTCCAGAAATCGGGCAGCACAAGGTCTATACCCTGCTCTGGATCCATTGCAGTCCAACTCCAACATGTTGACCCCGTTGATTGTAGGAGAACGGCACTATAAAATTGCCACAGAAGTCCGACGTACTCTTGCTCAATATGAAGATCTGAAGGATATTATTGCGATGCTGGGGTTTGATGAGTTGCCTGAAAAAGATCAACAAATTGTTCGGACGGCACGCAAATTAGAACGCTTCCTAACACAGCCGTTTTTTACCACATATCAATTTACGAACATTAAAGGAAAATCTGTTGATTTAAAAGAAACACTCAACGGATGTGAACGCATTTTGTCTGGTGAATTTAACGATTATACGGAAGAGGACTTTTTTATGATAGGTTCTGTGGATGAAGCCATTAAAAGACATCAAAAGAAAGGAGAAGTATGAATTTACAGATTTTTACCCCAACACAAGTTCTTTTAAATACCACAATTGACAAAATTGACATAGAGGCCATTGATGGCTTTTTTACTCTGTTGCCACGACACATAGATTTTGTGACCGCCTTAAAAAGTAGCATTGTGACCTATACCACTAATGAAAAAAAATTTTACGCAGCCTGTCATCGTGGAGTTCTAGTCAAAAAAGGAGATTTAGTGCATCTTTCCACCCCCTTGGCTGTTTTAGATGATAATTTAGAATCATTAAAACAAACGATTGCCATTTCTTTCAAAGATATGGAGGAAGAAAGAAAAGAGTTAAACCTGTCTATGAGCCGGCTGGAATTAGGCTTGACCAAAGGCCTGATGAGCTTAAATCAAGGGATGACCTATGCAAAACTTTAACGACTATTTAACAGAACAAGCGGATCTTTTGGTTAAAAAGGCAGAAAAATTGTCCCAACGGTCTAAGCGTCAATATATTTTCAAAGCAGCAATTTTAACCATTTATGGTTTTCAGGTGGTGCTTCCTGTCGTTTTAGGAATTTTTGTTGGTTGCTTTTTAGATAACAAGTTGAAAACACAGTATATTTCGTGGACTTTGAATTTAATTTTGATTGGTGCATTGGTTGGATTTTATAATGCAAACAGATGGTTTTATCATTCTGTGGGATTAAAAAAACGCAAAAAAGGAGGAAATAAATGATCTCATTATATTTGCCTTCTATGCAGATAATTCTGTGTCTGATGTATGGTTTCTTCCTTGCCTTGATTTATTTGGGGCTGCTATGGGGAACGGTTAAATCTTTAAGTAAAATGAGCCATAAAGGCCTTTGTCTTTTTGCCTCAGCAGTGTTGCGTTTGACTGTATTCTTACTGGGCGCTGTTTTTTTTAGCCAGCATCAAGTAGCCCGTTTTTTATGGATAGTTGCAGCCTTTATTATAACCCGCTTCATTTTGGTAAGTTTTGTAAAAATTAAGGATGTCTCATGATTCAGAATCTGGATAGTCATATTATATTTGATTTGTTTGGTTTTCCAATCAATGCAACGTTATTTTATACTTGGATCACAATGCTTGTATTGGTGATGCTTCTTTTATGGAGTCATCGTTATTTATCCGACACCAAGGAGATAACTCGTTCGCAGGTTGTGATGGAGATGTTGGTCTCTACACTGTGTGGGCAGATTCATGATGTCAGCAATGATCGGCCTCACAAATATATTTCATTAGTTGGTACGCTTTTTTTGTTTATAGCTTTGTCTAATTTTTTGACAATTATTCCATGGTTTGAGCCTCCAACGGCCAGCTTGTCCACCACGGCGGCGTTTGCTTTTGTTGTCTTTTGGGCGATACCTTATTATGGCGTTAAAAATGCGGGTACGAAAGGCTATTTCAAAAAGTTTATAGATCCGACTCCAGTGATGTTGCCTATGAATATAATCTCTGATTTTTCTTCTACTTTTGCCTTAGCCTTTCGTTTATATGGAAATATGCTGAGTGGGGTTGTAATTGTGACCGTTTTAATGATGCTTTCACCATTTATTATCCCTATTCCATTGCAAGTGTTGGGACTTTTAACTGGCACAATTCAAGCGTATATTTTTGCACTTCTGACCATTGT
Source organism: Alphaproteobacteria bacterium (assembly GCA_045614105.1). GTDB lineage: Bacteria > Pseudomonadota > Alphaproteobacteria > CAAHEQ01 > UBA3637 > UBA3637. The sequence continues at coordinate 11,285 of JAZLCF010000019.1, read as the reverse complement.
ATATGTATCGGCGGTGGTCCCCGAAGAAATTTATGTTCAACCCGATACGATGAAAGGAGAATAACTATGGATTCAATTACGTGGATAGGAATGATGTCTGTTTTGTCGGCAGCTTTATGCATCGCTATTGGCGGTGTTGGGCCCGCCATTGGAGAGGCCAATATCGCAGCCAATGCCTTGCGCTCGATGGCTCAACAACCAGATGAATCGTCCAACATTACTCGTACCCTGTTTGTGGCAATGGCTATGGTGGAATCAACCGCGATTTATGCATTCGTCATTACGGTTTTGATTTTGTATTTCAATCCGTTTTGGAATTTTGCTGTAGAAATGGCCTCAAAATAAGGGAGAATATAAATGGGTTTTAACCTCACAACGTTTTTGGCGCAGATTGTCAATCTGTTTTTGCTGATATGGTTTTTAAAACGTTTTTTATATCGTCCAGTTTTAGCGGTGATTGAAAAGCGTCGTCAGCAAATTATGCATCAGATGCAAGAAGCAGAGGATAAATTGGCTCAAGCGGAGCAAACTCAAAATTCTGTGGAAAAATTAAAAACAGATTTTGAGCAACAGCGGCAAAAACGTTTTAGTGAGTTGGATCAAGAAATTCAGCAACAACGCACTCAGCTGATGCAAGAGTTAGAACGCGATTATCAAATAAAACAAGATAAATTACAAACTGATTTAGACTTAAGTTGGGTGACTGCGCAAGACCAAATCTCTCAGATGATTGCACAGGAATTTATGATGATGGCACAGAAGATTTTGACGGAATGGTCTGACAGAACGCCTATGGATCAAGTATTGATTTTATTTGCTAAAAAACTAGAATTGATGTCTTCCGCTAAACGTTCTCAAACTCAAAAAGTAATCAATGCACAAAAATCTGTGCAGATTTTTACCTCAACCAAACTCAATCAGAAACAACAAAATGCTGTGCGTTATTTGTTAAAAGCTCATTTTTCTTTGCCTCCTAAAATGCGCTTACAATATCAACAACAACCAGATTTAATCTTGGGGATAGAAATTCGTATGGGAGATTTTTCGTTGGATTGGAATTTAAATACCTATTTAAATGATGTCAATCAACATTTAAAACAAGCAATTGCCTGTATGGTTAAACCTATAAAAAGAAAGGCCGATAAATGAAACAAAGGACTTTAACTGCCAAAAAAAGTATTGAAAAAGCGGTTCGCCAAACAAAACCAGCTCTTCATTTGAAAGAGGTGAATGAAATTTTATCTATTTCGGCTGGAACAGCTCAAGTTTCGGGCTTATCTCACGCTCAAATCAATGAACTTTTATCCTTTAAAAATGGCGTGATTGGAATGGTTCACAATTTAGAAAACAATTTGGCGGGAGTTGTATTCTTAACCAATGCAGATTCGTTAAAGGCTGGAGATAGAGCCTCTCCTACTGGCAAACTTTTGCAAGTCCCAGTTGGCGATGAATTATTAGGACGTATTATCAATCCACTTGGGCAGCCACTTGATGGTAAAGGAGCCCTTGGGACAAGGAAATCCTTACCTGTGGAAAGACCTGCTGCGCCAATTATGGAGCGTGCCCCTGTGGATACCCCCTTGCAAACCGGTATTAAAGCCATTGATTCCTTTATTCCAATTGGACTAGGGCAACGTGAATTGATTTTAGGTGATCGGCAAACGGGTAAAACAGCCATTGCTGTGGATACAATTTTAAATCAAAAATCATCAGACATTATTTGTATCTATTGTGCAATAGGACAGCGTAATGCAGATACTGCGCGCGTGATTGATCAATTAAAAAAAGGTGATATGTTGCAAAGGACCATTGTTGTTGTGGCTGGGGGAGAAGATGAGGCTGGAATGCAATTTATCGCACCTTATGCAGCAACCTCTGTTGGAGAATGGTTTATGCAACAAGGAAAAAATGTGTTGATTGTGTATGATGACTTAACGGCCCATGCGCGTGCTTACCGTCAAATGTCTTTGTTGCTCAGAACACCTCCAGGACGTGAGGCCTTTCCTGGTGATATTTTCTATATTCACGCCCGTCTTTTGGAACGCTCAACTCATTTGAGTGAAAAACTAGGCGGAGGGTCCCTCACCTCTTTGCCGATCGTGTCAACGGAAGCTGGCAATATTTCCGCCTATATTCCCACAAATGTTATTTCTATCACAGATGGACAAATTTATCTCTCCACTTCCCTCTTTCAAAAAGGAATTATGCCAGCTATAGATATTGGCCGTTCTGTTTCCCGTGTGGGAGGCGAAGCACAATTGCCGGCTTATCGTAGCTTGTTGGGACCCTTAAAACTATTTTATGCACAATTTGAGGAATTAGAATCCTTTGCCAAATTTGGGGTTCAGTTAGATGAAGAAACTCAACATAAGTTAGATCGTGGACGGACGATCCGTACGGTTTTACAACAAATCCAATATAAACCGATGGATGTTGCTACACAAATCGCCGTTTTTATGGCAGTCAACAATGGACTTTTAGATCATTTGGATGACACACAAATTGTGAAGGCCCAAGCCATCATTCAAAAAATACTTCATCAGCAATTTAAGCCTTTGATTCAGAAAATAACTTTGAAACGACAAAAACTAGATGAAAAAGAGCAAGAAAGTTTAATCCAGGCTTTTCAAATTGGGCTTAAAGGAGTTTAAATGCCGCTGGAGATCTTGAATCGGCGAATTAAAACAACAAAGGACATTGGTGATATTGTTCATACGATGAAAATGCTTTCCTCCGCCAGTTTAGGGCAATATGAAAAGGCTTTAAAATCTTTAACCCATTATAAAGAAACAATTTTTGATGCTTTTCATGGATTATTTAGTCAAGAATCTTTTCATTATGAACAGCCACTATCTTCCAAACAACAAGCGCGTCCATTGGCAATTTTAATTGGTTCAAATAATGGTTTGGTTGGTCGTTTTAATCATGATTTATTTGCTTTTATGGAAAAATATTTTCAAGACGAGGAAGAAGACACTTCCCCTTATGTCATCACAATGGGAAAACGAATAACTCTCTTGGCGGAAGCACATCAAGCGGATAAATTAGCTGGCTATCCTATGCCAAATACCTTAAAGGAAATAGCCCCTATGGCAGCGCAGTTGCTGAATCAAATTGAACAGACTTTATCGCAACATAAAATAAATTTTGTGTATGTGTTTTCCAATCAGAAAAAAGGAGGAACAGCTTTTTCATCCAAGGTCCATCAGTTGATTCCTTTGTCCGAAAAACACCTGCATAAATTACAAAAGGAAAAATGGAATGGTCGTACTCTACCCTTGGTGACAGCCGATCATCAAGCGTTATTCAGCGCTCTTATTAAAGAATATTTAATTGTCCTCCTGCTTCATGAAATGGTTGCCAGTTTGGCCAGCGAACATTATACCCGTATGATGCATATGCAAGAAGCTGAAAATAATATAGAAGAAACTTTAGCTAAATTCAATTTAGAGTATCAGCAGCTTCGCCAAACGCAAGTGACTGATGAGCTGATTGATATTGTGTCAGGTGCTGAAGAAATGAATAAACAAAAAACTCAATCACCACTTGACTTTATCAAAAAAATGAGGTAAAACAAATATACAAACTGAAAGGATAAAAAATGATTAAATCTGAATTGATTGATAGACTGGCTGAAAAGGAAAATATTTCCAGAGTTGTAGCAAAACGCATTGTGAATACCTTGTTTGATACAATTACACAAGCACTGATTGAGGGAAATCGTGTGGAATTACGTGAATTTGGTATTCTTTCTGTGCGCAATCGCAAGGCCAGACTTGGACGCAATCCTAAGACTGGTGCCAGTGTTCATGTTGTTGAAAAGAAAGTGCCATTTTTTAAGGCCGGCAAAGCGGTTAAAGAGGCTTTAAACAGAAAATAACAGATTCCTATGAACTGGATTACAAATAGAAACAGGCCAACAGTTAAAAAAACTCATATTATCAAGGACATACCAGATAATTTTTGGGATAAGTGTCCTGGATGTGGTAAGATGCTGTATCATTCAGAGGTACAAAACAATCACATGGTTTGTCCCTCTTGTCAATATCATTTCAAATTGACCCCACAGGAGCGCCTAGAAATGCTGTTTGATAACGGCCATTTTACATCTGTAAAAACACAAATCAAGTCAGAAGATCCCCTTCATTTCCATGATATCAAAAAATATACAGATCGTCTGAAAGAGGCTCGCAAGAAAACGGGGCATGACGAAGCGATTGTGATAGCGCATGGACAAATGGGAGGTTTTCCTGTTGTGGCTGGCGTTTTTGATTTTGCCTTTATGGGTGGATCAATGAATACTGTCGTTGGCGAAGCAATCTTAAAGGCGGCAGATTTAGCACTTTCTAAAAAAGCGGCACTATTGCTCGTACCGGCTTCAGGGGGCGCACGTATGCAAGAAGGCATTTTATCTTTAATGCAAATGGCAAAAACTGTTTTGGCAGTTAAAAAGTTAAAGGAAGAACAACTACCCTATATTGCTTTATTGACCAATCCAACAACGGGTGGAGTGACTGCTTCCTTTGCTATGTTGGCAGATATCACTTTGGCAGAGCCAGGTGCCACCATTGGATTTGCGGGCAGTCGTGTTATTGAACAGACAATCCATGAAAAACTGCCTGAAAAATTTCAAACTTCTGAATATTTATTAGAACATGGAATGATTGATCAGGTGGTCACACGTACTCAAGTTCGGGAAAAAATTATTCATTTTTTAAGTTTATTGATGAAATAATCTTGTTTTTTCTTAACAAAATGCCATATCCAATAAAAAGGATATTGTATGAAGGTTGTATTTTTTGATGCAGATAAAACTTTGCACAAATTTGCCAGCACACACCCCATTCAAGGGGCAGATGTTATATTGACTGCTCAATCTCTCAATCAACTCAATTCTGAACAAATGGGACTTTATTACGATGCAGATATTGTCTCAGTTTTTACACACTCAGATATTTTGAGCACACAAAAATTGTCTCTTTTTCCTAAACTCAAATTGATTGCAACACGCAGTACTGGCACCAATCATATTGATATGGATTATTGCCAAAAACATCACATAGAGGTTAAAAATGTGCCTTATTACGGCGCGAAAACTGTTGCAGAATTTGCATTTGGGCTTATCCTTAACTTATCGCGTCATATTTCACAAGCCAGACAGGATATGAAATTCGGCACCATCCATATGGAAAATTATACAGGATTTGATTTGGCGGGAAAAAACTTGGGCATTATTGGGACTGGATCCATCGGAAAACATATGATCCAACTGGCCCAAGGTTTTGGTATGAAAGTGCTGGCCTATGATCCTTTTCCTAATCCAAAATACAAAAAATTTTATGTATCATGGGATACGCTACTGAAAAAAAGTGATATCATTTCCTTGCATATTCCCTCTACCCCAAAAAATCATCATCTGTTGAACGACGCAGCATTCAAACAAATGAAAAAGGGGGCATTGATTATCAACACGGCACGAGGTGATATTATTGACACGCGCGCGCTTTATAATGCTTTAATAACTGGTAAAATCGCAGGTGCAGGATTAGATGTTCTAGAAAATGAGGATATTCTCTTTCACGATGATATACTACTAAAACCTCATCAGCAAAACAATCAAATTTTGCTGGATTCAACGTTTAATCTGAAATTGATGCAACACCCTAATGTCATCATTACGCCCCATATTGCATTCAACACAATTGATGCTTTGAACAGAATTTTACTGACGACATTTGATAATATACAACAAGCAGTCCATTCTTTAGTCTTCTAAATCTTCTGTGTCCACCGACTCCAATTCTTCCTCATCTGTAATGATAGTAGGTAAAGTCTCTGAGACAAGCTCGTCATTTTTGCATTCTACAATCCAAATATCGTACACAGGATGCTCCATGGCAGCCAGTGCAGGATTTGAGGAAAACATCCACCCCTTAAAAATTTCTTGTTCATTTTCAGTGATTTGCAAAAATACAGCATTTTCTGGGGTTTCCTCAGGAGGATGCTTCATGCATTTTTGAGGTCTCACAACCAAATCGCCATAGGTATAAGGTTCTCCAACTGTTAAATTTAAATAGCTGGTACGACCTGTCGTTTTATCCAATGCCTGTAAAAGTACAGATGACGTTTCCAACTCCTTTGCGGAACAAACTGTTGCACCTACTAATCCCAGTACAAGCATCCAAGTGTATTTCATCAGGCCTCCTATTTTGTGGATAGAAAAATAAATTCAGAAACACTATCTTCTAAAGACTTATAGCTTTTTGTTTGAGCGATCTTGTTGCCAGGCTGCAAAACAGCTTGAGACTTTCCTGGTTCTAAACGGATATATTTATCCCCCATAATGCCTGCATCAGCAATAGCGGCCACTGTATCAACTGGCAAATGGACGTCAGAATCAATGTTTAAAATAACATCAACTGTATAATCGTCTTGATTTAACTCCGTCTTTAAAACGGACCCAACTTTTAAGCCTGCAATCCGGACGTCCGCCCCTGCCCCTAAACCTCCAACTTTGGAAAAATTAGCGACAATGGTATAGCCGTCTATCTTTTTCGTATCTATGCGTGAACAAGCAAAAAACAAAAATAAGCAAGCAAAAATCAAAACTAAAAAACCTAAAATGGTTTCAATTGGATTCTTCTTCATCGGTCACTCCTTTTTTTTCTTTCATATACCCCAACACTTTTTCTAAAAGATCGTTTAAGATCATCACGTCCTGCGTGTATCCAAAGGTTTCTCCTTCTTTTAATATCTCATCATCGGCCCCTGGTACAATTTCCAAATGCTTAGGCCCCATCAGACCATCTGTTTCTATTTGAATGGACGAATCAATGGGTAATGCGTAATCTTTATTCAAAGAAAGTTCCACCAAAATCTGATATCCCTTGGTAAAGGATTGACGGACAACACGTCCCACCTTCAAACCTCCCAATCGAACCTCTGCTCCATTTGTTACACCATCAACTTTCCCGAACTGGGCATAAAGTGTGAATCCTCGCGCAGATTGTTTGGTGATAGAACGTTCGTGCAACCACATAAAACTAATCACCAATAAGAAGGTGAAAACAAACCCAATAATAATTTTTTTTCTTTCTTCGTTTTTCATATTGCCTATTATGACATCATTATTTTTTAATTGTCAAGGATTCTTTCTTGACGAAGACATTTTTTTATCCTAAAATTTTTCTATGCGTTATTTTTATTTTCTGATTTTAAGTTTATTTTTGCTGATACAAAATCCAGCACACGCCGTTTCTGTTATTCGTGATACAGAAATAGAAGATACCGTTCTTGCATGGGTTAAGGATATTTTTAAAGCTGCGGGACTTTATCCAGAAAGCGCTCAAATCGTTCTGATCAATGATCCGTCCATCAATGCTTTTGTGGCGGGTGGGCAAACGATTTTCATTCATACCGGTCTGTTCACAAATGCAAACAGTATTGATGAAATTATGTTTGTCCTATCGCACGAAACAGGCCATATTGTGGGAGGGCACATTACACGTGGTATTACAGCCATGGAGCGTGCGCAAACTGCCACTTTAGTCTCAACGATTTTAGGTGGCGTATTAGCAGTTATTTCAGGCCGCCCTGATGCAGGCATAGCAATTATGATTGGTTCCCAAGGTTCTGCCATGGGGCAATTTTTAACTTATCGTCAAACCGAGGAAAGTTCAGCGGATAGAACAGCCGTTGATGTTATGAAGAAATTGGGTTATTCGATGCAAGGCTTTACAGATATTATGAAAAGTCTACGCCGTCTAGAAATCTTGAATGACGAAGGTGATACAGGTTATTTACGTACCCATCCGATGACTCAGGATCGTATGCGTGATTTAGATCGTTTTACTCAAAAAGCCTCAAATGTGCATCACAATTTAGCTTTTGATCGGATCAAGGCAAAATTGATTGCTTTTATGGAAAAACCACAAGATGTTTTGTTCCATTACAAAGGGAATTCTTTTGCGGATCAATACGCTCGGGCAATTTCTTATTATCGACAACATAATTTGGATCAATCTTTTCAAATTCTAGATGCATTGATTAAAGAACAACCGGACGACGCATATCTATTTGAATTAAAAGGACAATTTTCATTTGAAAAGGGTTTGATTGATCAGGCTATTCAAAACTATGAGCAAGCGAATCGCTTAAAACCAAATAAACCTCTGATAGAATTGGCGCTGGCCCAAAGTTATTTAGAGAAAAAAGATAAGACTTTAGCACAAAAAGCTCTGCCCATTTTACGCCAAACAACGCTCAGCGAACCAGATTTAGCTTTGGCTTGGCGTTTGATGGCAACGGCTTATAATTTATTAAAGCAAGATGCCGAGGCCGAATATGCTATGGTTGAATATGAACGCACTTCGGATAAATTGCCTGCGGCGCAACAACGAGCAAAAAAATTGTTGAATAAATTTAATTCTGATAATCCTTATCACCAACGTTTAGAAGATATTTTGGCTTTACAACCCACTGAAGAATAAATAATTTTAATAATCTAAGGCACGGGATCGTAGCCACCTTTAGCCCAAGGGTGACAGCGTAGTAATCGCCACAATGTCAGCCAAGTTCCTTTGATCAGTCCATACTTTTGATAAGCCTCATGGGCATACTCGGAACAGGTTGGTTGAAAACGACAACAATTTCCCACAAGACTTGAAAAGGTTAATTGATATAATCGTATAAGTTTAGTCGTGCTTTTTACGATGATGTTTGCCATGTTTTTTCCTCTGCATATTTGGATCATATACTACCTCATGCACATGATAAAGCAGATAAGTAAAATCTCGTTTCAATTGTTGATAATCGCGATTCAATGCCTCCTCACGTGCAATTAAAATTACATCATGGGAGGGATATTGTGTTTGCAAATCTGGGGAAAGGCGCATAATTTCATTCATTTGGCGCCGCAATTTATTGCGTATGACAGCACTTTTTGATATTTTTTTTGAGACAGTCAAGCCTGTGCGTGTTTGACCTTTTTCATTTGGACGCACCTGCATCACAAAAGATTTGGTAAATGCCTTTGTTGGGGTTTGTTGCATTTCCAAAAAATCAAAATGGCGTTTGATGCGAACCAGAGTCATTTTTCCCTTTCACGAAAAAAGCACCCTTTTGAATGGTGGGGTGCTTTTACCTTTGCTTTAATCTTTTACACAGCAATCTTTTTACGGCCTTTAGCACGACGAGCACTTAAAACTTTTTGCCCGCCCTTTGTTTCCATACGAGCACGAAAGCCATGACGACGTGTGCGCACCAATTTGCTAGGTTGATATGTTTGTTTTGTTGACATGTTATCTCCTTCATTCAAAAACTGATAGGAGCATTATAACAAAATACAAAAATCTTGTCAATCTTTTTTTATCAGATTTTTCAAATTTGCAAACGGGCGATTTGATGAATCCCCCTGCTCTATGTAATCTCCACTTATCCCCCTTTTGCGAGGAAAAGGCTTCATATTGAGTCCTACTTGTTCAGCCACAATATCAAAAATATCTAATCGTCCACGATCAATAGGTTCAATATCGTCGGTCATTTGTCCCTCTTTTAAAAGGGGGATATTTTCAGCAAAAAGTGCTTCAAAATCAGTATCTAATTTCTCATCAAAGGTTTCCAATGAAGCAACGCATACACGTGTCAAAGTTGCCTTCAGATGCCCCGTTGCCCGAATTAAATCGTCCTCAATCACAACGTTGACATGACAAGTTAAATTCTTGACCTGAGGAATTTCAAAACGCTCGGCAATTTTGGCACACTGAGCGGATGTCGCCACAAAGTCATCCTGCCACCCATTGGGTCCTATTTCACCCAAAAATAAGACTTTATTTAAACCTTTTTCATCTTTTTTTGTTTTTTCCATTGACGAATGCCTTTCTTTTCTATATTATGATTCATTATAACAAAAAGGATTCAAATGTTCAAGATTGTATTTTGCTTTTTAAGTATATTGTGTCTCAGCGCTTGCGGATTAGAAAAATATAAGTCCAGCGATTTACCCGCCTCTGCCAGGTTGGAATCTATAAAAGTTGGGGATAGTAAAGAGAAGGTTTTGCGTGTTCTGGGAACACCTAATTATGAAAGTAATGCGTCCGAAGGTGTTGGTGATCTGTTCTTTTATGCAGAAGCCAAAAAAGAAAGTTGCATTTTCTTGGACCCGCAAGTGGTGGAACGTGATGTGTATGTGTATACCTTTCAAAAAGGAAAAGTTGCTGAAATTCAGCACTTGACCTTGGAGGATGCCCAAAAAGTTGCTTATGAAAGTGACACAACAAAGGTTGGTGGCAAGGAATTGTCTGTTTTAAAACAGTTGGCCGACAACTTTGGCCGCTATAATGCAGGCGGACATGACAGCACCGAACGGAGATAATTATGAGTGATTTATTTGAAGCAACTGAGACAAAAAGCAGTTATTCCGCAAAAGATATTGAAGTTTTGGAGGGATTAGAGCCTGTTCGCAAGCGTCCTGGTATGTATATTGGTGGTATTGATGAGCGTGCTTACCACCACTTGGTTGCTGAAATTATTGATAATGCGATGGATGAAGCCGTGGCTGGTTATGCTACCAACATTGAAGTATCATTGGATGCAGAAAATTATGTGACTGTACGCGATAACGGACGAGGAATCCCAGTTGATCCTCACCCCAAATTTCCGGATAAATCCGCTTTGGAAGTTATCACGACAACTTTGCATTCGGGTGGTAAATTTGGCGGAGGCGCTTATAATGTATCCGGAGGCTTGCATGGCGTCGGTTTATCCGCCGTGAATGCCCTATCCAGTCACATGATTATTGAGGTGGCCAAAGATAAGCAACTTTACCGACAAGAATATGCCAAGGGAAAGCCGTTGACCCCTGTTCAATGTTTAGGCCCTGTTTTTAATCGCCGTGGGACGAGTGTGCGTTTTTTGCCTGATACAGAAATTTTTGGCGAAAGTATTAAGTTTAAACCTGCAACACTCTTCCGTATGGCTCGTCAAAAAGCTTTCTTATTCCGTGGGGTGGAAGTGCGTTGGAATTGCGCACCAGAATTGATTCAAGGCGAAGACAAAACACCGACAGAACAAGTTTTAAAGTTCCCGAATGGCGTTGCTGATTATCTAGACTTCCTGATGAAAGATCGTTCACAGGTCACAAAACCTTTCACGGGGCGTGTAGATTTTCCTGACAATCAAGGCGCAGTGGAATGGGCTATCTGTTGGCCTGATGATTTTGGAGATGCCTTTGAACAATCCTATTGCAATACAGTACCAACTCCTTTGGGGGGTACGCATACAACCGG
>JAZLCF010000018.1:0-9497 GCA_045614105.1 Alphaproteobacteria bacterium | reverse complement strand
CATTTTCTAAAAAATGCTTTAAAATAAAGGAAAGTACCCATGAAATCAGAACATGCTTATCGAACCATTACAGAAGTAGCAGAGTTGTTGCAAGTTCAGCCTTCCGTATTGCGTTTTTCGGAAACACAATTTTCTCAAATTAAACCAACGAAACGTATGGGCAGACGCTATTATCAATCAGATGATATTGTGTTATTGGCAAAAATTCGGGATTACTTATATAAAGATTTTTTGACAATAAAAGGGGTCCAAAAAAAATTGAAGGATCCAAAGATCGCGGATCCCTCCTCTTCTTCAGCGACTCCTTCGCAGCAAGAGGCTTTGTCTTTGCTGATTCAAGAGCTGAGTGATATCAAGGCCGATTTAGCGCAATATATTTAAGCTTGTGCAGCAAATCCACTGTTTGTTGTGCAATTACACACACGATCTTTATGCAACGGACCACCGTCTGCTCAATTGTTATTCATTCCCAAAATATCAAAATCTTTAAATTATCGAATTTCATGCACATCGAATCTGTCTATCATGCAAGCAGGACTATCACCTTCATAGCGATACAATAACAGTAAAAATGGAATAATGGTAAAGACAAGGACTTTTAACCATACATGTCTATAACCATCTTTAGATTTCTTGTGAAAATAGCGCAAATACCAATACAATAAAAAACAATATAAAGACAGAACTAACCATAAACCTGTAAAGCCCCAGATATTGTCCCAAAACCCAGGCTCAGAATGTTAGAAGTCAGATCTTGTCGTTCGCTCGCATTCAACTTTTCCTTTTGAAACATATTATCTCCTTTTCTCTTCTTTAAGTTTAATCCACTTTGATATTGAAATCAAATACTTTATTCATATCACTTTTTAAAAGCTTCTAAATTCTGGCTCTACATTTGGAAAATCAGTCAGATTCTATCAGTGATAAAATCAAGTTTTCAAATTAAAACAAAAAAAAAGAAAGGGACAACGCCCTTTCTTAAAATAAACCATCCAAAGAAAGATTATTTTTTGCGACTTCTCGCAACGGCTTTCTTGTAAGCAACAGGTGCCTTTTTCACAGGCATCTTCGGCGTTGCAGCGGCCTTCACACTAGGTTTAGCAACCGCTTTCGCCTTTGGCGCCTTCTTGGCCACTTTCGCAACTGGCTTTGCTGCTACCTTAGCCTTTGGGGCTTTTTTAGCAACTTTCACTGCTGGCTTAGAAATTGCCTTTGCAATTGTTCTGGAAGCTTTCTTTGCAACCTTTTTAGGTGCTTTCACCGCGAACAATTGTTCGCAAGCTTTAATCCAGCATTCCTTATCTTTTCCTTCTGGACGACCCGCCTGCTCCCATATATAATAGGCTGCAACACGGATATTTTCTTCATTGATTTCATGTGTCATTGTAATACTCCTTTACCTCAACAATCTGAATATAAGCGAAAAAAAAACATTTTGCAACAACTTTTTTTGAAAAAAGAATATTTTTTTAATTATCTGTTTTTTTGCTGCAAAAAAATCATCAATTCATCCAGCGGTAAAGGGCGAGAAAACCAGTACCCTTGGCCATAATCACAACCATGTTCTTTCAACCATATTTCTTGTTCCATTGTTTCAATTCCTTCAGCCAAAACTGGAAATCCCAAATCATGTCCTAGCTGAATCATTGATGACACAATTTCTTGATTCTTAGCATCATCCATCAATCTTTGAATAAAAGACAAGTCAATTTTTATTTTTTTGACATCTAAACACTTGAGATGATCAAAAGACCAACAGCCTGCCCCAAAATCATCAATAGACACGGGGATATTCAATTCGGCCAAATTCTTTAACTGAGAATTTGATAAAATATCCTCTGTCAGTTCTTGCGTCTCCGTCAACTCACATTCCAAATGTCGCACCGACAGTTGATGATCTGCTAAAGATTTTTGAATGACATCAACCAAATTCTCTTCTTGCAACTGTAAAGCGGATAAATTGACAGCAACAAACAAATCAGGTTGTACCTTTTGCAGCTGTGCAAAATCAGATAAAGTTTTCCGGAACAAAAAAGACGTAAATTGATGGATCAACCCCGTTTCTTCCAAAAGCGGAATAAATTGCATCGGTGGAACATTTCCACGCTTTGGACTTTTCCATCGAGCCAAGGCTTCCACCCCCACTACACGATTCGTTTTTAGATCCCATTCTGGTTGATAATGAAAAATAAGTTCTTGATTGTGAAGAGCCGCTTCCAATTCAGCCACCGTAATCGGCGCCTTTTGAAAATTAAACATTTTTGATAAAAACGACATCTTCTTCTCCTTCTTTAAGCAAAAGTCTAACAAGTTTTTTTCTAAAAAGCACGTTTTTTTTCAAAAAAAGATACACTTTTTTCATTTTTTTGACTATACTCTTTACATTAAAATCAACCAAGGAAAGGACAAAAAATGCAAAAACCAATTGTGTTATGTGTGTTGGATGGATGGGGATACAATGCAAAAAAGGAAAACAACGCCATTGAAATGGGCAAAACACCCATATGGCATGAGCTGGTAGAAAAATGGCCACATACGATGCTGAAAACTTCAGGCCAGGATGTCGGTCTGCCCGATGGGCAAATGGGCAACTCTGAGGTCGGCCACATGAATCTGGGCGCCGGCCGGATTGTTTATCAAGATTTACCACGCATAGACAAAGCCATTCAAAATCATGAATTGGAAAAAAATCCTGTTCTTATCAACTTAATTCAGAAACTAAAAGAAACAAAAGGCACTTGTCATGTGATGGGATTGATGGGGCCTGGCGGTGTTCATGCCATGCAACGTCACATGGTGGCTCTTGTTGAAATTTTAAATCAGCAGAACATAGATGTAAAAGTGCATTGTTTCTTGGATGGACGCGATACCCCACCTGATTCCGCACAAGGCTTTGTGGCAGAGTTTGAAAAAGAAATTGCAAATCTTTCTCATGTTAAAATTGCAACCGTTGGTGGCCGTTATTATGGTATGGATCGTGATAATCGCTGGGATCGCATCACAAAAGCTTACGAAGCCATTGTGAACGCACAAGGGGAAAGATTCGCCTCAGCGGATGTCGCTATTACGACCAGCTATGACAACAAAATCTTTGATGAATTTGTTTTGCCGTGTGTGATTGGTAATTATCAAGGAATGAAGGATGGCGACGCCGTTCTAATGACCAATTATCGCACAGATAGAGCCCGAGAAATCACACGCATGCTTTTGCAGCCTGATTTTGATTTAGCCCCCCGTTCTCGTGTTATCAAATTCACTGATGCTGTAGCAATGACCGAATACTCAAAGGATCATACCGCGTGGATGCACGTTTTATTTCCACCAGAAAAATTACAAAACATTTTTGGACAGGTTATTGCTGATGCAGGTTTAAAACAACTCCGAATCGCCGAAACAGAAAAATATGCGCATGTGACATTTTTCTTTAATGGAGGTCAAGAAACCTTATTTGATGGGGAAGATCGCATTTTAGTTCCCAGTCCGAAAGTGGCTACTTATGATTTACAACCCGAAATGTCGGCCATAGAGGTGACAGACAAATTGATAGAAGCCATCAATTCAAACAAATTTGATGTCATTATTGTCAATTATGCCAACGGTGATATGGTGGGACATACAGGCATTATGTCTGCTGCTATTAAAGCAGTAGAAACTGTCGATTCGTGTGTGGGACGCTTGGTGCAAACAGTCACAGACAAAGGAGGTGCTTTGTTCATCACCGCTGACCACGGCAATGCCGAAGATATGGCCTATGATGATGGCTCACCAAAAACCTCCCATACTTCTACACCAGTGAAAGCTGTCTTAGTCAATGGTCAAGGAGTCACAGGATTAAAAGAGGGACGGCTGGCCGATGTGGCGCCAACATTATTGGATTTAATGGGCATTGACAAGCCAAAAGAAATGACTGGCAGATCATTGATTGAAAGGAAATAACTTTGGACAAACGTGTACTGATTTTTCTATTGTCTTTTGGCTTGTGTGGGGTCGTTTATGCAGCACCTACTGCCAACGATTTGGCTAAAATTGAAGCCCAAATCAAACAGGCAAAAGAACAACAAGCCGAAAATCAGCGCAAATCTCAGGCAATGGATAAAGAGGTCAAAAACGTTCAAAAAGAGATGGTTGATTTGGCCAATAAAGTCCGCAAGCATGAAAATCAATTGTCTTTGTTGGAACAAAAGAAAAAGGAATTAGAAAAAAAGCAAGCGGAATTGGAAGAGCGTTTGTCCTTATCCTCCAAACAAATGGCAAAACTGATGCAGGCAATGCAAACACTGGCCTTACGCCCTCGCGAAATTTTACTGACACAATCTGAAACCCCTTTAAAAATGATGCGCTCGTATCGTTTGATCCAATATAGTTTCCCGATTGTAGGAGGCTTAAAACACAGTGCCCTGGAGGATTTAAAAGCATTGAGTCAAGTAAAATTAGATTTACAGTCTCAAATCACCTCCATCAAAACCACAACAGCAGAATTGGCGGATAAAAATGCCCAAATGGAAAAGTTGGCAAAACAAAAAAAAGCCTTACAAGCGCAATATACCTCTAACTATGAAAAATCCAAAGCTAAAGCAGAAAAATTAGCGCAAGAGGCTTCTACCTTAAAAGAATTATTGGCCAACATCCAAAAGGAACAACAAGCCAAAGCCGCCGCTCAAATGGGGTATGGATTTGGCTCTGGGGCATTTGCGAAAGCGCGAGGTTCTTTAACATTGCCGGCCCAAGGTTATATCACACAAAATTTTGGCGATACCACAGGAGCCAGTCAATCTCATGCTAAAGGTATGGTGATTACAACTCGTCAGGGTGCGCAAGTGACGGCCCCATTTGACGGAACTGTGCTGTTTGCGGGACCATTTCAAAATTATGGCCAGTTGGTGATCATTGACCATGGCGATAATTACTTGACGGTTTTGTCTGGAATGGATACAATATCAACAACAGTTGGAAGTCAGGTGCTGACGGGCGAACCCATTGGGCATATGAGTATGAACTATGTCAATTTATACTTAGAGGTACGACAGGGCAGTCAGGCAATTGATCCAAGACCTTGGTTTATTTAATAGGAGAAAAAAATGAAAAAAATATTGTTATTAGCGTTCTTATTATCCTCATCTGTCTGGGCTGTCCCTAGTCCAAAGGAATCGGACGAACCGCAAAATGAAGATGTTTATGTGTTAATGGAACTATTAGGTTCCTCCCTTAAAATGATTAAAGAAAATTATGTTGAGGAAGTCTCATATAAGACAATGGTCGAAAAAGCTCTCAATGGCGTATTGACGGCTCAGGATCCTCACTCAGGCTTTTTGAACAAAGAAGAAATGGATGAAATGACCACACAAACCAAAGGAGAATTTGGAGGTGTTGGTATGGAAGTTTCCAGCGAAAATGGCTTGGTGCGTGTTGTTTCTCCGATTGATGATACGCCCGCCTTTCGAGCTGGCATTCAAGCGGGTGACTATATTACACATATTGATGGCACATCTGTGATTGGTTTGTCTTTGAATGAGGCTGTTAAACGGTTGCGAGGCGAACCAAAGACAAAAGTTAAAGTCAAAATTTCCCGCAAGAATAAAGATCCTTTTGAGCTGACTTTAACACGGGCAATTATCAAGGTTGATCCTGTGAAATTTGAGGCAAAGGATAATATCGGCTATATTCGTGTTTTGACATTCAGCGAAAAAACAACCTCTGAATTGCATCGTGCAATTAAAGAATTGAAAAAAACAATCGGTGCTAACTTGATTGGTTTTGTGTTGGATATTCGCAACAACCCTGGTGGTTTATTGGATCAAGCCGTTGGTGTGGCTGATACCTTTTTAGCACAGGGAGAAATTGTCTCAACTCGATCCAGAAAACCAGAAGAAACGCAGCGTTTTTCGGCTAAATCGGGTGATATGATTGAGGGATTGCCCTTGGTTGTTATGATCAATGAAGGCTCGGCCTCAGCTTCAGAAATTGTAGCTGGCGCATTGCAAGATCACAAACGTGCCGTTGTAGTTGGCCTAAAATCTTTTGGCAAAGGGTCTGTGCAAACAGTGCGAGAAATCCCTGGATTTGGTGCCATTAAAATCACGACCGCACGCTATTTTACGCCCTCGGGCAATTCCATTCAAGCCAAAGGGATTACACCAGATGTGGAAATTCCGCGCGCTGAATTAAAAGTCCTGCCCAAAATTACAGGCTGGGCAGAGGGTGATTTAGACGGCGCTTTGTCCGCTGAGGAAGGCAAAAAGGCCAAAGAGACAGAGGCTCCAAAGGAAGAAGAGAAAAAAGAATCCGATTCGGAGGAGAAAAAAGATTATCAGCTGGATCGTGCTTTGGATATCTTAAAAGCCATGGCGGTGTTGAAGGAACAAAAAGAGGGCGTTGATGGAAAACAATAAAACCTATCGGCACTCGGTCGGCTTTATGATTATCAACAATCAAAAGCGTGTTTTGTTGGGCAAGCGTTGTTGGCCCAAGGATTCGCCCTATCGCTTTCAAATGCCCCAAGGCGGCATAGAAGAAGGTGAAACACCTGTGCAGGCACTGTGGCGCGAAATGCACGAGGAAATTGGCTTATTGCCTGAACAGGTAGAACTGTTGGCCGAAAGCAAGGAATGGCTGACCTATGAATTGCCCCCAAAAATGCGTACATCTATTGATGGCAATATGCAAAAATGGTTTTTGCTGTACTTTAAAGGCGATGCCAAAGATTTTGTTTTGACCAACGAGAAACGCCCCGAATTTTGTGGCATTCGCTGGGTGCCTCCCAAGAAAGTACCTTATTTAGTCATTCCCTTTAAAAAGCAGGTTTATCGGCAGGTTTTAAACGAGTTTCAGCCGATTATTGAGGCATTTCAGACTATTTCGTCACAACAACCATAGCTTCACGCAATACACGATTGTCTCCGATGGTGTAGCCTGTTTGCAATTCCTCTATAATTGTCCCAGCGGGCTTAGATGGATCTTCCACCTGCTGAATCACTTGATGTTTGTCTGGGTTAAACACATGGCCTGTATCTTGCATTTTTCTGACATGGTTTTTGCCCAACGCATCTTCCAATTGCTTATGCACCATTTCCACGCCCTGCAAAAGCCCCATAAAGAAAGGCTCACACGGCTTATCAGACTTACCCATTTCCACCTTGGCAGACTTTAAAGCACGTTCCAAATTATCCATCACGGGCAACATATCCAAGGCAAAGTCTTTGTTCGCATAACGTGCGGTGTTTTGCATATCCAGCGCACAACGTTTACGCATATTTTCCACCTCGGCGGCGTTTCGCAAAGCTAAATCTTTCCAATGCAAAACTTCCTCTTGCAAATGAGCCACCTGATCGTCGGCCTGAGTCGCCGGCGTTTGACCTTTTTTTTCTTCGGCTTTCTGTTCTTTTTTCTTATCCATTTGACACCTTCCTTTGCTATATCAATATATGTAGTCTTATGCGCGCCAAAAATCAAGAGGGGCTTGCCTTTTTTTGTAAAAAGTGCTATGATAACGCCCATAAACAAAGGAGTTAAAATGACCAGATTTTCCGGCCGCGCCGCCGATGAAATGCGCAAAATTGAAATTCAAACAAATGTCAACAAATATGCCCCTGGTTCCTGCCTGATTAAATGGGGCGATACGCACGTGTTATGCACTGTGATGATAGAGGACAAAGTTCCCGCTTGGATGAAGCAGCAACAAAAACATGGTGGTTGGTTGACGGCCGAATATGGCATGCTGCCTCAGGCGGGCAATATCCGCAAAGATCGTGACGCGATTAAAGGCAAGCAAGATCCGCGCTCTATTGAGATTCAACGCTTGATTGGGCGCGCGCTCAGGGCTGTCACAGATTTACATCAAATTCCGAACAAGACCATTAAAATTGATTGCGACGTGTTGCAGGCCGATGGCGGCACACGAACGGCCAGCATTACGGCGGCCTATATTGCCACCAAAATCGCGATTGACAAAGCCTTAAAAGAAGGGCGCATTGAGCATACACCCCTGATTGGGCAAGTGGCGGCTGTTTCGTGTGGTATTGTGGGCAGCGAACCTGTATTAGATTTGGATTACGAGGAAGATTCCCGTGCTGGCACAGACGCCAATTTTGTGATGACCTCCAACGGGAAAATTGTGGAAATCCAAGGCTCCGCCGAGGGCGCTCCGTTTACAAAGGACGAATTTACTGCCCTGTTGGCTTTGGCCGAAAAAGGCATTGCTGAATTGTTGCAAAAACAAAATGAGGCGTTGAAGTAAGTCAAAGACAAAGAAATAAACTCCCTTGCAACCTGTCCTGACCTTATTGTGCAGGCACGCAATTGCCTGTGGCATCACGAATGTAGCCAGTCCGGCCGTCCCCCCAATGGCAAGCATTGTTATCCGATGCTAAAAAACACCGATTCTGACACTCTTTACAGGATACTTCATCAGTTTGATAATGATGATCTGAATGTTTACATCCAATTATATTGCTGTAACCTGGCTGATAAAACATTGTGCGCAAGCAATTATGCTTATCGGCAGCCACTACAGATCCATAGCCTGCATTTTCATTGCATTGTCGACAAGTTGTATTTCTTTGATACCATCCCGTTATGCAACCAGAACAACTACCATCTTTATTTCGAATGCGTCCAGTCCGCCCATCCCCCCAGTGACAAGCATTGTTATCCGTTGCTAAGAAACACCGATTCTCACATGCTTTGCAGGACACTTCATCAGTTTGATAGTGGTGATCTGAATGTTTACATCCAATCATGTTACTATAACCTGGTTGATAAAACATTGTTCCCAAACAATTCATCCTATAGACTTCAGCACTAGCAGTCCAGCTACTATCCTCATTACAAACAGAGCACGAAATTGGGTTACCAAAATAACCATTTGCACAGGAGACACATTTACCCTTTACACAATACTGGCCATTTTCGTTTCCTTCGCACTCATCATTGTTATCCGCAAAGCCTTTCACAGGGCTGCATTTACCACATTCGGTGCCATAATCTTCGCATGGGAAAGTTTCTGGCTGGCAGGTGGAACAATCCGTCAGGTCATTTAAAAACATAAATTTCATAGTTGTATCGGAACAATCCTCGGGAATGATTTTCGCTATTTTCCACTCCATACCCACGATTTGTTGACACACTTCTTGGGGTACTTCATTCACGGTCAATGTAAAAGATTCAGCATTGTGTTCTAATGTCTCTGGATTTGGAATGGGATATTCGCCGTCATTGGAATCAAATTCACGCAGGGAAAGCGTTTGTCCGAAGTTCGCTTGTCCAGCGACTACCACAGCCCGTTTCATCAGGCGTTGCACTGTTTGATTCGCATAGTGTTTGTTCATCGCGACTCTAAAGCCTGCGATACCGATGATGGTGAGGAGCCCCATCACAGCCAGCACACCCAGCATTTCCACCATACTGCGACCTGTTTCATTTTTTAAAATTTTGTTCTGCATTTTTCTCTCCTTTTGTAAATTAAACATTATTTAACCCACCGGTAAAACACGGTGGGTTGT
>JAZLCF010000017.1:0-1521 GCA_045614105.1 Alphaproteobacteria bacterium | reverse complement strand
TGCCACCACCGCCGATGGAATCAGGAAGTTGAAGGTGGCCCTTGCAAAACAGCCGGATGCTGTGATTCTAGAATTAGGGGCTAATGATATGTTGCGACGATGGGATTTAGCGCAAACAAAAAAGAATTTGAAAACCATTATTTTGGCCTTTCAAGAAAAAAACATTCCTATCCTTTTGACAGGAATGGAAGCACTGCCCACTATGTCACCAGAATATCGCACCAGTTTTCGCCAAATGTATGCGGATTTAGCCGAAAATTATCATCTATCATTTTATCCCTTCTTTATGCAAGGATTGTGGCAAGAAGATGGAACACCTGTGGCCAAGGAATATCTGTTGCCAGATTATATGCATCCAACGGCGAAAGGTGTCATGGTGATGGTTCAACATATCATGCCGAATGTTCAGCAATTTCTGGCGAATAATGTGCCAGGGAAAAGGGGGCACTAAAATGAGGCGTTTTTTGCGTATCTTTGGAATCTGTGTGATTCTGTTTGCTTTAGTGTTAGTTGTTTTAAGGGGCGTTATGGGGATTTCCTTTGTGATGGGGGATAAGGATTTTTATCCGCCAGCCGGTTCTTTTTTAAAGCCAGAACGGACAGAAGTTAAATTTATTGTTTTATCTGATACGGGCAGCCAAAATTGGACGTTAAAACGCTTGATTGCCAAAGCTAAGCGAACAGAAAAACCTGATTTTATGTTGCATTTGGGCGATTTGATTGTGTACCGCAATATTGAGCATCTGTATTGGATGATGGATGAGTTGGACGATAAATTGGGCGGTATTCCAATGTATCTTGTGCCGGGTAATCATGATGTCAAAAAGAAAAAAGGAACGGATAAATCTATCTATCAGCGAGTGCTTGGCCCCACTTATTATTGGTTTGGATATGGTTCAACTTTGTTTATTGCGCTGGATTCGTCCACAGAAGAAATAGATGAGGATCAATGGGCTTTTTTTGAGCAGGTCATGAAAAAAGTTAGACCTCAGTTTACCAAAGTGATTCTTTATACCCATGTGCCGCCCATTGTTCCGCCTGAATATCATCGGCACATTTTAAAGGAAGAGGCGATATCTAAGATGAGTCAGATGCTGAAAAAATATCCAGTAGATGCTATTTTTTCGGGGCATGTACATTTTTATTCTGAGCAAAATTTTCAAGGGATTCCGGTGTACACTGTGCCGCCATCTGGTCAGTATTTTGTTGGGCCTGTGCACAAGTTTGGCTATCTGATTGTGACGGTGGATAAGCAAGGGGTGCATGTGCAAAATGTCTACAGTGATCGCCCTAAATCATCTGAGCTGATGAGTATTTGGTTTGTAGATTTGGTCTTAACGGATAAAATTCGATGGATTGCTGGCAGCATTTTGTTGGCCGGTTTATTGCTATTATTGATGGGGCAACGTTGGTTTCCATGGCCAAAGAAAAAGTGTTGACATATCGTAAAAGTATGGTACAATAGGGGTATGAGAGAATATAGTAAAACTTTTACCGCCACACAAGTTTATCAAGATAAGT
>JAZLCF010000016.1:0-15044 GCA_045614105.1 Alphaproteobacteria bacterium | reverse complement strand
TGTAGTTTGAGCAACATATGCTCCACGGCGCCCCCTGGTGTCATCTGAATCAAGGCAAAGATTAAGGTCATAATACCAAAAAGGGTTATTGGAATGAGCAATAATCTTTTGAGCCAATAGTGTTTCATTCTTCTCCTTTTTCCAAATAGGCAATTAAAGCTGTATAGCTGGCCGTGAGTTTTTGAAACAATGTGGCGTCCTGTTTGGCAATATCTGGGTGATAACGTTTGGCCAACTTTTTATATTGTTGTTTGACCTTGCTGACAGATAGAGGCAGCTCTAATTCCATAAAGCAGATGGCATTGTGAATTTTTTTGGAGTATCGTGTTTCAGTTGAGGGAGGATTATAATGGCCACTCATACCCAATTGTGACTCGTCAAAAAAGTGAAATTTATCACTGACTTTTCCATGAATAACCCGTGCAGATCCGTCCATGCCTAATTTCCAAGTGGGGCGTTGCCAAGTCACATCATTTTGAAGTTGTGCTTCAATTTGATCAGGGGAAAGACCTGCCAAAAAATCCCATTTTTTATTGTATTCTTGGACGTGTTTCAAACAAAACCAATAATATGAACGCAAGCTTCTGTCTTTGGGAGCGCGAAATTCCGCCGACTCTGAACATCCAGGAAAGTCGCATATGTGGCTTGTTTTCTTTTTGTCTTGTCTTTTCATCTTTTTAATTGTATAATAAAAAATAATACACTAATAGGTTGCAAAATCTTTTTCCTCTACCCATTAGTATAATGTATTTTTTGTTAAAAAGAAAGGAGAAAACAAATGTTAGTATGCAAAAATGTGATTGTGAATGGTCGCAGGACCAGTATGCGCTTGGATCGTGAAACATGGATTTCTTTGGCGGATATTTGTGCTAGAGAAGGGCTGACTATCCACGAATTATGTTCCAAAATTGATGCTTCCAAAGGACAATCTGGGCTTTCTTCTGCGACGCGTTTATTCGTCTTAACTTATTTCAGATTTGTGCTGAACAAATACGAAAAAACGAATGGAGCATTGGGTGTGGATTTTAATCCAAATTTTGTGTTGCAACATATTTGATATGTAGAAGCATTTTTTTCTGGAAAATCATTTTTGTTTTTTGTATAATGCCCTGAGTAGGAAGACAAAAAGGATTCTTATGCAAAAAAAGGAATGGCAAAGAAAAATTTTAATTGGATGTATCGTGGCCGCCGTGTTTTTTGGATGGTGGCTGCGTGGCTTTTTATTTAATTGGCGCTTCCGCCTTTTTTCCAGTAAATCATGGGAACATGTCGCCAAAGAATTTGAAACAGGTTGGTCGCCCTCTTCGGCTAGTGATTGGATTTTTTTGCTAACATTGTTTTTGGCAATGCCCACTTTTTTGTATTTGTGGTATCTGTGTGCGAGAATCAAGTGGTATAAATTATGGAAGACCCTTTGGAAGTGGTTGTTGGCTCCCGTCAATTTTATTAAAAAGAAATTGTTTGGGAAAAATAAGAAAACGAAAAAGGTTGTGTTGGCGCCACCTGTTCCACCAGTGCCTCAGAAAAAAGATGCTTATGCCGCGACAAGACCAAAACCGGTGGCGCACTCTGTGGGGATGACCAGTTTGTTTCAAACAGTTTCTTCGCCTGTGCTAGATGAACGACGCACAACGTTTTCTCCTCAAGCAACGGCGCCTGTTTTTACGCAAACATCTGTGGGGGCCAATGCTGATGATCCTTGGAAAACGAAAGAAACAACAGTTCCTTTTGAGGAACAGCCATTGGATGATATTCAATTGCCTCAACGAGAGCCTGTTGTAGAGGACATCCCAGGCTTGTTCCAAAATGCTGGATATCATCTGCTAAAAGGAATTGTGACCCCCACTTTGTCATTGGATTATGTGGCCATTTGTGCGGACAAAGTTTATGCTGTTTTAATGGATCGTGAAGCGGGGGATTGGCTGGCGGAAGAGGAACCCTTCAATGGTGAAGCGCCTTTGTGGTTTTCTGAAATTGATCACCGTGTGTCACCTGTTTATGAATTAAGACAGTGTGTGGATGGATTGAAACAAAAAATTGTATCTGTATTACCGGATAGAGATGTTATTCCCTTCATGATTGAAGAAAAGGGAAATATTATCAATGCAGAGGAAATGATGCGTGTTTGGAAAGAGATGAATGTTGTGGTGGCCAGAACGGATATTGGCGGTTTGGAGGATTTGCCAACGGCAACAGAGGTAATTCAGAGTGTGACGCCTGCGTCCATGTCAGATATAGAGGTGATAACAAAATTATTGATGGGGGATAAAAAATGACGGACAGAATGTATGAAGAACAGAGAAAATTTGGTTGGTATATTGTTAAATCAATTCTGATATCAATTGGTGTTGCGTATGTGGTAGCATTAGTTGTTTTCCCATTTTATTTGTTTTTATCATTAGGCTGGGGGCCGGAAACGGCCAGTAAAGCCTTGGAATTTTGGACAAACGCGCCGATTCATTTGACTTATTTTTTGAACAGATATACACGCTGGTGGTATAATTTCCAGACACAGCCGTTGGGCATAGGTTTATTTGTACCCTTCCTGCCCATTTTTGTTTTTTTATTTTTGTTGATTAAAAAGTTATTGAAGAATCCGTATCGCAATATGCCTAATATCTTTGGGGAAGGACGTTTGGCCTCGTTAGAAGATATTAAATCTATGAGTCAAATCAGTTTGGATGGTGCGGGTATTTGTACTGTTGTAGGTCGCTTTAAAGGACACTTGATGAAGTTATCTGAAACCTTCTCTGTGTTAGTTTGTGCGCCACCAGGGACAGGTAAGACAGCAGGTGTGGTTGTGCCCACAATTTTTGAATCTGATGGGGTCAGTATGGTGATCAATGATCCAAAACCAGAATTGTGTTTTCAAACGTCTGGGTATCGTGCTCGCTTAGGCCCTGTGTTTATTATCAACTGGGGTAAGGGGGATGAGCCTGAAAAAGGTATTTTTTATCCAAGTTGGAATCCTTTATCGCCTCAGTGTTTGCCACCATTAGGACCGGCTCGGGATATGTACATTGACTCAATGAATAAGATTTTGGTGCCCGAGGCAACAGGGGGACAAGATCCGCACTGGTCTAATGCTGGACGTAATGCGATGGCGGGCTTGTTGCATTTTATTGCCTCAAAGTGTGAACGGGCGCGGGCGAATGATTATTTTGTGGGCAAATTACAAGAGGGGTCTTTTGATGCTGAAGATGGATCAGTGTTGGAAACGTACTATATGGATATGCAAGATGTGAATGCGCGTTTGGCCTTGGATAATTTAAGAAAAGGCACTTTAAGTTTGGCGAATTATGCGCCGGTTGGCACGTGGGACGGTTTACCACAAAGTTGGTTTGGATGTGAGCCATGTATTGCCATGATTTTAGATTGGTGGACGGATATGAGTATGAAAATTGCTGCCGATTTAAAGCGTCGTTCGGATGAGGGGGATCAGTCGGCCTTGTATGCCGATCCTATGAAGGATGTGTTGGATGCGGCGGTGGCGGAATGTCGGCGATTCGGATATGCACGTCGTGCGGTGACCGAGCTCAGTCAGTTGTCCAATACACCAGATAAGGAACGAGGATCGGTGATGTCTACGGCTTTTGCAGGCATTAGTATCTTTAAGAATGCGGCGGTGATTGCTCGGACAAAACACAGTGATTTTACGTTCCGTGATTTACGTGGTATTGTGGATCCCTCTGATGGCAAGATGAAGCCTGTGACGGTTTATTTGTCGGTGGATTTGGTTGATGCCGCCGCCCTCAGCGTGATTACGGGCATTTTTGTTGAATTGATGAGCCAATTTTTGATTGCAAATCCGCCCAATCATGTGGGGACGGATGGGTTGAAAACTGGACCTTATCCGATTTTGTTTGTGTTGGACGAATTCCCTCAAATGCCTAAGCTGTCTGCTGTGAAAGATGGACCAGCGGTTGGTCGGGGTATGAAAGTATCTTATTTGCTGATTGGTCAGGATTTAGGCCAGATTTCCGGTAAATACGGCAAGGATGATTTGGAAACCATTATTTCCACAACAGCGGTGAAGATTGTTCTCAGCCAAAACAACGAGCAAACCGCCAAGCGTTTTGTTGAGATGGTCGGTAATACCACAATTGAGGTGAAGAGTTATTCAAAGCAAGAAGGTTTAGATTTGAGTCTAAATAATCCACAAGGTAGTTCCTTTACGCGCAATGTGTCGCGCCAAATGCAACAATCCAATGTGATTCAAGTGGCGGATATTATGAGTTTGAATCCTTTGCAACAGTATGTGTTAGTGCAAAGCCATATGAGTCGGCCGATTTTATCGGATAATCCGCGCTGGTTCTTGGATAACAATATGCGTAAAAAAGGAGATTTGCCTGCCAGTTCTAATGTTCCTCCTTGGATCGCGAAGCAGCGTTTGGCTGAATGGCAAAAATTCCAAGAGGAGCAAGCGCGCTTGTTAGAGCAGGAGGTGGCGGCGGCGCAGCAACAAGCGCTTCCTCCGGCGGGTGGTGTGATGGGGGCTCCTGACCGCCCTGACGGTCAAGCGTAAAGCAAAGGACAAGCGCCATGGCACAAGAAAATAAAAACGTAGAATTAGATGGCGCAGATGTTTTTGCGAATTGGGATCAGTTGGTTCAGTCCGATTCAAAGCCATTGGAGCAATCGGATGTATTGGATATGGCCCTGGGCAATTTAGCGCTGGATGGTGGCGAGGCGCATTGGTTGAGCCTGTTTCAAAAAACGAATTTGTCCGATATGGATTTGGTGGCATTGTCGTTGGTCCGCTCTTTTGAACACGATTTTAAGGCTGAGGCGCAACAGTTTAAGACTCAGGCACAGTTGTTTATGGCCGAGTTGTCTACTGTGCATAAAGATGATCTGCGTGTGGCGGGGTTGTCTGATGATCAGATTTCTGATTTGGCTCAGGGCAAGTTGCCCATCAATTGGACATTGCATTTAAAATATCCGCTGGCGTATGGCGGCGCTTTGGTGTCGCATAATTTAGTGTTGATTCCTCAGCATCCTTTTCACGAGGATTTGCACCACTTTGTCAACCAACAAATGGTGACGGACGCAGGTGTGATAAGTCCGGCTGTGCTGTATGTGCCTGTGCCCAAGTCAGCTGTCTATGTGCCGTATGGGGCGGCGGAGATGGCCAAAGAGGTCATTCACTTTCAACAAGGGGGCCTGAAATGATGTTGCTTTCCACTTTGTTGATTCAGCTGAAAATGAAGGGCGCTTTGGTGTTTCCTCCTGTGCCTTTGCCCGTTGCCCAAGCTATTTCCATTTCGTTGGTGAAAAGTGGTTTTCCGCGTATTCCAAGGGGATACTTGATGTTTTTGGAACAAAGTGATGGACTGCAGTTTGAGGGCGTGGAGTTTTTTGCGTGTTTGGCGCACGAGCGTGCGGGAACTGTGTTTGATCAGCCGACGTTGGAGGGCTATCAAACAAAATATGCCAAGGGCAAGTTTTTTGCCGAGCGATTAGTGTTGGGGCGCGCGACGGAAAGCTTGATTTGCTATAATGCGGCGGGCAAGTACTACGAGCTGATCCATCGCGATGGATTACAGGTCATGTTGAAATTCCCCCGCTTTATGGACGTTTTTTATTACCTTGTGCAGGAATGAGCAGTAACAATAAAAGAAAACCCTCCGAGAAATCGGAGGGGTTTTCATTTCAGCTATTCAATTATGAAACTAGTGTATAAGTATTTTTCGAGGCGTCATAGTCTCCTGCTGCAGCGGCCAAAGCAGCATCTAAATCTGCCTCCGCAAATCCATCTGCATCCGACCACACTGCCGAATGTTTAGTGGCTGCGTCATTACCACAATTCACAGTCACATATTTACCCTGAAATGTAGTACCAAGACCTTGACCAGAACCACAGAGCATAGCCGCCATTGAAACAGACGCAACCGCTTCATTAAGTCTATATTTCTTCATGGCTTGGGTGTATCCTGCG
The DNA here is from genome assembly GCA_045614105.1 of Alphaproteobacteria bacterium. Taxonomy (GTDB): domain Bacteria; phylum Pseudomonadota; class Alphaproteobacteria; order CAAHEQ01; family UBA3637; genus UBA3637. The sequence continues at coordinate 9,106 of JAZLCF010000016.1, read as the reverse complement.
ATGCCCATCACGGACAACACGCCGATGATGGCCAGAACACCCAACATTTCAACCATAGAACGGCCGGATTCATTTGTTTTTGTCATGTTATATTCTCCTTCCTTTTAGGAAATTTTGTATGGGGAAGGACCAAGCGCCGTTTCGACTGTGGAGCTATCTACTCCATCTCCAAGGGTATACGTCACTGATCCGTTAGCATTACATGTTAAAGTTTTAACATAGTCATTTTGCAAACTGGTCATACTTGACGTTGAGGCTTGGCCTGTCACACACAACATAGCCGCCATTGAAATTGTAGCAACAGCTTCATTTGTCTTGTATTTCTTCATGGCTTGAGTGTATCCTGCAATACCCATCACGGACAGAACGCCGATGATGGCCAGAACGCCCAACATTTCAACCATAGAACGGCCGGATTCATTTGTATTTGTCATTTTATATTTTCCTTTCTTTATAATTAAACGGTTGCGCTTTTTGCCCATCTTTTCACCGAATGTTGCATAATTTACATTATGTACTCAGCGTTTAGGATAAGTTTTTACGCATTTAACAAACTTATTGGAACAGCTTTTTGCCGAAAAATCAACAAAAAAAAGCAAAAAATGCACTTTTTTTTAAAAAAATCCAAACTTTTTTTAGTTTTTAACCATTTATTTACTTTTTTGTTGAGGAGAGGCGGGCTTTATTCCGCAGGTTGGGTCAATTCCCCACCCGCAAAAGGTTCTTTAACACCGGTTGTGCTGGGCAAAGAAATCGGTAATCCCATCAAGTATCGCGCCGTAATAAATGCAAATCCCATGGCGTTCAGTGCTTGCGTGTAGGGCAGAGCCTTTTGTGCAGTCGTGACATTCGGTAAAGCTTGTGCCAGTTGCAACATCAAAGTGGCGTTATTTGTGCCGCCACCGATAAAGATCCATTGTTGTGGTGGTGTGGGCAGGAACTGTTGCGCCTGAACAATGCTTTGGGCGGTAAAGGCCGTCAATGTGGCCGCCCCATCCTCGGTGGAAAGGCCCGCCACATGCTCCAACATTGAGGCAAAATCGGCGCGACGTACGGATTTAGGCGGCTGTTTAGCTAAATATGGAAAGGAGAGTAGTTTTTTCAGCACACGCGCATCCACTTTGCCTTTTGCGGACAGCGTACCGTTAAAGTCCAACTCTTCGCCCGTGCGCTTAAAAATCCAATTATCCAACAGTGAAAGCCCAGCGCCCACATCAAAGCCAATTATCTCGCCCACCGACCCAAGAGCCACCAAATGCGTGACGCCGCCCAACCCGACGATGGCCAGAGGTTTTTGCATGTGTTGACACAATGTGGCCCAAAAGGTAGCCAACAGGGGCGAACCGACACCGCCCGCATTGATATCCTCTTTCACAAAATGATGAACAACAGGCTTATGCAAGGCGTTGGCAATTTGTTCCGCATTTCCAAAGGTTTGGTGGAGTTTTTGCTCGGGATCGTGCAAGGCAGGATGACCGGACAGACCGATAAAATCGACCTGAATTCCTTGGGCATGCATTTGGGCCAACAGCGACTCGGCCTCTTGAATAAAAAACTGCGTGACTTCCCTGCCCAGTTGGTTAAACAATTTTTTGTTCCACTTTTTTGCCGTCAGATAGGTATGCAGTTGCTCAATCAACTCGTGAGGATAAGGGCTGATGGACGTATGGTGGACTTTTTTGATGTCCAGCCCATCCGTTTCCACCACAGCCAATTCCAACGAAAGCGCCGATGGATCGGAATAAAGCCCCAAGATAATATGATTTTTTAGTTGCATTTTTTTCCTTTAAGTGTATAAGGGGGCGGTAAGACTTTTTGGGCGGATTCAATTTGTTCTTGTAAAATCTTTAAAAATTCGCGTTTGGGTAGACCTGGTTCAATGGGTTTTAAGATGCGTACTGTCACTGTGCCTGGATAGCGCATAAAGCTGTTTTTCGGCCACACATAGCCTGTATTCAAAGCAACGGGAACGACGGGAACCTGACAGCTTTCGTAAATGAGGGCAATGCCTGGGCTGTAAGGTTTGGTGTTTTCTTGATCAGGGGGTGTACGCGTACCCTCGGGGAAAATCACCATATTTTGTCCATTTTGAAAGCGCTTGATGGAAGCTTTTAACATTTTGCGCAAGGCTGTGCCACCGCCTTTTCTGTCAATCGGTACACAGCCTGTTTTAAGCCCATACAAGCCCGCAAAGGGCACCCACAGCAATTCCTTTTTAAAAATATAAAATGTTTCAGGGACGACATTATGAAATATGCTTGTCTCCATGGCCGATTCGTGCTTGGAGGCAACGATGTAGCCATTCTTTTGCGGTAGATTTTCTTTGCCTTCAATGTTGAGGTGGATGTTGCAAATCCACTCCAATAATTTAATGCCGCCTCCCGTCCACACAATAGGCATAATCATTGCCCACTTGCGCGGCAAAAAAAATGTTGGAATCATCAACACAAAGACAATCAACGAATAAATGTAATAACAAATTGTGAATATAATAGAACGCGCTAAAACCATGCTAAATCCTTTCTAAAAAATACTTTAATTTGACAATCAAAAATTTATGGTATTCCATCAACAAATGAAAAGCGGAACGCGTATGAATCCATGAAACGGATTCAGTGAAATCCTTTGGCCAAATGGGGTAAGCATAAACTGTTGTATTGGGAAGCGCGTGTCTAAATTCCAACAGGCTGCGCGGCATGTGGTAAAAGCTGGTCACCAAAGTGACAGAGTGATAATGGTTTTTATAAACCCAATCGGCGGTTTCCAATGCATTTTCTTGTGTCGTGGTGGCTTGATAACCCAAGTCTATTTTAGCGTGTGTTTCAGGTGTGATATTGCCCAAAAAATCAGGGGGAGCGACCTTTTTATTGACGCCAGATATCAGCAATTTGTTGGCTTGATTTTGCTCCAATAGTTTCAGGGCTGTTTGAATGCGGTATTCACCTCCAGTCCACGCCACAATGCCGTCCGTTTGAGGCAGGGTGGAAAATTGAAAGCTAAAAACATACAAAACAAACACCCCAAAGCCAATTAACCAGATAGGAACAAGAATCGCAACAAGATAAAAGACACACGGAAATAATTGTTTCATAAGAAGCGCTTTAAAAATTTCCAAACAGTTTGAAAGGTGGTGATAAAGGCTAAGCAAGCGACGCTCAATGGAATCAAGAATAAATAGAGCCATTGAATGGGTTGCAGACCACTTTGTAAAATTTGTTCAGAGATGGAACGTAAAAAAACAGCGATGCCCAAAATAACGGGTAAAGCAATAAAAAATCCAATTAAACTGCCTATGAGTGCACGTTTGAAATTGTGCCAAGCATACCGATTCGTGACGTATAAATCTCGTGCACCCAACATATGCACCAACGATAATTCATATTCTTGAATGCTTAGGCTGGCATTGGTGATATAAATAATGGCAATTGTAATGGTGGTAAATAAGAGGATCAATACACAGCCAATTAAGGTCAACAAGGCGTGTGCCAGTTTCATCAAATCAGCCAACCAAATGCGATGACTATCCAAAACGGCCCCAGGCACTTGTTCCGCTAAATCTGCTTGCAGCTGTTCTAATAAAGGTGGATGCGTGGTATCAACATTGACATCTATCAGTTTAGGCAGCGGTAGTTCGCTGAGAGCAGCGTCTGAACCCAACCATGGCATCATGAGTTCCTGCATTTGTTCTTCATTTAACACAATGGCCCCTAAAACGCCAGGCGTTGTGCGCAGCAACATCAAGGCTGCTTCAATATCCTTATAGACAAGCTCATTCCTTGCATTGCCGTTGTCATCGTAAGTTGGAATTTGTACAGTTAAGGAGGCGGCAACACTTTTTTGCCATAATTGCAAGGAATTATGAGCAGTGATGCCAGCAATGGTGATCAGAGTGGAGATAAATACCATCAATCCGCAAATCCATGGTAAAAAAAATTGAGAGGTCCCTTTCTTAAAAAGAAAATCTGATTTCTTACTCATCGTTCCCCTCCCGTTTAAAAATTTTAGATGCCATTTCTGTGTAAGATTCCGTATTGCCCATCTCTTTTAAATGTCCGTTGGCAAGGTGTAATTGCGGAAAGCGAAAGTTTTGAACTAATCCTGTATTATGCGTGGCAACCACAACTGTTGTCCCCAATTTGTTCAGCTCTAAAAATAAATACATCAAGCGTTTGGCCATCACATCATCCACATTTCCTGTGGGCTCATCGGCCAACAACAGGGTTGGTTTGTGAATGACCGCACGAGCAATGGCAATGCGTTGTTGTTCTCCTCCAGATAACTCTTCAGGATAAGATTTCATTTGCTTTTCCAAGCCAACCCACGCTAACAATTCTGAAACGTGCTTTTTTATATCAGATTCTTTTTCGCCAGCCAGTCGCAAAGGTAAAGCCACGTTATCAAAGGCATTTAGATGGTGAAAAAGGCGATAATCTTGAAAGACAACCCCAATTTGACGCCGAATTTGTGCTTTTGTACTGCGAGACATCATATCGATTGCTTGCCCAAACAAGCGTACGCGCCCCTTGGTTGGTTCTAAATGTAAATATAGTAAGCTGAGTAGAGACGTTTTGCCAGCGCCACTTTCTCCTGTCATAAAATAAAACATACGAGGTTTTAATTGAAAGTTGATGTCTTTCAAGATTTCTGGCCCTTTGTTATAGCGCAAGGAAACACCATTAAATTCTGCGATGTAGGGCGACAGGTTTTCCCGAATTGACATTTTTCCTCCTTTTAATTGATAAAACAGTTGTATCTTTTTTTTTATTCAGTTATATTATATTTACACTATTTTTTTAAAAAGGGAAAGATAAAAATGTTGATTGTATGTCCAAAATGTTCTGTTCAGTATGAAATTCCAGAGGGGATGCATATTCCCGCGGGAAAGAAACTGAAGTGTTCTAATTGTCAGCATCTTTTTGTTTTAGATGATCAGAATCAGCAAGATAGAGTGGATGATTTGTTCGAATCTTCGCAGCAAATTGAGGTAAATCCTGTGCCGGAAGAAGAGCCAATGGAGGCGTCTGTATTTGCGGAAGATAATGTTTTCCAGCCAGAGGAAGTGCCACAACCTTTTATGCCTGTGGCGGCGGAGGCGACTGAGCAAAGAAAACGTGGGGTGAGTTTTTTGTGGTTGTTGTTAAGCGTTATTGTGCTGATTTCTTTTGTTTTAGTGGGGGTTGTCTATCGTGATGTTTTATTTGGTCATTGGAGGGCTGCTCCATCTGCTTTAATGAAGCGTCAAGATGCCCCTGTGCGCTCTTATCCACAAGTACTTCCCCAAAAGACAAAACCGATTGCTGTGTCTGTTCAGGATGTTGATAAATACATCAAAGAAACTCCTCAAGTTGTGATGTTGCCACAAATTCAATCTGTGCGTTTTGAAAAAAAGCAAGGTGAGGAGTTGGAAGTTAGTATTGAAGGAGTTTTAAAGAATCCAACAACACAATCAATGAAATTGCCAAAAAAAGTGCGTGCTTTTGCCTATGATGCGCAAGGGCAGGTGTTATTTGAAAAAGAAATTTATCTAACAGATACTTCCTTGCCAGCAGGAGAAATATTACCTTTCTTTGGTACATATCAGCCTGCCCCAGATAATGTGCAATGGATAGAGGTGACATTTTAAGGGGAGATCAAAAGGAGGCATAATGAAACTTTTTTTAATGCTGTGCAGCTTTTTAGTTTCTGGTGTGGCCGTTGCTAATTGCCCTCTTGCGGAACAAGCAGGATCTTTTTTAAAAGAAGGACAATTGCTTCCTTTATATAAACATTGTGCCGAAACTATGAATGATGATGATTCTCAAGCAAAACTAGCAAAGATTTATGATACAGGCAGTGACAATGTATCGAAAGATTTGAAAAAAGCATTGTTTTATTATCAGTTATCCGCAGATAATGGAAATGCTGCCTCTCAAGCACGTTTGGCTCAGCTCTATATGGAATTGGATCAAAGCCGAGAGGGTCGATCGGACTTGTATGATTATTTAGCCTCTATCAGTCCTGTGACCGAGATGTCGACTCCTATCAATCAAAAACAGGAGGGTGATTTTTCAGGCGAGTTGGTGCATCCTTATGTGTTATTGATGTTAGCGAATGAAAAGGCCTCAAACAAATGGTACTATCCAACGCAGGTGTTGGAGGCCCCCGCTTTTGCAAAAACTTTATTGAATAATTATAACATAGATGAGCAAAAAAAGCGCCAATTGAGTCAACAAGCAACGCAATGGAAAAAGCGCAAGTTGTTGGAGATGGCAAGACAGATTTTGTCGGATGATGAGTACCGTTTATTTGTGGCAATACTTTATCCTACCCAAGGACAAGCAGATGCCTTTCGACGCAATCAGATGCTGAAAGATTTTCAGGAAAAAGTAAGACAATATAGACAACAGGACAAGTAAAGTGCCAAAACTGTTTATTAAAACCTTTGGTTGCCAAATGAATGTTTATGATTCCAAGCGGATGAAAGACGCATTGGCGGTGCATGGTTTTTCTGAAACAGATATGCCCTCCAAAGCGGATGTGATTTTGGTGAATACGTGTCATATTCGTGAAAAGGCTAGCGAAAAATTATTTTCCGAGTTGGGACGTTTAGGGCGCGAAAAAAAGAAAAATGCGTTAGTTGTGGTGGCCGGTTGCGTGGTGCAAGCGGATGGCACGGAAATCTTGCGTCGCTCATCGTTGATAGATATTGCGATTGGTCCACAAAATTATCATCTATTGCCCGAATTGATTGCCGAATTTAATCGCGCCAAAGGGCGTGTGTTAAAAGCAGATTTTCCCGCCGAGTCTAAGTTTGATTTTTTACCATCGCCACAAACAAGTGCCGCGTCGGCTTTTTTGGCGGTGCAAGAGGGCTGTGATCATTTTTGTGCTTATTGTGTTGTGCCTTATACGCGCGGATGTGAGTATTCTCGCCCATCCAAGGAAATTATTGCCGAGGCGAAAGCTTTGGTCAAGGCTGGCGCAAAGGAAATTATGCTGTTGGGTCAAAATGTAAATGGTTGGCATGGTGATAAAGGCAAGGATTTGGGCGATTTGATTCGCGAGGTGGCCAAGATTCAGGGCTTGAAGCGGATTCGCTATACCACCTCGTATCCCAGCGAGATGACGCAAAACCTGATCAATGCGCATAAAGATACACCCAAGTTGATGCCCTATATTCACTTGCCGATCCAGGCGGGATCCGATAAAACCTTGAAAGCGATGAATCGTCAATATACGGTGAAAGAGTATGAAAAAATTGTAGCAAAGTTTCGCAAAGTGCGCCCAGATATCGCGATTTCTTCCGATTTTATTGTGGGATTCCCCGGGGAAACAGAGGAGGATTTTGAGGAAACTTTGGCGTTGGTGCAACGTGTGGGCTATGCCAGTTCGTATTCGTTCAAGTTTAGCGCGCGCCCTGGAACGCCTGCCAGCTTGATGAAAAATCAAATTCCCGAGGATGTCAAAACGCAGCGTTTGATGAAGTTGCAAGCGTTGTTATTAAAGCAACAGCGTGCCTTTAATGAGGCAACTGTGGGTAAAGAATTTGATGTCTTGTTGACGGAAAAAGGCAAAGTACGCGGGCAATTGTTGGGGTATAGCCCCTATATGCAAGGGACGGTCGTGAAAGCCCCCGCGAAAATGTTGGGTGAAATTGTGCGTGTCCGTGTGACAGGCGCCACTGCTACTGCCTTAAAAGCCGAACTCGTATAAAAAATTCCCTCTCGTTTGAGAGGGAAAAAGTTTATTATCTGGAAGAGGGCTCATATATTTGACTTATAGCCCAATCTAACTGCCTTTGTGTCAATTTATTTCGTCCGACTTGTATTTTCTTATAAGCGTTTGGATCTAATAAGAAACGGGCTAAAGTTTTTTCAGCATCTAGATTCAGAATAGGACTATCTGCAGTTGATTGCCAGTCTCCATGATTTAGTTGGGAACAAACCTGATCTAACAATTTTTCAGGATTTCTTTTTAGTTCGGATTCGGAAATATCAACCCAATGACGTGCAGCGTATTCTGAGATAAGTGTTGAACTGACAACAGTTAGTATTTTTAGTTTGTGCTTGGTTGACTCATCTCCATGGCCAAGGTCTAATCCTGCTTTTTGTAACTTATGTAGAGTATCTGCCCATCTGGCGGTGGCTTGCAGAGCATCTTTCAATCCCTCATTGGTCAAGTTAGTGATATTTTTGTCCACTTCTGGTGCCAATAAACCTGTGATTTTTCTGGGAAGTCTTGGTGCGTGTGCCAGGCTAAGACCACGTTCTATTTGTTCTTCCGTCAGTGTGTTGTTTTTTGCTAATCTTTCCTTTATTGCCATTTTTGACTCCTTGTCTATTCACTTGTGATGCAAAAGTGACTGGACGTTAGAACCTATATTTTGACGAAGATAGTACAGCATATTTACCTGACGGCTTATTTTGCCGTCATCCAGCCAATGGCTGGTATAACTATACTTATCCCTGTATCAGGGTATCAAAATAGGGAGTTCTACGTCCCGCACGGCGGCATCACATGAAACGCCATGCCAGGCCAGTATAAAGCACTATATGTTAGAAAGTCAACTTCTTTTTTGTGTTTTTTAATTTCTCCTGTATTTCATAAACAGGCGGATATCTTTTCCCTTGACAAAACAAAGGGAAAAATGATACAATACATTATCATATTTTTAGTGTGAAAACAAAAAGGAACGTGCACATGACTTTACAAAACACCAGAGCAAGCAATTATCCAGAATGGTATCAGAATGTAATTACAGCTGCCGATATGGCCGAAGTATCTTCTTCGCCGGGCTGTATGGTCATCAAGCCATGGGGCTATGGTATTTGGGAGCGGATTCAACGTGTTTTAGACGACAAGATTAAAGAAACAGGTCACGAAAATTGCTATTTCCCTTTGTTTATTCCACTCAGCTATTTTCAAAAAGAGGCTGAACATGTGGAGGGCTTTGCCAAAGAAATGGCTATTGTCACGCACAGTCGTTTGACGATGAAGGATGGCAAGCTGACCCCTGATGGAAAGTTGGAGGAGCCTTTAATCGTGCGGCCGACCTCGGAAACCATTATTGCTGATTCTTTTTCTAAGTGGGTGGACTCGTACCGTGATTTGCCGGTTATGATCAATC
>JAZLCF010000015.1:0-8976 GCA_045614105.1 Alphaproteobacteria bacterium | reverse complement strand
TGCTGTCCATTGATCTGCGCCTTGTCTTAACGTACTACCTGCACACGAGCATAGAAACAGCCCAGCGGTCACAATCAATAGCAAAGAAAAAACAGATTTAAGTATTGCTGGTTTTTTCATCTAAAATCCTATGGGTGCGGTGGGCCTAATTTCGCTTCATGCTCGCTAATTCGAGTTTCCACATGCTGTATAAAATTATTCAGATCTCTAATTTGTTGCAAAAGAGCTGGATCTGTGACCGCAATGCCTGTTCCTGCTTCTGTAATAATATTATTTTGATCTGTAATATATGTGCCCCCTCTTAGAGTGGCTGTGATGGAATTATCCCTTGGATCTTTGGTGAATGTATAAGCATCTCCATTAAAGGTTCCTGAGTTTCGTCTGCCATCAAAAGTGTTTTGATTGCCTGATCTTGTATCGGTTTCTTGATAAGTTTTATTGATTTGATCATAATTTTCCAAAAGACCTGTGTTCTTATCGTGAGCCATAGATTTTCTGGTGAGCCGATCCGTCCGCCACTTATGATTTGCATCTTCAGATTCTTCAATTTGAGGTGGTGTATTGGCAGGTGGTGGTGTTGGCGTTTTACCCGTTCCTTTTTGAGGTTTAGGCATAAAGCGACGCGCCACGGCAGCTGCAACACCGCCAGCACCCGCTGATGCAAGATAGGCCCCTACGGCGGGTAGGGCGGCAGGTAAAATCGCGGGAGCTGCGGCCAAAGCGGCTAAACCGACACCAGCTCCTACGGTAGCACTGGAAAGTCCACGTGTCACTTTACCCAATGCGTCATCACGCGAGGCCGCTCGTTTCCATGCGCCACGAGTCAGATGTGCTCCAGCAGCAACAGTGTTTTTGGTAAATGCAGTAGCTCCTTTGGTGATTTTTGTGCTGAATTCTTGTGCTTTATCATTTATGCCAAAGTTGAAAACTTGACCAAATTGATTGGATAGTGGGACGGCTTTTTCAAACATCTTAACCGCCAGCCATGCTAAGGCCATTGTCATGAGAACGGCAACCCCAGTCAGGTCAAAACCGCGTGTGGTTGTGAAAACTGTATAGGTGTCTTCACCATTTAATAATCTGTTGATCAATCTGGTTTGTGTGGCTTTAGAACCAAGGGCACTATTCATAATTTCCATGGCCAATCTGGCGATTAAGGCAATCACGACTAAATGAACCAAAACACCAATGAACATGCCGCGTGCTTTGTCAAAGTGTTGTCGTGTGCCTGCAAAAGCCCAACAGACAACCCAGACAGGATACAACGCTGAAACAAATGTCAGTGTCAATAACGGATCAATCAACTTTGTTGGAAATGCCAATAATATCCAAAAGAAGGCTCCAAATAAAAAGATCCCGATAAAAAGTAAAGCCGGATGTCTGAATTTACCAAGCCCTGACAGGTTTGACCATCCCTGAATGGCAGTGGCTCCTATAGCCATACCCGTTGTCATAGCAACGTGCCCAATTTTGATATAGCATACAAAAGATTGTTTGAGCGTATCGGGATAAAGTTGTTTTTTTGTATCAAATGTGAGTTGTTTTTTTGCCTGTGTATATTCTGGACATAAGGAGGTATCTGTCCTTGAGACGGCCGCCGCAGGACCCGAGCGCATGGCGGAGACTTTTTTGCCTGATTGTTGATCCAAATAAATAGTATTGCCGATATTCAAGGCCATGTCTAAGACAGGGGTGATGATACGGTCAAAGACTTCATAATAAAATGTCAATAAAAGGGATGCAACCATAACACGTAAAATTTGCTTAAACAAATCTGGAACTAATTGTGTATCTCCAGCACTTGTAATATCCAGTACGACTTTTCCAACACGAAAGAGCAACCAAAATAAAAAAAACAAGCCCAAGATGAAGAAAAATAAGGGACGTAGACTTGAACACATGGTCGTTATAATGGAATTGATGGTATCAAAGATGGTGCCAAAGGGACCACAAAACCAGCAAGGTTCGAAAAATTTTAGCGTTTTTAATAAAATAGAGCTTCCTGCTTGTGCGTAAACAGGTGCGCCTATCATGATGGCAATCAACAAGAGTCGTAAAAAAAATTTCATCAATCCTCCCTAGCTTTTTTCTCAAGTATAACAGCTTTTTTTTGAAAAGCAACTTTTTTGTTTAAAATCATATTGACAAAATGGAAAAATGTGTTAGACTTCAACTTATAAGTAAGTGCTGTAAGGTGTTTTTGTAAAGTTAAAGGAGGATTTATGGCATCATCAGAAGAAAAAAGGTTTGGGAAAAAAGCAGCAAAATTTGTAAAAAAGTATCATCAGGTCAAGCGTGATTCTCGTGCTTTAAGTGATTTTGCAAAGGCCAACAGTAGTCTCGTAGAGGAACTGTATGCAATGCAAACCCATGTTTCTCCTGCGGAATTTCAGAAGTTTAAAGATGTCGCAGACGAGCTTGCGTGGGCAACGGGGGAGCCAGCTATTGCCGTTAAAAAATTTGTTGACCACAAAAGCATATTGAACTGGAAAGATAACGGTGGCAATATGGTATTTAATTTGTCATTGGATGATGGTCTAAAATGCTCATCTGGCCTTTTAACACAAATTAAATCAGACTTAAAAAAGATGCTGGATAAGGATATTCCTGATGAGTGGATCTCTGATGGCAAGGCTATTCAAATTCCGGGTCCATACTCGGCCCTGCTGCGCAGTAAATTGCAGGGTGAGACCAAGAAAGATCTGAAGGATAAGGGAGTTTGGAATCAAACCCTTCCAGGTAAATTTTTTCAACAAGTAGGTTTGAATCCTTTATTTGATACACTTGACGCTTGGCAAAAGTCGGCTTTGCTGAACGGTAAAACGCTGGAAGAGCAGTTTACCAATCTTTTGGAACAGACGGCATTCTTTCCTCTTGACTACACAAATGCAGTTGCTTCTGGTTTGGCCAAATTCTTAAAGGATTGGGCAAATAATATTCCGCAAAAGGGAGGCAAAGAGGGAGAACCGTCTTCTGAGCCGCCTCCAGTTCCTGATTCAGAGCATGGAACGCCACCGCCGCCTGATGGACGATCGGATGGAGGAGATCGTGGGGAAGGTTCTGGTCGTACAGTGGGAGATGTTATTGAGGCGTTAAATTTGACAAGACAAGCTCAGGCATTTCAGGCTGAGATGAAGCAAGAATTAAGTATAATGAAAGATAAGGACCTGAAAAGTCAAGCCTTATATACTTTGTTGGATGAGTGGGAGATCAAATGGGCCACTTTGGATCCAAAAGATCCCAGGTATGAATTACAACGTGCTACTTTGGAGGCTCAAAGAAAGGTTCTTGATGCGCAATTAGAACAGCTGCGTCCGTTTATTATGAAACATGCCAGAGATAGAGGTAATCCCAAAATAGATGCAATTTTAAAGACAATGCCACAGGGTGATAAAATACTGGGGGATGTGAATAAGCAGATTGATGCCATTGGTGATAAACAGCCACGAGCACCAGACGGGACATCTCTTTTAGGTGAAGTGGCCCCAGATTTTACAGAACTGTATGACAAATTAAAAGGGGCTAATCCTGGCGAAAAAAAGACTTCTTTCCATTATGCTTATGATGTGGCGGATTTATCTGTCAAAAATAATGCTTTAGTCAAAGCGGTTGAAACGATTATTTCTGATACGAGACTGTCCGATGATGAGCGTCGCAAGAAGTTTGAATCCTTGATGCATGGTGATACCATCTGGTTGCCGGATGATATTGCCGCAGCGAAGCAACTGATTGGAAAACTGGTTAAGGTGAAGAGTATGAAGAATGTGCTCTACACTTCAACGCCTGAAACCTTGAGTGATACTCCCATTAAAATGTATGGCTTGGAGCCAGCCAGGAATCCTCATGATTTGGAGGCTGTATCCAAAGAACAGGAGAACAAGATTTTAGCCGCGATGGAGGCTCAAAATCGTGACGATGATGATATCCCGAAAGATGTAACGATTCACTGTAGTAAAGGACGATATCAATATGCAGATGCTATAGATGAACAAAGCGGATCCATTACGCGTTTTATGGCGGATACAGAGAAAGGACCAAAAGGTTCTATCACCTATTGCGAAGGACAACAAAAGATGATTGTGCGTTATGTGGTGGGAACTATCACGAACGAGAAAATTATTACGCCCAAACACCGCCTTTGGAAAACTTTTGAAACACAGCGTACGGATCTTAAGGCGCAGTTTGCCTGTTTAAAGAATGGTATGCCTTCCTTGCTCAACATATTTGATTCTAAAAATAAAGGAAACTTAGCTAGAAGGGACTTGATGCAATGCAACAGTATGTAAAAAGGGGGATGATTATACTGATCACGGGGATAGGCGTGGAGGCCGCCGTCCTTTGGTGCTTTGATCGGTATACACATTTAAATTTGATTCAGCGTATCAATTGGAGAAATTTGGCTTTGTGGAGCTGTTTTTCTGCTGGTTTTGCAACGGCGATGTGGTTATGGTTATGGGGCAGCTTCTTGAATAAAATTTTCAGTCTCAGAAAAAAGCCTGTTCAAAAGAATTCTGAACCAGCCGTTCAAGTTGGTCAAGCTGGTGACAGACCGCAACAAAGTCAACCTGTCCCTGCGCGTATGCGGGTGCAAAATCAAGCGATTTTAAGTGTTGAGCCTACAAATGACCAAGGCAATAGTACGAGTCAAAATGTTGTGCACCCCAATTTGGGGGCGGCTGTGCCTGCTGCTCCTGTGTCGCAAAAAGTTAAAGATTTGGAGGCGCTATCTAATTTGGAACCAGACTTAGATATGATGGCATTTAAGCATGTGTCTTTGGAAGGCAAAAATATAGATTTGGTTTATTCGTCTGATACACGTGCCATTTTATGTACAATCTTAAGTGAGCCGCATACGTGGACGGTGGATACAAGGGCACCTATTGAAGAATCTGTATGGACGGATGAAACTGGTCATACTATCCAGCCGTGTTTGATATTGCTGAAACAAGCAGCCGCTTTGGAAAAAATGGAGCCGGATTCTACTTTGATTCCAACAATTGTTTTAATGCGTGGTACAATTCAAAATAGCGTGGAGGCTTTACCTTATTTACAGCAACATCATATCACAATTGCGACAGATCAGCCTGCAACTATGCCCGATGTTCAGACTATACGTGATTTGCTGATTTCAAATTTTTCACTTTTCCCGCCGTCCTATGAGGCGATGGAGAATACAGAAGGACAGACAGAACCTGAGACAGAAGAGTCAACTGAAAATAATCCCGTGAACTTAGGAGATAACAATGGTTAAAAAACACAAACAACATACAAAAAAAAACGGGGCACGGTTGTCCTCAAAGAAAAAATTCCATTGGCGGAATCCGCAGACATGGTCTTTGGCGCCTTTGGCAACGCTGGGGCCTGTGGGGTATTTCCCGAAGGGGGCTGGGACATTGGGCGCTTTGATCGCTTTGCCAATCGCTTATTTTGTAAGCAGTCTGAGCATTTATCTGTTGTGGGGAGTGACTTTGTTTTTTTGCGGAGCGGGATTGATTGCTATTCAACAATTTACGGCTGACAAGGTTGAAAAAGATCCTGGTTGTGTGATTGTGGATGAAGTGGCTGGACAGTTGACAACTTTTTTGGTGGTTATTCCTTGTTTAATGCATTGGCCAATGCTCTTTTTGGGTTTTGCACTGTTCCGCTTTTTTGATATCTGCAAATTTGGCCCTGTTGCCTTTTGGGATAGACGTAAGAATCCTATGGGGGTGATGATGGATGATATTACTGCAGGTATCCTAGCAGGCTTTGTTTTGGCTATTGTTCAGGCTCTTTCACTCAGTTATTTTTAAAAGGAGGTCAAAATGGATATTGAGCATTTTAAACATATCGCAGAGCTTTATGCGGCGGCGAAGGGATGGCAGCTGTCTCCGTTTGCAGATAAAATTATCAAGCGTTGTTTAACGGCGTGTGATGGACATTGCCCCTGTGATGTTTCGCGTGGTTATTGTCCGTGCAAGGAACATGTACAGGAAGTGGCCGAAATGGGACATTGTCACTGTAATTTGTTTGTGAAAAAATCGGATTAAATGCTTTTTGAAAAAATCCTTTGCATTTTTTGTGAAAGTGCAGTATAATATCATTGTTCTTCCTTGGGTGGGGCGATTAGCTCAGTTGGTAGAGCAACTGACTCTTAATCAGTGGGCCCAGGGTTCGAGTCCCTGATCGCCCACCATTTTCAAAATAACGCCTTGTTTTATAAGGCGTTTTTTTCGTGCTTTTTTGTAATTTTTCAAAGTTCAGACAGGTTGGTCAACCACGAGTCCAAGTGTGACACCTACACGAACAATCCATTGAAGACAAATGGACGGGAGCAACAGCAATACTTTTGGCTTTTATTGATGGGTGGTCACGGAACCCAGTCTATCCATTTGACCGTCCAGACGGCCATGACAGGAGGACAATGAGCATAAAATACCCATACTTGATTTTCAAAGGACATTCATACTATATGCGGGTTGCATTGGCCAAACACCTTCATCCGTTTGCAAGATGCAGGGAAATTCGTTATTCACTCCAAACAGCAGACTTCAAAATTGCCACGACAAGATGGAAAACAGAATTGTGGAAAATTCAACAATTTTGTATGGCTTTTGAATATATGTGTACACTTTTGTTTAAGGATAAAACTGATGACTTGTTTGGCAAATTAGAACAGATAACCGCTCAAACGCTCCTTCCTTTTCAAATTGGAGAGCAAACTATACAATCCTTAAAAGATTACCTAAAAGCCTTTATTAAAAAAGATCCAGCGCCAACGCTTCAGTCTGTTTTTGTACAAACACAACTCTCCTCTGAAATGACAACGGAAAACAACCAATTAGATATCGCTTGGTTTAAATCATTAGGCCTGATTGATTATAACAAAAGGAGTCAGTCCAAACAAAACCAACACAAGACACCGTGGCAAAAGGTAATGAAAAGATTCCTGACACACAAGGCAAACAAAAAGGTTATGCGGCCAAGCAGTTTGGATGCCAACAAGCGCAGTTTGTTTTTGATATTTACGATTTTGCGCAAGGATTATATTGAAGACATTACAGAAAAAGATTGTTTGTTTATAACGGAAAGGCTGTACAATGTTTCAAGGCACTGGGGCAATCACAAAGATAAAATCTTACGTATGACAAACGATTCCTTATGCAATTCAACAATTCGGCGTCATCTTATCACTTTCCGAGAATTTATGCGCTTTGCCGTACGTGAAAAGATTATCGCCAACGCTTTTAATGAAATGATAGATTTGCCGCAAAATTGCCAACGAAACCATCGTTTCCCTTTTACTGATGAGGAATTGAAAAAAATTTTTAATCCAAATACGTATCCCAATCCAGCACACCGGCGCAATCAAGCAAAGTTTTGGATACCTTTAATTGCTTTGTATCAAGGGTGTCGCCAAAATGAGATTTGTCAGTTAAACATTTCCGATATTATTGTTCAAAAGGGTGTGTCTTGTTTTCACATTTGCGCAGATTCTGTGGATAAATTCGTTAAAACAGAAGCATCTGATAGGATTATTCCTATCCACCCCGCCTTGAAACAACTGGGCTTTTTAGATTATGTTAAATATCAACAAGAACACGGGGAACATAAAGTCTTTTCTTGTTTAACCAACACAAAAAGAAACGGTTATGGACGGATTATTCAAGGTTGGTTTGCCAGGTATTTGGATAGAATTGGTATCTCCTCACCCGATAAAGTGTTTCACTCGTTCAGGCATACGTTTGAATGCAAGGCCATAGAGAAAAGATTACACACCGAACATCAAAACGCTTTGGGCGGTTGGACAAATAAAGGCATTGGCCAACGGGTATATGGACGACATCTGGAAATTAAAGCCCTCCATAAAGAATTGTCCAAAATTGCCTACCCACTTGCCCATGAAATGAAAGAATTTGAACAGGAGTTTAGATCCTCCTTTGTTTGTCGTTTCTTAGCAACAAAAGATTGAATTTCTTAGTGTTGCGGCAAAGCTTTTAACCGTGGATATATTTCCGCCGCAATCTTGCTAACTTCTTGATTGTATTCGTGCAAACAATCTTCTGTGGCATCAATCCATTTTTTATTTAAATCGTGCATTTCTTCAGGTGCCATTTTTTCCTTCAAACAACTCATAGTTTTTTGATGCCAATATTTTACATCTGCCCGAGATACGGCTGTTAAAATAGAAACATCTCGCACATGATCTGGGCTTGTTTCAGTGGTAAGATTATCAAGTTGTGGGTTAAAGATAAACCAATATACCCATGCATCTATCATATCATATTCATGGCCATGTGTTTTGCGTACAGCGTCATACAGAGGGCGCCAAATTCCCTCTTCATCTTTTTCAGCTTCTGGATTATCCATTCTATCTATGACTTGTTTCTTTATGCTTAATAAATCCATTTCGCCAAACATGACAGATGCTGCCATAATTCCATCAATGTAATTTGGCTCATCTTGTTTTGGATTCAAACGTTTGCCATAGCTGTCTTTAATCATAGCAAACCCATTACCAAATTGGGACTCTTTAAACAGATCGTAGGATTCTTTTTCAAATCCACTCGAAACAGAAATATTAAAGAAGCAAATTTCTTGCTTTTTATCCCAACGTCCTCGGCCTTGACATGAGTCTTCATCTACAACACACCCTTTCCAGTCGCAAGAATTGAATTGATATCCTTTTGGGCATATTCCAGCCGATAGGCAATCATTTTCTCGATGATCTATGTATATCCACAAACCACCCAAAATAATGCTCATCATTAATACAAGACCTATCCGTTTCATGTTAAGCATCTTACTTCATTTATTGATAATTTGCAACATCAATATTTTTCATCCAATCTTTTTGGGTATTGCTAAAAAGGGGTTGACAATGTAAGGAAAGTATGGTATAGAGGGTATAATTAACCAAGAGAGAGGAGGAAGAGAATGAGATGTCCCAAGTGTGGCAAAGAAGATTGTGTAAAGAATGGCTTTAATAAAGGCAAA
>JAZLCF010000014.1:0-1553 GCA_045614105.1 Alphaproteobacteria bacterium | reverse complement strand
AGTTTTTATGTCGGAACATACGTTAAATAAGCAATTTTTACCTTTATTAGGCTCTCATTTTTTATCAGCTTTAAATGATTCTTTCGTGCGAACGCTTTTTGTCTTTTTTATCACTTATCAAATGGCTGTTTCAACACCCGTTGTGGTAATTCCCGCCGCTATCTTTTTTGCCCTAACCTTTTGTGTGGGCAGCACTTTTGCTGGCAGCTGGGCTGACAAAATTTCCAAAAAGAAATTTTTGCTGATGGCACGCGCTGCGGAAATTGCTTTGGCGGGCTTCGCTTGGATGGCTTCCAGCTGGGAATCGATTTCCCTGTTTTTATTGATTGCCGGTATGATGGGATTTTTATCCGCCTGCATCCGCGTCGCCAATTATTCCCTTATCCCCGACTTAGTGGTTGAAAAAAAATGGGTACGTGCCAACGCTTGGATTAAAAGCATGACCATGCTGGGCGCGGCTGTAGCAGCCTTGGCTCTCTCTTTCGTTTTAAAACAAGAGATCGCCCCTGTTCGCGTGTGTTTGGTCACCTTATTATTGGCCGTCTTAAGCTTTGTCATTACCCTTTTATTGCCTACTCAAACGGCCGCAGATGCCTCTGCGCCAATTGTTAAAAATCCGTTGGATGTTTTTGATCAACTCAGCAAATCCTTGCGCTTTCAATATGACAAATGGGCCTACATTATCGGCATCGCTTGGTTCTGGGTCATCGGCGTGTTGGTGCTCATGCTGTCCGGCGAATATGGCCAAATCATTTTAAAAGCACGCTGGTCTGTAGTGGCCTTTTTATCCGCGGGCGTATTCCCTGTTGGCTATTTTGTCGGAGCCTATTTGAGCACACGTTTTGCCAAACGCCAGCCGTTGGGCGCACAAGTTGTGATAGTGGGAGCCCTGATTTCAGTGGCGTTATTTGACTTTGCCTTTGCGACACGCGCACTCGCCAACATTCAGGTGGACAAGGCTATCACTGTGTTCAAATTATTGACGAAACACGCTCGGTACTGGCGTGTCATTATAGATGTATTGGCTTTTGGTATTTTATTTGCCATGTATAGTATTCCTTTTTATACACTGCTTCAAAAGCATACACCCAAAAAAGTGATGGGGCGCACGATGTCGTTTAGCGGACTGATCAATGCAGTGACCGTAACGGGCGCGTTGTTGGTTGTGCTCAGCTTACGATTGTTGGGGGTTAGTTTAGTCGGCGTTGTCGTTATTTTTGCCTTTGCCAACTTGATTGTCACGGCTTACATGGTGCGCTTACTGCCCGTTGCCAATCGGCGTCGTCTGATTCGTAAAGTGCTGACTTTATTATTCAAGACCAAAATTCAAGGGCTGGAAAATTTGGAAAAAGCGGGTAAGCGAGCGTTGATTGTGACCAACCACACCTCCTTTATGGATGTGTTGTTGATTTCCGCCTTTATTGACAAGCAAATTGTATTTACCATCAGCGAACAAAAAATGAGTAAGTTGGTGGTTAAATTTATGACCAGCCTGGTGGAAGTAAAACCGCTGGATGCGCGCTCGCCGATGGCCATTAAAGCAATGGTGGAAG
>JAZLCF010000013.1:0-3623 GCA_045614105.1 Alphaproteobacteria bacterium | reverse complement strand
AACCACCCCAACCGCATATACCGATAATGCCGATTTTGTTTTCATCCACATTGGGAAGAGTCGTCAGATAATCCACAGCGGCAGAAAAATCCTCGGTATTGATATCAGGGGAAGCCACATCCCGCACATTGCCACCGCTTTCACCTGTAAAGGACGGGTCAAAGGCAAGCGTGATAAATCCGCGCTCAGCCATTGTTTGGGCATATAGTCCGGAAGATTGTTCTTTAACCGCCCCGAAAGGACCGGAAACAGCAATCGCAAGCATTTTGCCTTGGACATTCTTTGGCAAATATAAGTCGCCAACCAATGTAATCCCGTAACGGTTCTTAAAAGTCACCTTGCGTGTATCCACTTTGTCGGACTTCGCAAATACCTTATCCCATTCTGTGGTCAGTTTCAGGGTATCCGTTGTTTTGGTGCATCTGTAATGCATCACACCTGCTGTTAATAATGCGCCTAAAGCAACACATCCAATTATTGATATCAATTTCATTTTTCATCCTTTCTATTTTAATTTGTTATATTCTTCATCAGATACACGTTCTAACCATTCGTTTGAACCGTCTTTTGCCGGCACTTCTACCGCAATATGCGTAAACCAACTGTCTTTTGCCGCCCCATGCCAATGCTTTGTTTCAGGCGGGATATTCACAACATCACCAGGGTGAAGTTCTTGCGCGGGTTTACCCCATTCTTGATAGTATCCACGTCCTTGAGTCACAAGCAAAATTTGTCCGCCTTTGTGGTGAATGTGCCAGTTGTTACGGCATCCCGGTTCAAAGGTGACATTATACATCGGCACACCATTTGTTGTGGTAATCGGTTTCAAATAACTTTTCCCCGTAAAGTATTTGCCATAGGGATTTTCTTCCCCAAAACCAAAGATTACTTGCTTTGCTTGTTTTTCGGTTGCGTTTGATTCATTTTGTGCCATCGCTTGACCTCCTGTCAAAAGCATTGTTGACACTAAGATAATTGGTAAAAACTTTTTCATTTCTTTTCCTCCGTCAAATAATCCTTTAGCATGGGCTGGACTTGGATTTTGAAAAATTTCTTTGTCCAATCTTTCGGTTCAAACACGCCATCCGACATACACCAACACGTCATCATGCCATAAAGCTCACAAATAATTGTGTGTGTCAGTAGATCAACAGGGGTATTCTTTTTGAGTTCGTTATTTTTGACGGCTTTGGTTAAAATATCCCGTAGCATGTTGGTATCAAATTGCCATTTCGTATTATCCCATCCATTTTTGTTGCCTTTCGGGTCTATCACAATGCGTACCCATTCACGACACACATTGATGCCATAGCGTTCAACTTCCACCATAAAGCTGACAAAATAGTGTTCTAAACGTGTCAAAAAGGGTTTGTCTTTCATTTGTTCCATACGTAAAACAATGCGACTAAACAGGTTGCGACAAATCTCTCCACAAATGGCTTCTTTGTTTTTGAAATAGACATAAAAGGTCCCCTTGGCACAGCCGCAGGCCTTTGTAATATCTTCCACTTTTATATCGCTGAAATCACCACTGACAATATAATCCGTTGCCTTGTCTAACAGCTTCTGTCTGGTTTTTAGGGCTTCTTCTTGGCGTTTTGTCATGATCATGTTTCTCCTGATGAGATTAGATTTAGCATATCATTGACCAAAAGTCAATGACTTTTTTCAAAAACAATCCTTATTTTGATGGGGTGACCAGCCCGATTTCAAAAGTGACCAGCCCCCGATTTTTGGAACTGTTATAAGTATTTGATATTACTATATTTTTATGTGACAAGTGACCAGCCCGATTTTTTCTGTTTCGCTAAAAAAATTGCGCGGCTTGCGTCCCCGCATACGAAAACGCACCAGGAAGGACCCATGGCCGGATACCTGACTATCCGGGTGGCTAGTAATCCAAGCAACCAAGAAATTATAAAAATTGAACGGTATCGGACAAGGGCTTCTTGTTCGTATGCGTTGGGGCCGGTGCCGCCGAGGCTGTCGGGTAACCGAACATCATGAGCAAAACAGGCACTTCATTTTCGGGCAGATTAAAAGCCTTGCGTGTTTCATCCGGGTTAAACATATTCACCCAAGTGGAATGAACACCCAAGTCTGCCGCCTGCAACATCATGTGTGTTGCCACAATGGATGCATCCTCAACGCCCGAAGTAATCGTCTCATCCGTTGGGTTATGCCATTCTTGATTCTTATCGTAACAAATAATCATGGCGAGTGGGGCATTGTAGTGGCAAGGTGTCAAAGCCCGCAACTTATCCATGGCCGCCGGCGATTGAACAACATAGACCTTTTGCGGTTGGTTGTTCTTGGCGGTAGGGGCCACTCGACCGGCCTGTAAGATTTTTTGGATTTTTTCATCTTCAACCGGTTTAGTGTCATAACTTCTTTGCGTATAGCGCGCTGTACTTAATTCTTCAAATGTCATTGTATATCCTTTCTGTTTGTGATCCTTTTATAGCATTGTTTTTCAAAAAATGAAAGCAAATTAGTAAGCAAAAACTTTTAAGCCCCTTCATTGTTCTTGGCATATTCTTCCCCGTACATTTCCCATTGGTCAACCGAACGCTTCCAATCTTTAATTGGATTGCCATACTTATCACACCACTTTTTGCGGGAATAATAAGCGTGGAACTGATAAGGGTTGATTTTATGATAGTTCATTGTTTGACAATACTCTTCCACCTGTTCTATGGATGGGCTGTTATCACTTAGCCCCAACAGTTGTCCGATCGGAACCGGTCCTTTAGAACCGGAACCTTGCCTTGGCACACTCCAATTCTTTGCCAAGCCTGAGGGAGTTTCTTTTTCATTATATACATTCTGGGCATTCTTTCCTTTCTTATTTATAGCCGCAGGTAGTTCGCTGGTCGTTCGCAGGTAGTTCGCGCCTGAGTCGCATTGGGACAATTCATCACCGCTTAACACATTGAAATCATTATATTTTAACATCTTTATAAGTAGTCCGTTTGCTAAGCGTTTTGCGTCAACTTCACCGGTTTTTTTGAGTTTTGCTATAACCCGCTTGATTTGTTGCGGGGATTTTTTTAAGGCCTCTGAAATCACCGCATAACTGGTCAGTAATTCCCCTTTGTGGATAATATATTGATAAAGCGCTTGATCTTGGAAATTTGCCCGCAACAATAAGTAAAGATATACTTGGCACACATTCTCATCCGGAAGCCAGCGCCAGTTTAAATAACGTCTGTCTAATTTGACAAAGCCAAGAGGGAACTGCGGATCATCTGTTTTTTGTTTGTTTTGAGACATCGGGTGTGTCCTTTCTAATGAGAGGGAAAATGGTTAATCTTTGACTGGTGGAAAACCGAATAGTTTTCTTTGTTCGGGCCAACTGGCCGGGATAGAGGCCCTCAATAATTCTTTGGCGGTCATTGTTTTGGGTTGAGCCCCCCGTAAAATGGCATCAATAATATCCGGTGCCAAAAAAGTGAGCCGAATTTGCGCCCCGATATAGGCCGGATCCTGATGGTATATTTCGGCCAGCTCATGCAGGTTTAAATTCTTGGCTTCCTGGGTTTCGCGATAGGTAAAACCGTTGGCCAAAATCTTAATGAGATAGCGGTCCTCTTTCTTGGAGTGCTTTTCGGGCGGGCTTAAGA
>JAZLCF010000012.1:0-3158 GCA_045614105.1 Alphaproteobacteria bacterium | reverse complement strand
GTGATCCAGCGATGGAATGTGGAATCGTCGTTGCTCAACGGATAAAAGGTACTCTGGGGATAACAGGCTGATAGCGCCCAAGCGTCCATAGCGACGGCGCTGTTTGGCACCTCGATGTCGACTCATCACATCCTGGGGCTGGAGCAGGTCCCAAGGGTTCGGCTGTTCGCCGATTAAAGTGGTACGTGAGTTGGGTTCAGAACGTCGTGAGACAGTTTGGTCCCTATCTGCCGTGGGTGTTGGATACTTGAAAGGAGCTGCCCGTAGTACGAGAGGACCCGGGTGGACGTACCTATGGTGTACCAGTTGTGGCGCCAGCCGCATCGCTGGGTAGCTATGTACGGACGAGATAACCGCTGAATGCATCTAAGCGGGAAACTTTCCTTGAAATAAGGTATCCCAATTAAGGAAGTGGTAGACAACCACATTGATAGGTCGGGGGTGAAAGCGCTGTGAGGCGTTGAGCTGACCGATACTAATAACCTGATTGACTTTATTCACTTGAAGATTTTATCTTCAAATTCTATGCGTATATGTAATCTTAAAAAGCGCACTTTGTTTAAAAAGACTTCAAAAGAGCATAAATGATCTGGTGATTATAGCTTTTTGGAACCACCCGATCCCATTCCGAACTCGGACGTGAAACAAAAACACGCCAATGGTAGTTCAGCTTAAGCTGCGTTAGAGTAGGTCGTTGCCAGATCTTTTATGCTTTTTTGAAACATTTCTTACAACAAAATAAGCACGTAAATCCCCACTGCCCTCCTTGGTGGGGATTTTTTATTTGACATTTCCAAAAGTTTTAAATACAGTTGAAAGTATGAAAAAAGTGATGATGAAAAATTTAGGGAGTTTACAGGGCGCGAATACCGCGATAGCCCTTATTTTGTACACACACACACACACACACACACATGTAATCATTGCCAAGAATTTTTTGCGCCATGGCGCAAATAACCCACTGTGTCTAAACGGTGGGTTAAATTATGTTTGAAAGAGGAGATAAAATGAACAATAAAAAGTTAAAAGCTGAATCGGGTCGCAGTATGGTGGAAATGCTGGGCGTACTGGCCGTCGTGGGATTACTGAGCGTCATGGCGTTTTTCGCGTTCAGAATAGCCCTTAACAAAGCCAAAGCAAATGCCATTATCCACGATGGACGTATGGTCTGGGCCGAGGCACTGGCGTGGCAAAACCTTCAAACTCCCACAGATTGGATTGACAGTCGTGCCACGAATGAATCAGGCAAACAATTTGCGGTCAAACGAGATATCAAGGACAATAACTATATCAAGGTGAAAGGCGTGGAAGAAGAAGTGTGTGAGCAAATGTTGCTCCACCAACAGGAAGGGAGCCTTCTTTTTTTAACAACGGATTTTGAGGATTTGACCACGTGTCTAGAGGGAGAAAACGCGATTGTGATGGCGTTTGATGGGGTGAGTGGTAAACCCGCCGAGTGTGTCAATCAAAAAGGGTGTCAAGACCTGTACAGTGATGCGTTTTATTGTGACGGCGACGGTCATTGTCAAGAATGTGACGCCACTATTTCGGTGGTGAATGCGGCAGGGGACGGCTGCGAATGCAATTCCGCTGTGGCTTTAACCTGTGATGACGGCAATGGGCATAGCTGGTGTTGTGGGCAAGATGAGTATGGGAAAGAACGCATTTGTGGCGACAATGCGGGAGAATGTGAAGAAAGTGACCTAAAATGCGAATACGATATCAATGTGCCAACAAATGATGATATGGTGAAAACAACGAATTGCAGCTATCGCGTAGAAGTGAATGATAGTTCTGTTTCTGTCACACCAGAGCACGAATGTCCTTTACCTAATGAATATTGCTATATTTACTATCAGGATAACCAATGCAAAAATACTGTAGCTTACAACACAAATCATCAGATTATTTTTGGAAATTGTGTGAAGCGAACACTGGTGGCGGAGAGCTGTAGTGTCCGATTACCAACAAATCAGAATGTTTTCACCGAAGTGGTGGGTTGCCCCGTGGGTAAATATTGCTATTTAAAGTGGCAATCAAAGGGATGTGCTTCGTCAGATGAGGCAAATGCGAACACAACAG
This sequence comes from Alphaproteobacteria bacterium, assembly GCA_045614105.1. Classification (GTDB taxonomy): domain Bacteria; phylum Pseudomonadota; class Alphaproteobacteria; order CAAHEQ01; family UBA3637; genus UBA3637. The sequence continues at coordinate 1,076 of JAZLCF010000012.1, read as the reverse complement.
GACGGTTTTATGGGGTGTGTCTTCCACGTGCCTCAAATAGCTATAGCTGTCCATATAATAATAACTGAAAGGACAAAAAATGAAAAAATATATTGGATTATTGATATTATGTGCATTGAGTATGGGTGCACAGGCGGGTTCTCAAATCACCTGGAATCAGGCGGGTTGCGAGGCGGCTGGTGGTGTTTGGATTCAAGCGCATAAAGCGAGTGATGACGGTTGTGATGCGGATCATTGTAATGAGATGACTTTTTGTCAGAGCTCTGTCCGATTGAATTGGTGGAGTGCGTTTGCTTGGTGCGAATCCATTGGTGCAAAATTGGTAGATTTGGAACATGCTTGTCCGAATGGACTGTCAAATAACTTTTTTTGTGCAAATCTGAATGGAAGGATTTCTGATAACGTTTTTACAAATGTACCCTGTGATTATGCTGGCAGGGGACAAATATATTGTGTTGGAACTAATGGTTCAATGACACACGGTTCAGGTGGACGAACAACAGATCCATATTATTGTGCGCTTTGTGAACCAAAATCCAGTCAATAACTTCCTCTTTCCTTTTCGCTCAATTTATGCTATAATAGCCTTATGAGTGAGATTATTATACACCCACCAGAGGATTTTGTTGGCCTGCGTGCGGCGGGGCGTTTAGCTGCTGAAACATTGGATTATATTACCCCTTTTGTTAAAGTGGGCGTATCCACAGGCTATTTGGACGACTTGATGAACGAGTTTATCAAAAGCAAGGGCGGCGTGTCCGCATGTTTAGGTTATCATGGCTATCCAAAGGCCACCTGCATTTCGCCAAATCATGTCATTTGTCATGGTATTCCCAGCTCTGATAAACATCTGCAAAACGGAGACATTATCAACATAGATGTGACGGTGATTTTGGATGGATATTATGGAGATACTTCGCGCATGTATTTTGTGGGACATCCGTCGGTGAAAGCCAAGCGCTTGGTGATGAACGCTTATGACACGATGATGGCGGGAATCAACGCGGTGAAGCCCGGTGCTACCACGGGTGATTTGGGCTACGCGATGGAAAAAACGGCCGAAAAAGAGGGTTTTT
>JAZLCF010000011.1:0-3835 GCA_045614105.1 Alphaproteobacteria bacterium | reverse complement strand
CATTCGTATTGTCCACAAACCGACAGGAATTGCTGTGGAATGTCAAGAAGAGCGTTCCCAATTTAAAAATAAGGACAAAGCGATGATGCGTTTGCGCACCCTGCTCTATGATATGGAGCGGCAAAAGTTGGATGCCGAACGCGCCTCCAATCGCAAAAGTCAAGTTGGCAGCGGCGACCGTTCTGAGCGTATTCGCACCTATAACTTTCCGCAAGGCCGTGTGACAGATCACCGCATCAACAAAACTTCCTATCAACTTCCCACCTTTATGGAGGGTGATTTGGATGAGTTTATTGACGCGTTGATTACCGAAGAGCAAATGGCAAAGTTGGCCGAGATATAATGGACAAAATTTCTTTATTTGACAAAAGTTTATTAAAAGAAGCTTCATCATCAGATGAAGAATTAAATGCGTTCATTGCGCGACGTTTGGCGGGCGAACCTGTCGCCAAAATTATCGGCAAAAGGGGCTTTTGGAAAGACGATTTTATTGTATCCAAAGATGTGCTGGATCCCCGCCCCGATTCTGAAACTTTAATTGAGGCGGTGTTGGAAAAATTTCCCGATAAAAATAAAGTCTTGCGCATTTTAGATTTGGGAACGGGTAGCGGGTGTTTGCTATTATCATTACTTGGTGAATATAAAAACGCAACAGGCTTAGGCATAGATATTTCCGCAAAAGCCCTGGCCATAGTCAAACAAAACGCCCATACCGACCGCGTACAATTTTTGAAACGCGATATGCAACAAAATTTATCCGACTTGGGGCAATTTGATATAATGATTTCCAATCCGCCCTATATTCCAACGGCTGAGATTCAAACGCTGGAACGGGATGTGAAAGATTACGATCCCCTGCTCGCACTGGATGGCGGCGCAGATGGGCTGGACTTTTATCGCGCATTGGCCACACAACACCTCGCCCCACACCTGTTTATAGAAATCGGCAAGGATCAAGAAGCCCAAATCATCCCCCTGTTTGAACAACAAGGCTGGCACTTTGCCCAATCGTGGAAAGACTTAAGCGGCATTACAAGAGTGTTATATTTTCAATATTAAAAAAATCCTTGCAAAATAATTTTTTGTGCGTTAGCATTGTGTTTGGATGGGTTGGCGTCCATCCGCTAGGTCTGAAAGCCTATTGCTACAAGCGCCGATAAAAGCGAAATTTTATTGCCCAACAACCATATTTACACAGGTTGGATGGCGGTAAAATAAAAAGCCGCGTGCGGAGGAATATACCGCACTATCTCTTGTAGCATAGTTTTCAGCATCCAGCCACTTAAAACGCCAAAGTGGCTAAATTTTTAAACTATAAAAGGGAGTAAAAAATGCAAAAAGAAATTTTAAATGAACAAGGTCGTTCTGTGGTGGAAATGCTGGGCGTACTGGCAATCATCGGTGTGTTATCCGTGATGGGTATTGCGGGCTATAAAGCCGCGATGACGCGCCATCGTGCGAATGAGCTATTAAACGAGGCCACCAAGCGTGCGGTCGTTGTGGCGGGTCAAATTACTTTACATGGTGGCAATCCATCGTTGAGCGAGTTTGCTAACAATTCTTTTGCGGGAGGAACATTTGAAAACAGCGTCTATGGTGCAAGTGGTGCTGCAACTTGGACAAACACAGGTGCGACACCAGATAAGCAATTCACGCTGTCTATCACAGGGGTTGATGGGGCTATTTGTGAACAGATGAAAGGCGCAGCAGAGGACAATGCCGTTATCCAAACCTTTGCTCCAACAACTTGTGATACAGGAAATGATAACAATGTCAAACTAACCTATAACAACGATTTAAGCACGGATGCTTTGCCAAGCGGGGATGAAACACCTGCCGCAGAACCTTGCCCCGAAGAACGCCAATGCGGCGATACCTGTTGCGGTGAGGGTAATGTGTGTGTGAATGGAAATAAATGTTGTGCAACCAATGTTAGGCCTGGTGATGAAGATGAAGAAACCTGTTGTGATATACAAAGCGCTATTGGATTTGCCACATTTTCCCTGAATTGTTGTACAAAAGACGAAACTTTAGTTTTAGTAGATGATACTATATGGACTGAATGTTGCCCTGTAGGTTCTAATGGTTATGATAGTGAAACTGGGTGTTACTAATACTAACCCACACCATAACTTGTAAATCATTACATCAAAAAAGGAGCAAGCGAAATCTTGCTCCTTTTCATTCAAAGTATCCAAGCTTTAAAATCCTTCAGGCAACACCAAACAATACAGTTTTTCCGCCATTTCCTTGGCTGTTGTCAGATTTTTTTAGCAAATTGTTCTTTGGCTATTCGTTGTTTCTTATTATTTCAGCGACAATCTGTCACACGTTTGTCAATTAAAGTGACTGGCGTCTTATTATCCAACTCGTTCTGTGCATTTTTCCATGAAACCGCAGCACGATAGCCACTCATACAGCCCTTTACACAAAGACCTAAAGCACACAAACCCAACAAGATTTTTGCTGTCTTTTTTGCCTGTGAGGCAATTTCCATTTTGGGAACATTGATTTCCAGGATGGTTATTTCTTTCATTTTATCTATTCGTCCTTACTTATTATCTTATTGTTCATCCCCCTACCCTTAATCCAAAGGAAAACCTTGTGGCATCCCTTAAACAGATAGCATTATATCATATTTTTCATCATCTGTCAAACAAAGAAGTTTAATAACCTTCTAATTTTTCTTCAATGGTAACACCGGGCAGGCAATCCACCAACGGGCGTTCCACCAAGGTATAAGCGCCATACTCTCCCCGCTCTTTCGCCGCAATACAGGCACGCACGCAAGAGACCATTACATTGCCTGTGAATTCAGGATTCTCTCCCGACACATTGTACTGCTGATGCACCTCCATGGCGGTACGTTCAACCTCGCCTTCGTGATGCAACGTGTTATATTTGTTGATATCCTTTACAAACAACACTTCCGTCGGCGCATCCACGAAATAAGGATCTTTCTTGATGGCCTTTTCCACAGTTGCTTCCTTTGCGCCTTCAGCCAATTCCACATACACACGACGCTTTTGCTTGCCACGGCCATTGGCCAAAGTCAAAGCCACTGCATCTTTGACACCAGCAACAGCTTTCACCGCAACGGTATGCCCCATGCTTCGGCCGCCTTTTTCGCCACCGAAAGTCGTTGTTGTCTGGCCAGTAATTGCCACAATCTTCATCAAAGCACGCACGACTGAATCCGTACCTGGATCCCATCCACAACCAATCATAGACACCACATTATTCGCCTTGGCATCCAAATCGGCATTCTTGCGTAAATTCGGGATATTTTGGTGTTCATCATAGCTGTCCACCGTACAAATACCTAATTTCTGATAAAGCTTCATCTTCTCGGGTACCTCGCGTGATGGCACACAAAGCAAAGCCACATCCACATGATCCAGCTCGGAAATATCCGATACAACGGTCGTATGCTTCAACTCCTCTCGGTTTTTCAACAAACTGGCCGGCCGACGCACAACGCCCACCAACGCAATATCTTTACACTCCTCAATGGCACGTTTACATCCGCGCCCCACATTTCCCCAACCTATAATGGCGACATTTATTCTTTGCATTATAGAATCACTCCTGACATTTCATTATATAATTCACAATAATCTTCGCTGGATTTATCCCACGAATAGTTTTTACGCATAGCCATTTCACGCATCTTTTCAATATGCTCTGGCCGGTCGTAATAGGTCGCATTTGCCCACCCGATTGTATTATACAGCGCTTTGGCAGACACATCGTTAAATTTAAAGCCTGTCCCAACGCCATAGTATTCATTATAATTTAAAACCGTATCCTCCAAACCACCCGTTGAACGCACAAT
>JAZLCF010000010.1:0-9505 GCA_045614105.1 Alphaproteobacteria bacterium | reverse complement strand
CTCAAAACCGCAGAACTAATGTTGGATTACTTTAAAGATAAAGCTTTGTCCTCTAAATCCAGAAAAATATTAAACCAAAAAATTGCTAAAAGAATTTTTAAATTCGGTGTGTTGGAACCAAAGCGTAAGGACAAAGAGAATTTAACTAAATGGTACGCTTTGACTCGTCCAATGTTGGCTGATTTGAAACAAAAAGGTATTTATCAGCCCAAGTTTTTGTCATTTAAAAATCGTTTGAAATCGTGGGCTTTTTTGAAAACTATAAGATGAAATGTTATCGGAGGAAAAAGTGACAAATAAAAATCTATCGTATATTATAGTTCAAGCGGGGGGAAAAGGTTCTAGGTTGGAGACCTTAACAGCTAATAAGCCTAAAGCGTTAGTGCCGGTTGATAATTTGCCGATGATTTTTCATTTGTTTAAAAAATATCCAGATGCTCATTTTAAAATTATTGCAGATTATCAAAAAGAAACATTTAAAAGGTATCTCAAGGCTTTTGCAAAAGTTGATTATGAAGTGATTGAAGCAACAAAAAAAGGGACTTGTTCTGGTATATCTGAATGTTTAGAAAAGCTTCCAGAAAAAACTTCTTTTATGCTCATTTGGTGCGATTTAGTCTTGTCCATCATCCATGAAGGCAAAGCCGACAATCATAATTATATTGGTATCTCAAAGGATTTTACTTGTCGTTGGTCTTATGTTAATAACAAATTTATAGAGGAAGAGTCGGCTGAAAATGGCGTGGCTGGTTTATTCATTTTCAAAGATAAAAAGGAAATTCAAGATGTCCCAGATGAAGGTGAATTTGTCCGCTGGCTTGCGAGTAAAAAAATAAAATTTGAACGTTTAGATATGTATGGTGGTTTGGAAATTGGAACAATGTTATCTTATTTCCAAAATGAGCTCAACAAGCCAAAATGTCGTCCATTCAATAAAATTGAGTTTAAGGGCGAGATTATTTCAAAAGTGCCTTTGAATGATCAGGGTACAAAATTAGCAAATGATGAAATTGGTTGGTATAAAAAGGTTTCTGAATTAGGTTATACCAATATTCCTAAGATATATAGTTTTAGTCCCTTGACTATGGAGAAAATTAAAGGGCAGAATATTTTTGAATATGGTTTTTTAACCAAAGGCTTTAAGCGAGCATTGCTAATCCGTATAGTGGATGTCTTAAAGAAATTACATGGGCTAGCAGATCCAATTCCCGCCAATCATGAAGATTGTGAGAACAATTATATTACAAAGACATTTGATCGGTTGCAGCAAGTGTATGATTTGGTTCCTTTTGCGCATGATGATTTTATCGTTATTAATGGAAAAAAATGTACCAACATTTATGCCGTTAAAGATCGGATTGTGTCCGAATTGCGATCCATGTATCCCCAACAATTTTATTTAATTCATGGGGATTGTACTTTTCATAATATGATGATTGAAACAAATGGTGTCCGCCCCGTTTTAATTGATCCGCGTGGATATTTTGGCAAAACAAAGTTTTATGGTGATGTAGATTATGATTGGACAAAACTGTATTATAGCGTGGTAGGTGATTATGATCAATTTAATCGTAAGAATTTTTCATTGGACATTAAGTCAGACAGTGTGGAATTAGAAATCGTTTCAAATAATTGGAAATCGCTAGAGGATGATTTTTTCCGTCTGACTGGTGCTGATACAAAGAAAATTAAATTATTACATGCGATTGTGTGGCTTTCTTTGACCACGTATACTTGGGAAGATTATGATGCCATTTGTGGTGCTTTCTATAAAGGATTATTGGAATTACAGGAGTATCTTGATGAAACAAAATAAATTGATATTATCGCCTTTGCCTCATACGTGGATTCTTGATGTGGATGGAACCATTTGTGTTCATAATGGGTATAAGAATGGAGAAGATCAAATTTTAAATGGAGTTAAGGATTTTTTTGATCAAATTCCTTCTGATGATATGATAATCCTTTTAACATCTAGAAAGGTTGAAGAGAAAGAAAATCTTGATAAATTTATGAAAAACAATGGGTTAAGGTATGATCATGTGATATTTGATGCCCCGATGGGGGAAAGAATATTGATAAATGATGATAAGCCGAGTGGATTAAAAATGGCGTATGCTGTGAATAAAAAAAGAGATGCAGATGTTGCAACTGAAATTGAAATAAATGAGGTGTTATAATGCAAAGAAATCTTACTTTTTTAGGAATTCCTCTTATAAGAGTCAAAAAGACTGAAAAGTATGAAAAGAGATATTTTTTGGGGATTCAGTATAAAATCAAGAAATATGCACGAAGGTATAATTCTTTTGTGGAGGCCTTTAATGACAATGCTGGTTTTATTCAAAATAAAAAAATAAAAGTGATAACGAATAATCTTGGTGAAGCTTTGATTTATGCAAGGACAACTCCTTTTTGGGTTAAAAAGGATATGTTGGTATTTGGTGTGAAACCTCAGCATATGGAGATATTTAAAATGTATGCCCCAGAGGTTCCTGTTTTTTATTGTGGTGAAGGATCCTTACCTGAGGATATAGATTGTGGAAGTAATCATTTTAGTCCTTTGCTTCCGGTGCAAGCTTTGATCAGTCTTAACAGTGAAGGTAAGTCTTTTTGGGAACAGTGGGCAAAATACTTAAATGTGGATTTTAAAAATCTGAAATTTGAAAAAGCAAAAATCTGTGATCAAGATAGGCTGTTGGCTATGAAAAAGCTGAATGCATTAGGAATTAATACAGAAAAATACATTTTTCTTTCTCCAAAAGCACGATCGTTTGAGTTGCTTCCCGATTCCTTTTGGAAAGATATTGAAGATTATTTAAGAGGCGTAGGCTATGATTTTGTGTATAATTCAACGATCTTTTCTGTAGCAGAGGCATATGTGATAGCCGAACATGCCAAAGCAATTATCTCATTACGAAGTGGATTTAATGATGTTTTATCCGAAATACAAGTGCCTCAATATTTGATTTATGCCCAAAATTCTTGGCATGGAGATTTACAACCTATGTACAGCCTTAAATTTTTTCCATGGGCTGCGCATGATTTTATCAAAGAGTATAATACACATACAGAAACATTAGACGATATTAAAAATGATATCATAAAAAGTATCAAGGTGAGTGGATAATAAAAAATATTTGCAAAAATGAAAGTTCATATAAGTCAGAGCAGGTTAAAGGTAGTGCCTTGTTTTGGTAGCCCCATTTATCTTTATTGAGATGCTCAACAAAAACAAAACAGCATTTACAAAATCAATATTGTCATGGTAAAGATTTAAGAGATTAGGAGATAAAAATGAATATAACCATACGTGAACAAAAAAACATCAATGTCTTAAAGGGTATTGTTCCCCATATTTGTTTCAATCGATTTGATTTGGCTTATGAGTGCGTTGGGGGCAAGTATTTGAAATAATTGATAATTTTTCAAATCAAAAAGAAATAGTTCCTCTTTGGATAAATAATGATATGGCTTTTGTAGGATTGTATCTTCGCTCTCTTCCTGCTGAAATATGGCAAGAATTTGTCACATGGATTTTCAAAAAATATCCGAATGTCAACATGATTTATGTTCATCATACGACAACTCCTCAACCCTTCCCTTCTACGCTTCACTGCCATATTAATTTGCCACAAACAATAGAAGAATTTAATACCTCATTATCTTCGCGTGTAAGGTATAACACAAAATGGTACCCGAAGAAAATTAAAGAAGCCTTTGGCGACTACGAAATAAAATGTTGGCAAAGAAATGAAATGCCTCAACAGGCCTACGATTTGTTTAAAAAGTGGAAAAAAGAGGCTTTTGATTACACGGGGGTGAAGGTCATACCTATAAGCATATGTTTAATGGGGCTAATACGGAAACCTGGAACGGCTATCTGTTCCGACCTGAAATTCAAAAGATTGGCGATAAAATTCATTCTTGGAATTTGTTGCCCTTTTTCCAAAAAACAATCCTTCATCTCTACTATAAATGGCGATTAAATAAGTATCAATATAAAGCATTAAAAAAATGCTTGAAACAGAATTGAATGAGTGAAGCCATAGTATTTTGTGTGAAACAAAGTAAAGGTAGGCCCTTGTTGCCCAGAATCGCATGCCAAAATGGCCAAGTCATCTGAAAAGACAACTTTTTTCTTTTTTTAATGGTTTTGTTTGATTGGAATTTGAATCAAAAGAGCCCGCTTTGTCCAACGATCGAACTCACAATCGCGAAAGTAGCTGATTTTATTACATTTCGCATTTTTGACGCTGTTTGGAGTGCGTACAGACATTTTCACTGAGGATAAAAACAGTTGAAATTGGGCTTCACACAACAGAAAAAACTTGACTTTTGAGATATTTTGTGCCATACTGAACGACCCATGGAAGATATCAAAGAAAGCGAGAGAACAATGGAGATGCATGATAGGTTAAAGCAACAAGCGTTGTATGTTAAACAGATGAGAGATCGCATTGAAAAGGAAAGACAAAAGGAGTTGCGGCGACGTATAGAGGCGGGTGCTGGTGAGGAGGAAGCGCAAAGCAAGCTTGCAACTCGGATTTTGCTGAATTTGGATTATCGAACTGTCACGCCAGAAACAATTCGATATTTGATTGAAAATGAGGGGGCAGAGGTCAATGCAATGATTGATTCGCCCTTTGGTGGAGAGACTTTTACACCCCTGCGTCATGCACAAGCAGCAGAAAATCATGCCGCGTGTGAAGTTTTGGAACAATTAGGCGCTGTTGATTTTAGGGGGGGCAGCTTACAAGTAGGAAATGGCGCTGTATCGGCTGCTCGACAAAGATAGATTTCAAAAATGAGTGGCTTGTAAATAGTCGTTATACAATTCAGAGCCATGGTTGTCAGAAGAATAGCCTTTTGAGCGAAAAAGGTGAACATAAAAAAATATGTTGACACGTCGATTTATTTGTGTCACACTGAGGAACGAAGAGGGAGTCTTCATTGTTTTAACATATAAACGAAAGGATATAATATGAATAAAACATTATTATTAGCTGCCGCAGGTGCGGTTGTCGTGACAGCAGTTTCTGCTCAAGCGGTTGAATTGCAACAGTATGTTTCTTTGAAAGGAAATTATGCTAAGTTAGACGGTGATTTCAAAGCAGGTGATTATAAAGCCAGCGCTGACGATAAAGTTTTGGGCGCAAGCGTTGCTTATGGTGTTAAACTTTCTGACATCCGTGCAGAATTGGAAGGTAATTTGAATGGAGATGCATCCAAAAAGTTTGTTGACGTGGAGGGAGATCCAACCAAGGCAACAGTGAAGACTGAGTCTTTGTTCTTGAATGCATACTATGATATTCCAACAGGTATGGCCGTCAAACCTTATGTGGGTGCTGGTATCGGTTATGCTCGTTTAAAGGGTAAGTTAAAATGGGAAGATGAATCTTTGACCATCAAGAAGAATAAATTGGCCTATCAAGTGGGTGCTGGTGTTTCCTATGAGTTAACACAAAATTGGGCTATTGACGCTGGCTATCGTTATATAGACTATGGTAAATTTACGAAACGTGATGAAGATGGTGAAAAGATGAAGTGGACAGCTGATTCTCATAACTTTTATTTGGGAGTTCGTTTCACTTTTTAATCGCTGTGTAATTGAACACCAAAAAGGCGGGAGAGATCCCGTCTTTTTGTTGTTTGAGCGAAATCCCCCCGTAGCTTGTCTATAAAGCAGCGTTTCTTGACAGATGTTGTTTTTTATGAGACAATTTGACAAATGATTACCACAGGAGTCATATGAAAAAAACAATTTTGTTTGGGGAGCGCGTTAAAAAGACGGATGACAATCAATTTGGTTGGCATTGCTTGTATGATGGACGGGCCGAGTCTCCCGAGGTTGCAAAGGATAGTTTATTAGGGAAAAAAAGTGTGATTTTTTTTCCAGGGGATGGAACCTATACGGCAAAAGGAGCCAATGGGTGCTGTAAAGCCATTCAGTGTATGTTGTTGTTGGCAGGAATTGATCGCAAAGCGATGCCGCACTTGTATGGATTGGCTTATGCGGGAGGTAGGCAGGATAAACATCGTTATCATATTTTGACACAATTAAAGCAAGCCCACTTTGGTGCTGAATATGTGCCGGATGAAGCAAGTCTTGAGACGATGAATTATTATCAGCCTTTTTTTAATACGTATATTATGCCTTTGATTGTGGATGCAAAAGGGCAGCCACGTCCGATTGCTGAAATTAGGCAAAATCTGCAAAATATTACGTTTGCTTCCCATTGCCATGGTGGTTTTATGGCATGGCAGATTGAAAAAATGATGGCCGATAAATTGGCTGAAATATATCCAAAGGAAATGCCAGAATTGATGTCAAATGTGCGGATGATTCACTTTGCTTCGCGTCGGCCAAAAGGTCAATCCTTTGCAAAACATTTGGATATTGTTTCACAAAATGATTATATGTATGCTGATGAATCAACTTTGGAATATGATGATCTTCATAAACAAATGCATCGGGGGCCACTGGCAAAAGAATCTGCTTTGATTTCGGTTTCTCCGAATGAAGAAGTGTTGCTTCTGAAAAAGTTAACCTCTACAGATCCAGAGGAGGGAGATGAAGATCCTGATCATAGCGAAGTTTTAAATATTTTTGCAGGAGAGATTAAAAACGCTATTCCAGAAAATGAGCCGGCCATTCAAATGGTTCGTCAATTATTGCGTCACTTTGTGGAACACCCAGAAGACAAAAAAGATCTTATTTCGCAAGTGACAGCCATCAATCCAACCTTTGCCAATGAAAACATTCAGCGTGGACAAGCCTTATTGAGAAAGACGCAGGAGCAAGAAAAAATTCACCGTGGCTTGCTGTCCTTATTTTCTCGTTGGGGTGCCCATTTAGATCGTCGTGAAAAGCAGCACACATATTTTGGTGCATTAGATACTTCGGCTAATGAGATGTTGCGTGAGCGCCATGATGACGGGCGTTTTTTGTATCACGATTTGGAAGAAAGATATAAACAGACGAAAAACTGCCGATCTTTGTTGAATTATCTGAAGGATACAGGTGTTAAGACTATTCCCAAAAACGAGCAGGGTGAATTGGCCATTTTAGCTGTTCAAAATGCTGATTGGAAATTGCTTGAACAATTGAAATTTGTTGAGAAAAAGCAACTTTTTAAGATTATGCAGATAATCCAGCCACAAGATTTGCATCATTTATTGCCGATACTGTTGTCTGATTCCAATGATCTGAGAACGATGTCACCAACGCTTGAACAATTGGTGAAAAAAGTGCAACAAGTGAAAAATTTTAAGCATAAAAATCAGTTGATTACTTTCTTGACGGATATTTTGTGGCTGGCCGAAGGCGATACTTCCAAAGAATTATTAAAACGTGCTTCTATCAAAGGCAAGAAATCCTTGAAGGCTCTGTTTTCAGCACAACGTCAAAAAAAGGCGGATGAGTTGCGGGTCATTATGCGTGAACGGGATGCAATAGCACCAGATTTGACGATTAAAGAAATGGATTTGGCGAAAGCATGTGAGCTTTCAGTCGAACAATTCAGGCTGTATAAGGCTCAAAAGAAAAGCAATCCCAAATTGAATATTGGGGCGTTTTATGCCTCTTTACGTAAAAAAGAGCGTGTGTCACAACAACCGTAAAATAAAAAACAAATTTATCGGTTGACCGATACTTTTTTCTGTTGAATGAAGGAAGAAGTATGGAAATCTCTTGACACGTGTCATTTAAAGTTCCACATAAATCGTGTACAAAGGAGGAACAAATGGAAATAATCAATAAAATTGCATGGATTTTGGTGTTGATTGGTGCTTTAAACTGGGGCTTAGTTGGTTTTTTGAACTTTGACCTTGTGGCGGCATTGTTTGGCGCAGGCAGCTGGTTGTCAATGATTATCTATGATGTTGTTGGATTGTCGGCTGTTTGGTGTATTTTTGATTTATTTAGTTCTAAAAAGGCCAGATAATTTACTCCAAAGCCAAGAAAGCTCGCCCATCTCGGGCGAGTTTTTTGTTGTTCTAATAATTTGAAATTATTGCAATTTTTTGTTCAATAATTCATTGGCCATAGCAGGATTCACTTTGCCACCGCTGGCTTTCATGATTTGACCAACAAACCAACCTTTTAACTTATCCTTGCCCGCTTTGATTTCGGCAACTTTGTCTGGGTTGGCCGCCAACACTTCATCAATGATGGCCTCAATCGCACCCGTATCCGTTGTTTGTTTTAGGCCTTTTTCCTCCACAATAGCGGCAGGATTTTTGCCCGATTCAATCATCAGCACGAACACATCTTTGGCTATTTTGCCGGAAATGGTATTGTCTTCAATCAAGCCCACCAATGCGCCCAAATTTTCGGCGGAAACGGGGCTTTTTGTAATCGGCAAACATTCTTTGTTTAAATAAGCAAACAAATCGCCCATCACCCAGTTGGCCACTTTTTTGGCATCATGACCTTTGGCAGCGGCTTCAAAATACACAGAAGTATCTTTGTCGGCTGTTAAAATACCGGCATCATATTCGGGCAATCCTAGTTGTTCAATGTAGCGTTTTTTCTTCACTTCCGGCAATTCAGGCAAGTTCTTGCGAATATTTTCAATATACTCGTCTGTCAGTACCACGGGCAACAAGTCCGGATCTGGGAAGTATCTGTAATCATTAGCATTTTCCTTTGTACGCATAGGGCGCGTTTCGCCATTTTCGGAATCATAAAGGCGTGTTTCCTGACGGATTGTGCCACCGTTCTCATAAACTTCAATTTGGCGTTCGGCCTCCACCTGAATCGCATGCATCACAAAGCGCACGGAGTTCACGTTTTTGACTTCCGCACGGGCACGCAATCCCGTTTCGCCCACGGGACGCACAGAAATGTTCACATCGCAACGCATAGAGCCTTCATCCATATTGCCGTCACATGTTCCCAAAGCACGCACAATGGCGCGTAATTGGCGCAAATATTCGCCCGCTTCTTCGGGGCTGTGCATGTCGGGTTTAGACACAATTTCCATCAAGCCAACGCCCGAACGGTTAAGGTCAATCAAAGTCTTGCTGGGGTGCATATCGTGGATGGATTTACCCGCATCTTGCTCCAAATGCAACCGTTCCACACCAATCTTGCGCGTGCCGTCGGCGGTGGTGACTTCAATAAAGCCTTCTCCAACAATTGGATGATATAATTGTGAAATCTGATACCCTTGAGGTAAGTCCGCATAAAAATAGTTCTTGCGGTCAAAGCGAGAATATTTGTTGATTTGGGCATTTAATCCCATACCCGTTTTTACACATTGTTCAATGCAGTATTCATTGACTTTTGGCAACATGCCAGGGAAGGCAGCGTCAATAAAGGAAACTTGTGTGTTTTGTTCGCCACCAAAGGCAGCGCTGGCGCCAGAAAAGACTTTGGATTTTGATAAAATTTCGCAGTGGACTTCCAGTCCGATGACCAATTCCCACTTGCCTGTTTTTCCTTCAATCGTGTACATCTTTTATCCTTCCACTCTGTGGGGAGTCTTGTCAAAATTCGCCATTT
>JAZLCF010000009.1:0-13127 GCA_045614105.1 Alphaproteobacteria bacterium | reverse complement strand
ATTTGTTGCAGAAGGTTCAGCACAACCAGAAGTTATTCAAGCTTGGAAAGAAGAACAACACCGCCGCCACAGAATGAATGTTGGAGGAGGATTGAAAACATTAGGTGCAGGCCTGAGGTATTTGCGGGGGCTCAAAAAAATCACATTAGCACATTTGGCGGCAGGGGCACACATGACGTTATCCGTTTATCATCGTATTGAAATGGGACAACGAGAAGTAGATGAGGCTACTTTCGCCGCTATTGCTAGTGCGCTAGGCATGACTGCCACAGATTTGCAAAAGCGCATCTATGAACTGGATATGTCTGGCGTCTTGGAAGACTTAAAAAACAGTGAAACACGCACAGGCGTCAACTTATTCAAAGGTGGCTATAATGATTTACCTATCAGTCGTTTGATGCTACGACGCGCAGAAGATCAAGAAGTGACCGTTCCTATTGAAGCTTTACCAGGACAAGACGGTAATATATACAGAGACAAAGCCCATTCCGTTGGAGCCGTTGTTTGTCCTTCAACCTTGGCAAATGACCCTGGCTTATATGCTGTTCGTTTAGGATCTAGGGAATCATTTGCAACCGTTTTACCTCCTGGCGCTGTATTGGTTATTTCTCCAACAATGCAGCTACGAGAAGCAGATTTAGCCGTTTTATCCAAAGATAATCAAGAATTAGAAGTTGTTAAAATTCATAAAGATCCAACGATTGGATGGCAGGCTTATTCTTTCAGAACAAAGGAAATGCTGACCATATCAGATGTATCGGCTTTACAAAGAGTGGTATGGATTGCGTTGATGTGAGGCAAATATGGCGAAGACAGACAACACGATTTCCAGTAAATTTCACGCCTTTTTAAAACAAAGGAACAGCAAAACAAATGATGCTATTCAAGAGGCTCAACGTTTGGTGAATTTATACCGTGTGTTGGGTGCTTTTGGCTCTGATTTTGTGGACAAATATAATACGATGCTTTTACATACACCAGACGATGTGCAAATGTCCTTCAATGCTTTGGTTGGGGGACAAGAAGTGCGCCAATATTTGGAATTCTTACAACAAGAACAACATATTCAAGGGAATGCAGAAACACCTGATAAAGCGGCTGCTCAAACGGGATGGCTTCCCACACCAGAAGAAGAACAAGCAACACAAGGAAACCAACCGACAGCCCAAACAGACTGGTCAAATTTAATGAAAGCCGAGGAAGAAAAATTAAACAAAATGATTGCCTCTTTACGGGCAGAACAAGAACTAGCACTGAAACAATTATCAGCCCAATTATCCTCCACTTTACAAGTACGGACAGAAAAACCTGCGCCAAAACCACAATCTGAATCCAGTTATTCAGAAATTATTGAGGAAAAGAGATAAGGAGAGCAAATGAACCTTGATCGTATTTCAGATGTGTTGCAAAATTACAATGGACAAGAAGAATCCATGCAACAAGTAGCCACTGTTTTACAAGAAGAACTTGGCGAAAATTGGACTCAAACTGTTTTTCAAGATTTACAAAATCTATCCCCTGCTTTAAAAGATAATTTAAATCATGCTTTTAATTATTATGCTGCCACAGCTGCGTGGAATGAGCTTCAAACTTATCTAACAGACGAAAATTTGACACGCACCCCCGAGATAGAAGAACGCTTACCCATTTTAAAGCATTGGCTGGATTTTTTTGGGGCTCCAGGTTTAGAGGCCTATCAAGAATTAGAAGATCGTTTGGCTGAAATGGATATGGATTCCACACCCACGCCCTCTCCTACAGAAAAAACTCTTGAAACACAAGATTCAGTGGAAACAACCCCTGCGGAAGAAATCTCAAATGAAACAAATGAAAATATGTCCACAGCTCCTTTGGATATACCTGAGGAGTCAATTGAACCGACCACAAGTGACACAGAAGCAGAAGAATCTGAACCAGAACAAAAGGAGGATATCTTAGAACCAATCTTACCTGCTGATGAATCCTTGACAATACCTTCGGATGACGAATCCTTGACAGAGGCTTCTGCTGATGAATCCTTGACAATCGCTCAAGAAAAGGAGGAAACAGAATCACTTGACACGGAACCAGATAATCCATCTCAACCAGAATCTAACAAAAGTTTTGAGTTGGAAAAAATACAAAAGCAGCTCACTTTATTAGAACAAAATCAGGCTTGGCTAGCTGCACGTTGTGTTCAATTAAAAAACATTGAAATTTATGCTTATCCTTTCTATGGTTTTATTGTTGATTTATTACGACAAATACTCAAGGAGATAAATGCGATGTTGGATGATGAAAGCCAAACCTCCTTAATTGATCAACAATTTGAAGGCGGTTTAGATGCTTTCAAGCGAAAAAAAGAAGCAATTGAGCATGATATAGAATTAGCAGAACAAAACTGTGAATCCGCTGTGACAGCATTGATTTCAGATGATATCAATTTGGAAGAACTCAAACGTACACTGGGCACCATTGACGAATCTGACACTGTTGAGTACATCGGGCCCGCACCTGATGGCTTTGAATTGGTAGACAATGAAACTCCCTTAGATGAGACAGTCATTAAACAACAATATGAGAAAATTGAAAATATGGATGCATTCGGGGACACTCCGCCACAAAAAGCAGAAAAAAGTGAATCCGTGCAAGAAAATACTTCACAAAATTCACAAAAAGGTGTACAAAGGAAATTGTCCTTTTCTTTAAAGAAGAAAAAACCAACGGAAGAGGCAACATAAAAAGGGGAAATTTATGAAAAGATATCTTTGTTTTGCATTAATAGTATTAGCACTTCCTTTTGGAAGTAGTGCTGATCCGCGCATTCGCCAAGCTTCTCCAGCAGTTTATGCTGATCTAGAATTACCCTTTCGGTGTGTGTTATCCAGCGCAGATAAGCAAATTTCTCAGACCATTTCTTTGACGCCGGATGACTTTTCCTTTACCCCTAATCAATCTGGAGATCCCCTGCCCCGCTATGCTGTCAATGGATATAGTTTTCGCGATACTCCCGTCAACAAGGCATTGGAAAAATTGTTGCAATCAGCCAATATTAAAGTCGTCGCACCACAATCTGAGTATCCTTATCTAGACGCTCAAAATGTAAAAGGTGAACTCTCTTCAGTGGTTGCACAATTAGCCGAAGCAGGAGACGTCTTTTATACCTATAAAGAAGCCACTAAAACACTGACTTTGTGGCGACGCACAGAATATGTTTTAACCCTGCCCAAAAATAAATCTGTTTTGATGACAATGCTAGACATCCTGCGTGGCAGTGGAATTGAAAATCTGACAGTTGATTGGGAAAAATATAAAATCCGCATGACAGTTTCCTCCGAGGAATTACAAAAGGCACGGAAATTGGTGCGTAAAATTCTGGACGACTCATATTTATTAGCCACCGACATTCAAGTTTATCAAGCCACTCCATACCGTGGATCAGGTGAATGGCAAAAGATTTTTAACGATAGCACGCATTTACTTGCCTCTGTTGGGCGCGCTGTCATTGGGCGTTCCGTGATTTTGAAAACACGCGTTGAAGCAGATACTTTTTTGCAAGCAGCACGGAAGGAATTTCAACTCACACCTCTGGTTGCTGGGCAAGCAGTTGTGCCCAATGGTTGGAAGATGAAATTCAATGTCAATGAATGTTCCAATCATACATTGCCCTATCCTGATATGAGTGTACTTTTAAAAACAAGAATACAAAATCAAGACAACGAAGAGACAGAAGTGACTCTTTATACAGCCGAAGGGGTCTTAAGCACATTTCATATTTCCAGTTCACTGCAACAAGAAATTGCTTTAGTTGGCGTACCTACAAAAATTGCCAATAATGAACTATTATTTATATTAAGGTTTAACCTTGTTCGTTTTTTAAAAAAAGGAGAATAACATGATAGATATGAAAGCCCCATCAATTCCGTCGCAACCAGACGCAGTGTCTCAAACACCGGTAGTAGAAGGAGGAGCCACAACACCCAACAATCCAGTTGAACCCACAGATACAACAGGGCAATCGGCTCAAACAGCACCTGTTTCACAACCTGATTCCAATACAAACAAGTCTGTTCAAGAACAAATGCAAAAAATACAAGAAAAAACAAATCAATTGCATCAACAATTTAACGCATTGCCTGATTCTAAAAAAAAGCTGATTGTATATGCGTTAATCTTTTTGGCGGGTTTGATTTTTGGAGGTATCTTCCTCGGTGGTTCTGATTCTTCGGAAGCACCTGTTGTCAAAGGCTTACAGGGCGTTGTTTCCAATACAGATATAAGAGAACCACTCAAACGCTGTGGGATGGTATCAATGAACGACGCTTGTGTGCTTTATGTTATGAATAACTTTAGTTATGAAAAACAAGCCAAAGATTTTTTTGATACAGTTTCCAATTTGATGCAAAGACCTCTCTCTTTGGTGACTTCTGAGAATATCCATTACCAAACACAACGCATCAAACCTGGATATTTTGCGGAAATTAAAATTCCTGCAAGAAGATAACTTGATTAAACCAGAACAGAATCCTCGTTGGCATAACGGGGATTTTTCCATGTTAAACAAAGGGCGTCAACCATCTTACCTTCTTCTTGATAATAGTTTTTACGCCTGCCAGTTTGAACAAAACCTTTTTTAAAATACAAAGATTGTGCAGGAATATTATGCGCACTGACCTCCAAAAAAATACCCTTCTTATTTTGTTGAATTGTCCAGTCTTGCAAGGCATTCAGTAAAAAAGTTCCAATGCCTTGACATTGATACTGTGGCAATACAGCAAAGGTCAAAATTTCAATATCATCTGGCAAAATGGAATATAAAATAAAGCCTTCTTTTTGACAAAAGACAAAAACATTTGGCAACGTTAGAAGATCATAAAAATTACGCAGAGTCCACGGCTTTGTAAAACTTTGCTTGTGAATTTTCCACAAACTCTGGGCATATTCAATTCCTTTACAAGGTGACATCGGCATCTCGCAAATAAAGAGGGTGCGCCTCAATTGTTTTATTGAAATCAAAAAGCATAATCTGAGCCACAGCCAAAGCCAATGGTTGCATGGCCCCTGTCACAACACAGTCAATTTGTTTGGCTAAACGATCGGCCCCGCTGCCACACACAACCAAAGGACGGCCTTGTTTTAACTGCGCCACGGTTTGAACTTTTGGATCAGAAAGGGCCATATTTTTAGCAAAATCTTGAACAAAAAAGTCCGAACGCTTACTTTCTAAAACAATTTTAACAGGTCGCTTTTGTTCATATGCCGTGGCCAAAAAATTATCCACGCCCCTAACAGGAATATTCAAAGCCAGTCCTAAACCACGTGCCGTCGCTAAACCAATACGCACGCCTGTGAAAGAACCAGGCCCAACGGCCACTGCAATATGGGTTAAATCAGCGGGAAGTTTTTGCATCTTATCCAGAACCTGCTGAATGAGGCCAAATAAAATCTCTCCTTGTCCACGTGAACAATTCTCCTGCACACAGGCACACTTTCCTTGATCAGATAAGCACGCCACAGAGGTAATATCTGAAGTCGTATCCAATCCCAAGCAAAGACGTTCCTTTTTTTTCATGTGAATCAGTATATCGCCTTTTCAAAGAAAAATCAACCTCAATAAAAAAACACTTGCGAAAATCTTTTGAGTGGTTTAGCAATAGGTAATTGGATAAGTTGGCGTTTATCCAAATGGTGTGAGAAGCCATATATACGCGCCAGTATAAAGCGATATTTTATACGCCAGAAAGCCGAAAATGTTGGATGGCGGTAAAATAAAAGCCGCGTGCGGAGGAATATACCGCACTATCTCACTTGTATAATTCTCAACGTCCAGCCGCTTAAACGCCAAAGTGGCTAATTTTGTGTGGGAGAAACGATGAGAAAGAGAATTTAAAAAATGAATATCATCCTGAGCAAAGCGAAGGATCTCGTTATATAATCACGATGCCTGATAAGATTCTTCTGGACAAAGCCTTCAGAATGACGCGGAGAAGCGAAACAGGGCACTCAATGGTGGAAATGCTGGGCGTACTGGCCGTCGTGGGATTGCTGAGCGTCATGGCGTTTTTTGCGTTTAGAATAGCCCTCAACAAAGCCAAAGCAAATGCCATTATCCACGATGGACGACAAACTTGAGTGGAAGCGTTGGCATGGCAGAATATCGAAACACCTACGGAGCGGAATAACAGCTGTACGACAGCCACAGATCAACAAACGGGAACGCTGTATGGTGCTTGTGTTCCAATGGATTCAAATACGGCAAATTGCCCTTATTAACAAGTAAACTGAAAGGATAAAATATGTATAAATATATAACTCTGATAATAATTGGATTGATGATGAACTCTGCCCATGCCGCCTGTGAGGAAATTTCGTCTTCTAATTAGTATGAGGACATTAAAAAAATCTCCCCGAATGAAAACGAATCGGGGAATTTAATTTTTATTTCTTCTTTTTATGCCATGGCTCGGCGTGGATGATAACATCCATATCGGGGTATTTTGCTTTGATTGCGGCTTCCAATTGATCCAAAGTATGATGGGCGGCGCGCAAACTTTCTTTGCCCGAAAATTGCACATTAAATTGCACAAATTTTTGGTTGCCGCCTTCACGGGTACGTAAATCAGACAACGCTTTTACTTTGGGTGTATTTAAGACGATTTGACGAATATCTTGGCGAATGGCGGGGGCCAGTTCGCTGTCCATCAACAAGGCACATGTTTCTTTCATAATATACCATACGGTATAAAACAAATAGATGGCCACCAAAATACCAAAAGCAGCATCGATCCAAAACCAACCCAAAAATTTTGTGGCCAACAAAGACAATAAAACGCCCAAGTTCATCAGCGTATCACCAGTGTAATGAGCGCGATCTGCCTTGATGGAAACTGAGGATGTTTGTCGTACCACATAATTTTGAAAGACAACCAAAACAATGGTTAAAAGCATGGAAATTAAGATTATCCAAATGCCGAGGCCAATATGCTGAATAGGATCTTTCTTCAACAAGTGTGTAGCCGATTCGATCAACAACAACACAGCGGACACAGCAATAATGAATGCCTGCAACAAAGCGCCTATGCCTTGGGCTTTGCCATGACCGAATCGGTGCCCTTTATCGGCGGGCTGTACGGCTTGATAAACCGCCACCATGTTGATCAGGGATGTCATAAAGTCTTGTACAGAATCAAACAGGCTGGACAAGATGGCGATGGAGCCTGTGCCCACAAACGCAACAGCTTTCAACAAAAGCAACACTCCTGTTGTTGTCAACGAGGCAACGCTGCCCCAAACCATTAAACTAGGCTTTTTATTTTTCTTCATCATAGAAATAATTTATCAGATTTTTTTTATTTTGCCATAGATTTTTTTCAAAATCGTTCTATATTATATAATAGTATGTTAGATAAGGAGCAAAAATGGCTAATTTATACGATTTATTAGGTGTTTCTAAGAGCGCTAGTGATAGTGAAATCAAAAAAGCCTATCATAAGATGGCTAAAAACCTGCACCCAGATGTGAATCCAGATGCAAAAGCTCAGGAAAAATTTAAGTCTGTGTCCAAGGCCTATGAAATTTTATCCGATAAATCCAAGCGCGCGCGCTATGATGCCGGCGAAATAGATGACAACGGAAATCCGACGCCATTTGGTGCAGGCGCCTATGATGGCGGCGGGGCCGGTTTCGGTGGCTTTGGCGGTGGTAGAACTTACCGTCGCGGCAACACAACCTATACTAATATCAATCCCGAAGATTTGGCTTCTATGTTTGGAAGCATGGGCGGCATGGGTGGCGCCGGCGGTTTTGACTTTGCTGATTTATTTGGTATGGGCTCACGCGGCCCCAGAACACGTTCCTATAATCCTGCGCAAAATGTTCAGTATGATTTAACTGTGCCGTTTAATTTAGCTATTACAGGCGGTGAAACAACCATCAACTTAAATGGTAAAAAAATCAAAATGCGTGTGCCTGCTGGCGTAGAAGAAGGCGGCACTTTGCGCTTGCGTGGACAAGGCCAAAGTGGCGGAGATGCTTTGATTAAAGTGCATATTCAGCCCAGTTCTTTGTTTGTGCGCGAGGGTAATAATTTGATTGTTAAAGTGCCGATTACCCTGAAAGAAGCCATTTTGGGAACGAAGGTCACAATTCCTTTACCTTCTGGCGCTGTTGCTGTGAAAGTGCCACCTTATACAGATGCGGAAAAAGTATTGCGTTTAAAGGGTAAAGGCGTTGCGGGCAAAGGTGATTGCCTGGTGCATTTTAACATTGTTTTGCCCTCCAAAAATAACAAAGATTTGACAAATTTTGCCGAAAATTGGTTGGACCCAACGGGTAATCCGCGCAAATTTTAATAATGCGGTGGCGGAGTTTCCTCTGACAAAGGCTTGACCAACGAAGCGTCCATGCTGTCGCGCAAGGTGCGGTATTCTTTTTCTAATTTGTCAATTTGCTTGCCTTGTTGAATGACAACGCTATTTAGATCTTCCAGTTGCCGCTCAATGTCAGCTAAATGGCGTTCAATATCCGTCAAACGATCGTCAGCCATTATATTTTCAACCTTTCAGCCACTTCGTCTTTACCCAAAATGCGCATGATAGAGCATAAATCTGGGCTTTGAGTGCGCCCTGTAATCGCAACACGCAAGATTTTAGCCACATCGGCAACCGAACCCTTATAACCAGATGGATCGGCCTTGTATGCCTTCATATCTGTTGCAAAACCATTTTGTTCAGCGACTTGTTTGACTTTTCCAAACCATGCTTGGTTGTCGTCGGCGGGATCATAAATTGCCGTAAATTCGGCCGCCACTTTTTGAATGTCTTCATGAGTCATTGGAGCCAACAAGCTTGCATCATAGGTCGGACGATTGAAGAAGAAAGACATTTCGTTTTCGGCATCTTCCCACTTGAATAAATCTTTTCTGGATTTTGCACCAATGCCGCGTTCAATGTTGAAAATCGCAACGCATTTTTCGCGATTGCTTTCCAACAATATGGCATACTCGGGCTTGTATTCTTTCGCCCATGTCAACACTTTATCATACACTTCCTCAGCGGTCATACGCGCCACCACTTCGCGGGCAATACTATGCAGTTTTATAAAATCAAACAATGCTCCGGCAGTATTGGAAATTTTGTTAAAGTTCATCGGAAAATCAAAAGCTGGCAAGGTTGGATTTGCACGACGCCAATCTTCAAAACTAGCATTCAAAAGATTGAGCAAATATTCAACCTGTGCTTCTTCTGGATAACCATGCTCCCAGAAATAGGTAATACTGGCTTCTGGATCTAAACGCTTGGAAAGCTTACGCCGATTGCCATCATCAATTTTTTGAATTGGGGCCAAGTGGGCATACTTCGGCGGCTTCCAACCCAACGCGATGAACAATTGAATATGAAGAGGCAAGGAAGACAGCCACTCGTCCCCACGCGACACAATAGTTGTCCCCATCAAATGATCATCCACGGCATGTGCAAAGTGATATGTAGGAAGTCCATCACTTTTTAAAATCACAATGTCCATATCATTTTCAGGAAGCGATAAATTACCTTTCATCAGGTCTTTGACAACGATTTGATTTTCATATTTGCCGGGGGCCTTAAAGCGTAATACCCATGGTTTGCCCGCTTTTAAATTTGTTAAAACTTCTTCATCTGTCAGGTTGCGACATTTTGCGTGAGAACCATAATAACCAGGACGCAATCCTTGTTTGGTTTGGATTTTACGTCGCATTTCAATATCTTCTGCGGAACAAAAGCAAGGATAGGCCAGACCTTTTTCAGCCAAACTTTTTGCAAACACCTGATAAATTTCTTTGCGAGCTGACTGGGTGTAAGGGCCATAAGCACCAATATCTTTGCCATCTGTACCAACACCTTCATCCAGTTTTATGCCATAACGAGCCAAAGAGGAAATAATCAATTCGGCGGCGCCGGCTAATTCCCGTTTTTGATCTGTATCTTCCAAACGCAAATAAAACACGCCCCCCGATTGATGAGCTGCCCGCTCTGCTAATAACGCCTGATATAATGTTCCAACATGCATTTTTCCAGTTGGACTGGGTGCGA
Source organism: Alphaproteobacteria bacterium (assembly GCA_045614105.1). Classification (GTDB taxonomy): domain Bacteria; phylum Pseudomonadota; class Alphaproteobacteria; order CAAHEQ01; family UBA3637; genus UBA3637. The sequence goes on along the minus strand of JAZLCF010000009.1, from coordinate 3,081 downwards.
CACGCATGACACGCGCTCCCTCTGGCAATTGCCGCGGAGGATATTTTGCTTCTATTTCGGCCACGGTTGGCAACTTGTTCGGAAACAATAAATCTAAAATCTCAGGCGTCATCTTTTTCCCTTTCGTAAAATCGGTGTGAATTATAACATATTTTTGCTTGATTTTCAAGGGGGATTTTGATACAATGAGCACATCAAAAAAGGAGTTTAGAAAATGAATTTGCTATCCGTTATCAATGAAAAAGTGACTGCTGCATTTAAGACGGCCGGGTATAACGATGCACAAACATTGGTACGGGCGGCGGATCGGCCCGACCTGGCTGATTATCAAGCAAATGGGGCGTTGGCTTTGGCGAAGAGTCAGCATCAAAATCCGCGCGAAGTAGCCGAAAAAGTGGCGAAAGAACTCAAAAAAGATCCCTTTTTTAGCGAAGTTTCTGTGGCAGGGCCCGGCTTTATCAACATGAAGATTCAAGATGCGGAATTGACAAAGTTGGCCGCCGCAATTTTTACACAAGAAAAGGCGGGTTATGAACGTGCCGACAAACCACAAACTGTGATTTTGGATTATTGCGGACCGAACGTTGGCAAGGTATTACACGTGGGACATTTGCGTTCGGGAAATATTGGAGATGCTGTGCGCCGTATTATGACTTTTGCTGGAGATAAAACCATTGGTGATGCGCACTTAGGGGATTGGGGGCGCCCCATGGGATTGGTTTTGACTGAACTGCAACATCGTTGGCCGGACATGCCCTATTTTAATAATGCTTACAAAGATGATAAAGGGTACAAACTGCCGTTTGCTTTAGCTGATGTTGTGGAAGCTTATCCTGTAGCTTCGGCGAAAGCAAAGGAAGATGAAGCCTATATGGAACAAGCAAAAAAGTACACGCGTGAATTGCAAGAGGGCAATAAAGGTTTGCGTGATTTATGGAAAAAATTTGTGGATTTAACCAAAGGGGATACGCAAGATTTAATGCAACAATTAAACGTACACTTGGATTTGTGGTGGGGTGAAAGTACGGTCAATGATCGTTGTAATGAAATGATTGAACGCCTCAAAAAATCCAAAGTAGCAGAGTTGGATGATGGCGCGTGGATTGTGCGTCAGGAAAGTGATACCCCTCCACTGATTTTGGTCAATTCCGCAGGTGCCGCTATGTATGCGGCCACAGATTTGGCTACACTAGAAGCCAGGGTAGAGGAATTTAAGCCAGACGTTGTTATGTATTTTACAGATGCACGTCAGGGACTTCATTTTTCTCAGGTCTTTGCAACTGCTAAAAAAACGGGCATTGTGCCAACAAATGTGAAATTGGAGTATCAACCATTTGGATCGGTCAATGGTGTAGACAACAAACCCTATAAGACCCGTGATGGGGGTGTACCAACTTTACGCTTTTTAATTGATTCGGCGGTCCAAAAGGCACGTGCAAAAATGGAAAGCGGTGAAATCGGCCGTGACTTGACAGATGCCGAAAAAGATGAAATTTCGCATACCGTCGGTGTGGCTGCACTGAAGTTTATGGATTTAATGAACGATAAGGTCAAAAACTATATTTTTGATGAGGATCGGATGTTGGCAACTGAGGGAAAAACGGGTCCGTATTTACTCTATGCAATGGTACGTATGAAATCCATTTTGGAAAAATTAGGTGAGCCAAAAGAAGGGACTTTGATAATTACAAATCCAGCAGAACGCAAGTTGCTTTTGAACCTTTACACGTTCCCTGAAAATGTGCAAATTGCCTATGATAACCGTGCGCCGCATGTAATTGCTGATTATTTATACAAACTGTGCCAAGATTTTAACTTGTTCTATCACGATTGTCCGATTAAAGGGGCGGACGAGAAAACACAAAATAGCCGTTTAAACTTGGTCAAATATACATTAAAAGTAGCACTTATTTGTGCAGATATGTTGGGGCTGCAAGTACCAGATAAAATGTAGTTAAATTTCAGGGCGTAATGCCGGAGGCAAATCCCAATACTTTTCGTCTGGATGAATTGGAATAATCGTAGAAATATACTTATCCACACTCAAGCCTAGGGCGTTAAAACAGCGTTGCTCTGCATCCACATTTTTGTTATCCACTTGACATACTTTTGGTTTTCTATTTGATACTCTTAACCAAAATTTACGCCGTATACGTCTTTTGGCATTTTTAATTTTACAATCAAGACAGCTGCGTGAATTATCTGAACAAGTACATACGCCAACACCATCATCTGTCGTTGGTAAATCAAATGTCTCCAACAAAACCTCCCATAAATTTGATGGCAACAAGGTTAAACTATAAATATGTACATCTCGTACCAACCCCATTTGAACTGTTTGAGCCTTCATGGCTTCAAATTCAGGATAAAACCTAGATAAAACCTCCTGACTAGACATTTGAACAACTAACCCCAAAGGATCCTCAACCTTATTCATTGTGTCTTCTCGCAGAACAGCACTATTGCGCAGTCTCAAATACTCACGCAACTGTTCTTCTATAACCAATCTAAATGGATCTAAACGTACCGCAGACGACTCCAACGCCTTTAACTTTTTATCTTCTGGATCAACCCGATAAAACTGCCAATTTCCACCACGACGCACAGTCACATCCAAATGGGTGATTTGGTAATTTAAGTAAGTTCCTAAAACAATCAACACGGCGGATAACAACACCACACCCACGGTCAGTGTACGAATCATTTTAAAAAAGCGACGATCAGGTAAAGCCGCCACATTTAATCTTAGAGGATAGGCCCCTAATTCATCTTTCATTGTCTCTGGATATCCTGCCACAATATACCTCCACAATTTTAGAATACGTTATTTTTTTCAGCATTGCAACATATTTTGAAAAAAAGTGCTTGTACTTTTTGCTAAAATATGGCCTAATACAAGTCAACAAGGAGTCAAAATGCGCTTTCTTTTTATGTTGTTGTGTGTTCTAACACTGGCTGGTTCAGCACGCGCCCAAAACGTCCAAAAAATGTCTGACGCAGAACAGTTAGGCATGATGGCAGGCTTGGCTGCCGCCTGTGGCTCTACAAAAAAATTAGAGGATTTTGAACTGATTTCTTCAC
>JAZLCF010000008.1:0-1890 GCA_045614105.1 Alphaproteobacteria bacterium | reverse complement strand
TGGTTCCGTTGAGGCGGTGTTTAGCCTGTTGGCCTTGCAAAACAATGTGATGCCGCCAACCTTGAATTTGGATGAGCCAGAGGAAGATGCAGAAGGTGTGAATTTGGTGCCCCATATCGCCCAAGAAAAGAAATTAAAAGTTGTGCTTTCTAATTCCTTTGGATTCGGGGGCACGAATGCGTGTTTAATTTTCAAGAAAGTTTAAAATGCGGCACAGTGTTTTTGTTTACTTTATTGCTTTGTTTTTGATTGTGGGCATCATGGGGGGCAGCGTTTTATCCACCTATCGTCAATTTGTGGAGGAGGGACCTTTGGTGGAACGTACGGAGGTTGTGATTGAACCAGGCCGCAGTTTGCGCAAGATTGCCAAACAGCTGTATCGCGCTGGTATTATTTCCAGTCCCTCTGTTTTTGAAATTGGGGCGAGAGCCAGTGGCGTTGGTCTGTCCATTCAGGCGGGTGAGTATTCTATTCCAGAACGCGCCAGTGCCAAGATGGTGTTGTCTATTTTAACCAGTGGTAATACCTATATTCGGCGAATCGTTGTGCCAGAAGGTTTAACCTCGCATCAAATTGTTGCCCTAATGAATAATAAATATGGGTTGATGGGAACGGTTGATACTGAGCCAAAAAATGGTACCTTGATGCCAGATACCTATTACTATTCGTATGGCGATACCAAAAATGATTTATTGAAGCGTATGCAAAATGCAATGCAACGAGCCATTGATGAGCTGTGGGATGGGCGTGATCCATCTGTTTCGTTTAAAAATCCGCGTGAGGCCATTATTATGGCATCTATGGTGGAAAAAGAAACCTCTCGGGCCAGTGAGCGCGCTCATATTGCTTCTGTATTTCACAATCGCTTGAAAAAAGGTATGAAGTTGCAATCAGATCCAACGGTGATTTTTGCTGTGACCGATGGGTCTGGTGAATTGAATCGTAATTTAACATATACGGATTTGCGCTTTGCTAATGGTTACAATACCTATTATGTGGAAGGTTTGCCTATAGGAGCTATTGCCAATCCAGGGTATGCTTCCTTAAAAGCGGTTTTGCATCCAGATAAGACAGATGATTTTTATTTTGTGGCCGATGGAAAAGGGGGACATATTTTTGCCAAAACCTATCGGGAACACGAAAAAAATGTGGCGCAATATCGTGAAATGCGTAAGGCTCAAGTTTCAGCTGTAGCCGAAAAATAATTCTGTATTCCAGAATAAAAATTCTTGCAATTTGAATAAAATTTGTATATTCTCCTTTCTTAAAGGGGGAGGAAGTGACACAGAAAAGTCTTGGACAACAAAAGATTACAGCAAAAAAGTTGCAGTCGCTGATTGAGTGGCATATCAAGTATTCCCTATCAAAGCAATTGTGTGAAGCGCACCGGAGTCATTTGTTGTCGGCGCTTTCCTTGGCTGTTAGAGATTTGTGTGTGGATCGTTTGTTTGAGACCGCTGCCCGCTATAAGAAAAAGGCAAAAAAACGTGTGTATTATTTGTCCATGGAGTATTTGTTGGGCCGTTTGTTATCAAATAACCTGATTAACTTTAAGATTATGGATCTTTTGAAAAAAGTGCATCTAGATAATCCCATTCCGTTGGAGACTTTGTTGGATGATGAATGTGATCCAGCGTTGGGTAATGGTGGATTAGGTCGTTTAGCTGCTTGCATTTTGGATTCTATGGCGACAAAGGGGTACGCAGCCTATGGGTATGGTATCAATTACCAGTTTGGATTGTTTAAACAGTACTTTGAAAATGGCTATCAAAAGGAGCGTGCGGATTCGTGGTTAGATGTGCAGTCGCCTTGGCAAATTGAGCGTGCAGATCGGACTTGCCTAGTGAAATTGAGGGGGCGAATCGTTTATGAGGAAAAAGATGGGGTGCG
>JAZLCF010000007.1:0-5818 GCA_045614105.1 Alphaproteobacteria bacterium | reverse complement strand
AAACTTTGCCGATTGGCAGCTTGCTTCCGCATCAAAAACGCGAAGTGGCTGTGCGCCGAGCGTTGGCCGAGCGAGGCCTGAACCAAGCGATCACTTGGTCTTTTATGGATTCCAAATTGGCCAAATATTTTGATTCAAAAGGTGTGAAATTGTCTAATCCGATTGCCTCAGATTTGGATGAAATGCGCCCAAGTTTGGTGCCGAATTTATTGTCGGCCGTGAAACGCAATCAAGATACAGGTGTGCAAGATGTGCAGTTGTTTGAGGTTGGTCCAGAATTTTATTCTGATAAATGTGGCGAGCAGCGCCTTGTCGCATGTGCTGTGCGGGCGGGGTCTTACTTGCCAAAAGCATGGAATGAAATGGAACGTCTCGTGGATGTTTTTGATGCTAAGCAAGATGCTATCAGTGCATTGATGGCGGCGGATGCTCCAGAAAACATGGTCGTTTATAAAAACGCACCAAGTTGGTATCATCCGGGGCGCAGTGGTTCCTTGCAACTTGGCAAAAACAAATTAGCTGTGTTTGGTGAAATTCATCCGCGTATTTTGAAAGCGTTTGATATTAAAACACCTGTGGTGGCTTGTGAAGTTTATTTGGATGTTTTGCCGCCTGTAAAACAGCGCGAAAGTAAAATGCAAAAAGATTTTAAGAAGTCTCAATACCAAGCAGTGACGCGTGACTTTGCATTTGTGATGGATAAAAATGTGGAAGCACAAAAATTGTTGTCCAGCATTCAAAATGTGGATAAGAATTTAATTCAATCTGTGAGTGTTTTTGATGTGTATGAGGGTGAGCATTTACCAGAGGGTAAAAAGCAAATTGCTGTACAAGTGGTAATTCAATCTATGGAAAAAACGTTGACGGATGCTGAAATTGAAACTCTTTCTCAACAGATTTTGAATTATGTTGCCAAGAATACGGGAGCAGAACTCAGAAAGTAGTTGCAATCTACGTGGTTGTTTCATATAATGATAAAAAAGGAGAATAAATGACAAAAGAAGAAGTTTTACAATTTACTGGTACTGTGATGGAAGCGCTTCCGAACGCAACTTTTCGTGTGCAATTGGAAAATGGACACGAGATTATTGCTCATACATCTGGAAAAATGCGCAAGTTTCGTATCCGCGTGATGGTGGGTGATAAAGTGGATATTGAAATGACTCCTTATGATTTAACAAAGGGGCGCATTTCTTTTCGTCATAAAGCCTAAAACAAAGAGCAGGGGGGAATATGCAACTTATTTGGTTTAGTGTAATTTTACTGAGTTCCTATTTTGGAACATTGGCGGGGTTGCATTTTTGGCTGAAAAAACATACGCAAAATCAGCTTGAAGTCAAGTTGCCAGGTGTTGTAGCAGGCATTTTAGTGACAGCATTTTTGTTGGGACTGGCTTGTTGTAATATTCTGTGGGGTATTCCTAAATTAACTGGTTTTACAATGGTTTCTTTTTTGCTTTTAGCTGTCCTTTTCCTTTCTGCAAAATGGGAAAATCAAAAGAAAATATGGATGCCTTTGGTATGTCTTGCTGGTTCTTATGTTGTCTGTAAATTATGTGCAATTCCATTTGATTGTATGACTTATTTGATGATGTCTGGTATGTGGTTGTTGGTTATGGCCTTGGTTGTATTTTTTGATAGGTTGCCATTGTTATCATTTTTTATGATGGCCGCGTGGGCTGTTGCTTTTGCAATGGTGGTCCTGATTCAAGGAGGAGTGCCTTTAGAGTTGGCGGTTATTTTGTGGCTTTCAGTCGTTCCTTTGTGGGCGTTGATTCGTCTTTCTGGTCAGGAGATGAAAGGTAGTTTAGGACCTTATGGGGCTGCCCTTTTGGGGTTTGTGATGGGCGCCATTATTGCCTTATGTGTTGGGTTGAAAGCCTATAATTCTGCTGTGATATTGATGAGTTATTACTTGTTTGAGTGGGGATTGTATTTGTTCGCGGGATTGGGTTGGCATTTCCTGGGCATGAAAAAAGGTGATTTTGCCTATATGCTTGCTTTGCAAAAAGGAAACTCTGTGCGGATTGTGAAAACAGTTTTTTATCATTTAATCATTTTGTCATTAATTGCTGTTCTTTCTTGGAATACAAGATATGTATGGTCTATTTATTTTATCGTTGCCATTGTGCTATTAGATGTTTATAATCGGTTCAAGCTGTGTGATCAGCCAGAGCCATCTCTTCGTCAGTTATATCGTGAGACTAAGTTGTCATTCCGAGAAATGTACCAACAGTTTAAGCTGGCTCACAAAGTTGAAGCAAAGAAGTCTGATGGGGCTAACTCAAAATCTTCAAAATCTATGTCAGCCTGTAAGACACTCAATCATCGGGTGAAAAGGAAAAAGAAGAAATGATTCCCTTGTATGAAAAACCAGATTTGCAGGGGGACGCAGACTTTGATTTGGTGTCCCCTTTTTCTGCCGCCGGCGATCAACCTGAGGCCATTCAAAGTTTGGTGGATGGGTTGAAAGCGGGTGAGCATAATCAGGTGTTGTTGGGTATTACTGGATCAGGTAAAACCTTCACGATGGCGCACGTGATTGCCCAGATGAAACGCCCAACTTTGATTTTGGCACATAACAAAACTTTGGCGGCACAATTATACTCGGAGATGAAAACCTTTTTCCCAAATAATGCTGTGGAATACTTTGTATCATACTATGATTACTATCAGCCTGAAGCCTATATTCCTAAAACAGACACGTATATCGAAAAAGATAGTGCGATCAATGAGCAAATTGACCGCTTGCGCCATTCAGCGACACGTCATTTACTGGAACGCCGAGATGTGATTGTGGTGGCGTCTGTATCGTGTATTTATGGTATTGGGGATGCGGAAAGTTATTCGCAAATGGCGTTTTCTATTAAAAAAGGTGATACGGTGGATGTGCAAGATTTGACCCGTCGTTTAACCGAGTTGCAATATAAGCGCAACGATATTGCCTTTGAGCGTGGATATTTTCGTCAAAACGGAGATGTGCTTGATATTTTCCCCAGCCACTATGAAGATTTAGCATGGCGTGTGTCTTTGTTTGGGGATGAGGTAGAAGATGTCTGTGAGTTTGATCCTCTGACGGGTAAAAAGAAAATGGCCTTGCCTGAAATCACGGTATATCCAGCCAGCCACTATGTGACGCCACGGCCGGCTCTCAGCCAAGCCATTAAAACCATCAAAGAAGAATTGAAAGAGCGTTTGGCTTTTTACGCCGTAGAAAATAAGCCACTGGAAGCAGAACGCTTGCAACAACGTACGCGTTATGATTTGGAAATGATGGAAGCGACGGGCTCTTGCAAAGGCATTGAAAACTATTCCCGTCATTTAACAGGACGTAAGCCAGGAGAAGCCCCTCCAACTTTGTTTGAGTACTTACCCAAAGATGCGCTCGTTTTCGTGGATGAAAGCCATGTGACAATTCCGCAATTGGGTGCAATGTATAAAGGCGATAGAGCAAGAAAGACTACTTTGGCAGAATATGGTTTCCGTTTGCCATCCTGTATGGATAATCGCCCGTTGAAATTTGAAGAATGGGACAAAATGCGTCCTGATACAATCTTTGTGTCGGCAACCCCAGGGCCTTGGGAACTGGAACAAACGAAGGGTGTGTTTACGGAGCAGATTATTCGCCCAACAGGTTTGTTGGATCCAGAGTGTATCGTGCGTCCAGTGGCAACTCAGGTGGAAGATTTGATCGCTGAATGTCAGCTAGAATCAGCAAAAGGTCATCGTGTATTGGTGACAACCTTGACCAAGAAAATGGCGGAAGATTTAACGGATTACTTGAACGAAAATGGGGTGCGTGCGAAATATGTGCACTCGGACATTGATACGTTGGAACGCATTCAGATTATTCGCGAGTTGCGCTTAGGTGATTTTGATGTGTTGGTTGGCATCAATTTGCTCAGAGAAGGATTGGATATCCCCGAAGTGGCATTGGTGGCGATTTTAGATGCAGATAAAGAGGGCTTTTTGCGTTCTAGTACTTCCTTGGTACAAACAATCGGTCGTGCAGCGCGAAATGCTGAGGGCAGGGTGATTTTGTATGCTGATAAAATGACAGGTTCATTGGAGTATGCTCTTACAGAAACAAAGCGTCGGCGCGATAAACAAATGGCGTTTAACAAAGAACACAATATTACGCCAAAGGGTATTCAAAAGGCGATCCCTGATTTAATTAAGGACTTTAATGATTTGACGGGGAACACGGTAAAAGATATTGACGAAGTGCCAGAAACGGTGGAAGATTTGCGCAGGCAAATGTTCGCTGCGGCCGAAGATTTGGACTTTGAACGAGCGGCTCAGTTGCGCGATCGCATTAAAAAGTTGGAAGAATTAGAATTGAAAGAATTATAATTTTATTGAAAAAAATCAAAAGACGTTGTATAATAACGCCACGAGGATAAGATGAAAAAGAACTCTGAAACCATAGCGAGCAATCGCAAAGCGCATTTTAATTATGAGATTCTGGATACCTATGAAGCAGGAATTATGCTGATGGGGACAGAAGTAAAATCTTTGCGGGCGGGCCATGCCCAGATTGCTGAAAGTTATGTATCGCCTGACAAAGGTGAGTTGTTTCTTGTGAATGCACATATTGATGAATATAAAAATGGCAAAAGCGGATTTGTGGAACAAAACGCCACGCGTCCACGCAAGTTGTTGCTTCATCAAAAGGAATTGTCTAAATTGATTGTTTCTGTTCGTCAAAAGGGATTGACAATTGTGCCATTGGATTTGTATTTCAATGCGCGCGGCGTGGCGAAAGTAAAGATTGCTTTATGCCGTGGCAAAAATGTGGTGGATAAGCGTCAAACCATCAAAGAACGTGAATGGAAACGCGATCAAGGGCGCATTATGCGTGCGCGCAATCACTGATTATTTTGTGCGATAGCGTGTTCGGATGAGGGTATAAATGCTTTGAGCCTTAGTCATGACTGTATAGAGTTGTTTGGCGTGTGGCTCGCTGGGTGTGTTGTCAATTTGATCACGCAAAGCTCTTAATTTATACTGAGATCTATCAGGGTCAGGATCTGCCAGTGCTCGAATGATATCCTGAGCATATTCCATACAAGATCCCTTGCCGCGTGCAGTAGTATTGCCTTTTTTTTCAATGGCTTTTTCTAAATCTGTTTTATCCTTTTTTTGCTGAGGGGTTAATTCTCCCTTGATTAAATAGTCTAGTGTAAATAATTTAAGCCTATTTTCAAAATGAGGCCAATTGGTACCTCTGTAAAACTTGTCATATCTGGGCGAGACAATGGACGGTAAACTTGTACCAGTCTTCAACTGTTGCTTTTGAGTTTGAGCAGGGGGATAGGGTAGGACCACTTGTAGTCTAAAGCCCAACTGCTTTGATTGTAAGAGGGATTGAAATGTTGGGTGGATATGGGGTATTTTGATGGCCCGTTTTGCATTTTGGACAATGTGGTAAGCTTTTTTCAGTGCTGTATATTCAGCCCAACTCTCCTCCTGTTCAAAGTGATCCAAAATTTGTTGGATAGTCCACCCCTCAAATTGCTGCCGAATATCATTAACATATTTACGTGCACAATCAATTTCGTCGAGTGTTAAATTGAAGCGAGTAGTCATTGGGCTCCTTTTTGTTAACGTCTTTGCATTATACCACAAAATTGCGATTTTGTCAATTTGAGTGTAGATTACATTGGAAAATAAATGTGTTAAAAAAATATTGACAGGGATCTTTTTGTATGATATAAGGTGTGTATGAAAGGAACGAATGTCAAAATGACGCAAGGTCAAACAACCTCAATCTCAACTTCCATTTATCAAGATAACTACTTGATAAATAAGGAAAAATT
>JAZLCF010000006.1:0-2913 GCA_045614105.1 Alphaproteobacteria bacterium | reverse complement strand
CCCTAAATCTAAACTTATTTTTTCCATTTTTCCACACCTCACATTTGACACCCTAAACCATCCTGTGCCCAATGTCAAGAGAAAATACAAACACACCCTATTGACTTAAAAATTCTGTCATCTCGCCCATATCTGCACTGAATGCACATTCTTCTTTACCTGTAAAAGGCAACGTCGTATCAACCAAACGTTCAGCATAATAATTGATATCTGCACATTGCTTTCTTGTAAAAGAAAGATGATATAAGGGCTGATTCACACTTGTTTCAGACACCGCCTCACATGAATAAGTGCGTGCAAAAATTTCCTTGTACAAAGTGGCATTATCAATATAACGCTCCTTTGCCATCAAAAAGAAACCCAAATTTTCCTCCGCCGCAGGGCATCCCAACAAAATAGCACGCCAAAAATACTTGAAGGCTTCCTCGGCATTTTGAGCAACCCCATATTGGCCAAACAGCGACAACATCCCCAACACATTATTCGGTAGGGCTTGGCGTTGCAACGCAGCCTTTTGTAATAACGGCAGGGCTTTTTGCATATCAAAATAGGGACTATCTGGATCAGCGTACAGCATCGCTAAGCGCCCCGTGATTTTACCTTGATTTTCATCAGATAAATCACCCGAATGAATGGCTGAATTATAATAACGCATCGCCTCAGGAATTTTCTTTTGTTGAAACAATTCATCCCCCACTGCAATCAACGCAGGCGCATAACCTAATTGTGCCGATTTTTGCAGGTATTCTTGAGTGGGCATATTGTTCTTCTGATAGCGATAAATCTCATACAGCGCCGTCTTCCACTCGTGCTGAGTGGCCAAAGGCCCCCAATATTTCAAAACAGTCTGAGAATCTGCAAAACCACACTCTGCATAAACATCGGCATTGTACTCCTCCTCCGAGGCCACTAACAAGTTCTGGCAGTTTTCCAATTCCATCTCAGCCTGCGCCAGCGCCAAAGCAGACACAATCAAACTTTCCACAAATAAAAAAGCATATAAAATTTTCATATTTTCTCCCTTGTCTAGTTCCAGTGTAATCAAAAAAATAAAAAAGTGCAAGGAATTATCGCATATAAAAATTGATTTTTTAAATCAAATCTTATACAATACATTTTCAGGAGATTCAAAATGTCCGAACAACAAACCAAAATTGAAAAAGAACTCTCCGCAAAATCTTGGTATTGTGGACACAGGCAACGGATGGCCGACAAAATTCGTGCAAAAGGTGTGGAATCTTTGACAGAAGCCGAATTGTTGGAGGAACTTTTAATGCGCGCCATTCCTCGTCGGGATGTCAAACCTTTGGCACGTGAGTTATTGGCCGAATTTAAAACCTTGGGTGGCGTTTTACAAGCAGAGACAAACTCCTTGATTCATATTAAAGGAATCAAAGAAAATACAGCCACGTTTTTACATCTTATTCGTGCTGCAGCGCAAACTATTGCCTTGGGTCATATTCAAGAAGCACCAATTTTATCCGATTGGGAACGCTTGTTAGATTATGCCGTCACTTTATACACAGGGGAAACTGTTGAGACATTGTATGTCTTGTACTTGGATACAAAATTAAAACTGATCCGCAGTCGCAAAGAGCGTGTGGGTTGCGTGAACCATATAACAGTCAGCCCTCGGGAAATTTTAAAACAAGCGCTAAACGAAAATGCGAGTCATGTGATTATGATGCACAACCATCCATCAGGCGATGCCACGCCCTCCGATGATGATATCAAAACCACTAAAGAAATTGCCAGAATGTTGGAATCTGCAGGGATTGCATTGGTTGAACATTTAATTATCGGTGCCAATCGCAAAGTCCACTCTATGCGCTTACAAGGCGTTTTAGCGAATCGAAAAATATAATTCCTCGCCAAGGCAGGGAGTTTTTTTATTTTTTTTGGCCTTGGTTTTTATGTGTTTGAATGAGCCCAATATTTCTTAAGCCTTTTAAAACCGTTATCAGACCACGTCCTGTCTTTTTTAATCTTATACCTTTGTGCCAAACGGTTTGAGCTTGTTTCGTTGCCTTTTCTTTTGCACCTAATTCTTTGGAGCGTGTTGCTATTTGCTTGAAATACATATCGGTGACAGGAATTCCGTCCACTCGTGTCTCATTATTTTTCATTTTATTCAACCATTGATTGGCGGTTTTATAATCCCTTTTGTCCATCGCACGTTTCATTAAATAATCCTGCGCTTCAAAATAGCCTCTATTGGCAATTTCAGTCAACAGATCTTCGCATACAGCTGTACTAGCGTCATCTTCATAAAGCACTTTACAGGCATGCGCTATAGAACACAACTTTTTTACTATCTCATTGCGATAAAGTTGCGTTGAGCGTGACATATCTTTCTTTTGTGTCATATCTGGCAATTTACGCAGGTACTTTTGTTTTACTAAATCCAAATCCTTTTCCCTCTCGGCACGTGTGGTGGCTGGCGCATAAAAGGCGGCATCAATTGAGTGCTCCAATTGTTGCGCTAAATTTACAGCATAGTTGATATTCCATCCCATGTCCGAATTCTCCCATGTGTCCTCCAAAACTTTTCCGCCAAAAGAACTATCTGGATTGTGAATCTTGGCAAGGGCTGCACCTATATCTGATCTTAAAAAATCTCCCTCGTTAGAATCACGAAAAGCTGCAATTGCGAAATGGACTTGTCTCTGCACCACACGCAGATCAGCATCGCCAGAGTACATCAATGTCTTTTCTGTTAATCGTTTTAAAATTTTTCTTTTTTCTTCTAATGTTTGACGAGCAATCATATCCTTGATGAAATCCTCAACATCTTCGACATTTCCCCAGTTTCCCTCTAAAATTTCGTCCAGCTGTTTTTCAACTTCTTTATAATTTATTGTCATTATGTTCTCCTTTCTTCACAATAAAAAATCCACTTTGAAAGTGGACGGA
>JAZLCF010000005.1:0-9292 GCA_045614105.1 Alphaproteobacteria bacterium | reverse complement strand
TAAGGCGGCTTGAACCTGCGTCATTTTGACATTTGTTCCTTTCATATGAATTTTATATCATACAAAAAAGACCCTGTCAACAAAAAAACTTGTCTTTTTATGTTTTTTTAGATATCATAAGGTCAAAGGAAAAAAGATGCTGAGATTATTACCCCAAACGCTTATCAATCAAATTGCTGCTGGTGAAGTCGTAGAACGCCCCGCTAGTGCGATTAAAGAGCTGATTGAAAACGCCATTGATGCTGGGGCAAATCGTATTGATATTCGTATAGAACAAGGTGGCAAAACCTATTTTTCCCTGACAGATAACGGAAAAGGTATGACTAAGGATGAACTTGCTGTGGCCGTAGAACGCCACGCAACCAGCAAGCTACCCGACGATAACCTTGTCAACATTACCTTTTTAGGATTTCGTGGAGAAGCGCTTCCCTCTATCGCCTCTGTCGCAAAAATGAAAATCACATCTCGTCCTGCCGAAACGCCTAGCGGTTGGATGATTGAAATAGAGGGCGGTCACAAAAAAGAGCCAGTTCCTGCCCCTGCCACTTATGGCACAACGGTTGAAGTGCGAGACCTATTTTATGCCACCCCTGCCCGCTTAAAGTTTTTAAAATCTGAACAAAGCGAGCAATTAGCGATACGTGAAATTGTAGACAAGTTAGCTATGTGCTATCCTCATATCGCTTTTTCTCTGGAAAATGAAAACAAAAAATTACTCTCTTATCCCACCACAGAAAACCTGTTCGACCGCGTGGCGATGGTGATTGGGCACGAATTCAAAGAGAACGCTCTGCCCATTCAAACGGAATACGAGGGCATAAAATTGGCGGGTTTTGTGGGATTGCCTACCTATACCCGCGCCACCAGTACAGAACAATATCTTTATGTCAATGGGCGCTGTGTGAAAGACAAAGTGTTATTGGGCGCTATTCGTGGCGCTTATCAAGGTCTCATGGGACATGGTTCGGACGGATATCCTGTATTAGCGCTATTTTTATCTGTCCCTTGTGATCAAGTAGATGTCAACGTTTCACCAGCTAAAACAGAAGTCCGCTTTGCGGACGCAGGCCGTATCCGAGGCCTATTAGTTGCCAGCATTCGTAATGTTTTGGCTGAACACGGACAAAAGACCGCCACAACTTTAAGCATTGGTGCATTGGACAGTGTTGCGACACAGCCAACTTACGCTCAACCCATCCGACATAGCTATACAGCAGCGCACTCTAAATATCCAACCTATACATCACCAATAAAACAAGAAACCCTAAATTTATCGAATAGTTATAGCATCAAGGTTGACAAGACTGTGGAGCCTGATACACAACAAAAACTCCCCCCTCTAGGTATGGCTAAAGCGCAAATCAACAAGACATATATTGTCTCTCAAGCTGAAGATGCTATTTTGATTGTAGATCAACATGCTGCTCATGAACGTTTAACCTATGAAAAGATGATGAAAAATCTGGCAGAAAAACCTCAAACACAATTATTGTTAGTCCCAGAAATTGTAGATTTAAAACCAGAAGAAGTCAGTTTGCTCACCGCTCGCACAGAAGAATTGAAAAAGATGGGCTGGGTAATTGATGCGTTTGGTGCAGATTGTATAGCCGTCCGAGAAATCCCTTCTTTAATGGACAAAACAAATATTAAACAAATAGTGAAAGATTTGGTGGACACTTTGAAAACTTTTGATGATACCGTATTATTAAAGGATAAGATGAAGGACATCTGCGCACGTATGGCCTGTCATGGCTCTGTGCGAGCGGGACGCACTCTCACCATTGACGAGATGAATGCCCTTCTTCGCCAAATGGAGGCGTGTGGCACCTCGGGGCAATGTATTCACGGGCGCCCCACTTATATTACTCTTAAATTAGATGATATTGAAAAAATGTTTGGTCGGAAATAACTTGACAAAAAATTGTTTTTACTATATAATATCCTCATAAAAAATGAAAGGATAGAAGTATGGTTGCCAATCAACAAAACAAAATAATCCAGAAAAAGCTGAACAGAACAATCTCTTTCTTATCTGTTTTATGTCTGCTCAGTGGCTATGGGCTGTTTAGCCAACATCGCACTTTAGGACGAGTTAAAAAAGAAAATCAAACTTTACGCAATTATGCCAATATAGCACAAGATTTTACCTCAAAAATTAGGCCCAATATTTACACTAATTACGATTTTTGCAACAATACAAACTGCATGACTTGCAGGGCAGTTAGAAACTGTAACGACAGAGAACAACAAAGTTATGATGCGGCCATTTCAACTTTGAAAATCAACCCTGGTATTCTGCACCAATTAAGTCAAGGGCCACAAAATCAATAATAAAATTTAAAAAAGAAACATCCCCGATTAGACTCGGGGATTTTTCATATACGCAAAAACTACGCACCCAACAACTTCAAAATTTCTTGCATTTTGGCAATATCCTGTTCACTGTCGGCCAACGCTTTGCGCTTATCAGAAACCACCTGTTCTGGGGCCTTAGACACGAATGCTTCGTTGGCAAGTTGCGCTTTCGTACGTTCAACAAAAGCCTGCACATTTTGCATTTCTTTGGTCACACGCTCTTTTTCCTTCGCGACATCAATCAACCCTGTTAAAGGAATCAGCAACGTCATACCATCCACAACTTGAGCCACCTCCCCTGCTCCAGTTTCAGACACAAATTGAATATTCTCCACTTTTGCCAAGGACTTCAAAATAGCCGTATTGTCTTCAATGTTTTTACGTTGAACGTCTGTCGCATCTTTGATTTTCAAAGTGATTTTGGCAGCTGCAGGAATATTCACACTGGAACGGACAGAACGCACCGTTGTCACCAACTCAAAAATCCAGTCTTGATTTTCTGCCACGACTTTATCTTCATAAGCGTTCAAAACCGGCCAAGCAGTCTCCATCAACATCTCTTGACGATCGGCCGTCTTATCCCACAATTCCTCGGACACAAACGGCATAAACGGATGGATTAGTTTTAACATTTCATCCACCACAGCGGCCACCACAGCACGTGTTTCAGCTTTTGCATCAGCATCGTCGGAATAGAAGATATTTTTAATAGCTTCCAAATACCAATCGCAGAACGTGTTCCATACAAAGTGATATAGAGTGTTGCTAGCCTCATTAAACGCATAAGTATCCAACCATTTTGCAATTGTGTCAGCTGCTTCAGAGAGCTTTGTAATAATCCATTTGTTCACTGGCAATTTTGCAGAAGCCAAATCAAAGCCCTCAACTTTCTTGCACTCGTTCATTTCACAGAAACGAACGGCGTTCCAAATCTTAGTTGTAAAGTTGCGGTAATTTTCAACGCGCCCTTCACTCATCAATACGCTACGACCAGAACCCTCTTGAATCAACAATGAAAAACGCAAAGCATCGGCACCATATTTATCACACATCTCCAATGGATCAATACCGTTGCCCTTGGACTTGGACATTTTTTGTCCTTTTTCATCACGCACCAAACCATGCAAGTGAATTTCACGGAAAGGCACCTGTTTCATGGCATACATAGACATCATCATCATTCTGGCCACCCAGAAGAAAATAATATCAAATCCAGTAATCAACACGGAAGTAGGATAGTATTTTTTCAAATGCTCATCCTTTTCATTGGGCCAGCCAAGCGTAGAAAATGCCCACAGGCCGGATGAAAACCATGTATCCAAGACATCCGTATCACGCGTGAGTTCTGTCGGTGCGCCATAATGTTTTTCGGCGACGGCCTTGGCTTCTTCTTCTGTTTCTTCACAGAAAATCTTACCATCTGGACCATACCACACCGGCACTTGATGTCCCCACCAAAGCTGACGGGAAATACACCAAGGCTGAATATTCTCCATCCATGAATAATACATATTTTCCCAAGAATCAGGAATGAACTTTGTATCACCCTTTTTCACAGCATCCACAGCGGCCCCCACTAACTTAGAGGTATCCACGAACCATTGATCGGTGAGCCACGGTTCAATAATCACATCGGAACGATCACCGTAAGGAATTGTCATTGGGTTGTCTTCTTCATGATCATATAACCCAAGTGCTTTAATATCTTCCAATACAATCGGACGAGCTTCCAATGGGCTCATACCGCGGTATTTTTCAGGCACATTTTCGTTCAACTTTGCTTCTTTTGTCAGCAAATTGACCAACGGCAAATTATGACGTTTACCCACCTCAAAGTCGTTAAAGTCATGGGCCGGCGTAATTTTCACCGCCCCGGTACCTTTTTCGGGATCAGCGTGTTCATCTGTCACCACAGGAATTGGCTTGTTGATAATTGGAATCAACACATTTTTACCAACAAAATCCTTGTAGCGTTCATCTTGATCCGAAACAGCCACCGCCGTATCACCAAACAATGTCTCTGGACGAGTTGTGCCCACCATAATAAATTTGCTGGCATCCCCTTCTAATGGATATTTGAAATACCACATTTTACCGACTGTTTCTTTTTGCACCACTTCCAAATCAGAAATAGCAGTCTGCAACTTTGGATCCCAGTTCACCAAGCGTTTATCGCGGTAAATCAAACCCTCTTTATACATTTTCACAAAAACTTTACGCATAGCAGCGGACAGACCTTCATCCATTGTAAAACGTTCGCGGCGCCAATCACAAGAACACCCCAAGTGTTTTAATTGATTCACAATTTGACCACCAGATTTTGCTTTCCATTCCCAAACTTTTTCCAAAAACTTCTCACGACCTAAATCATGACGCGAAACACCCTCTTTTGCCAGCATACGTTCCACAACCATCTGGGTCGCGATACCTGCGTGGTCTGTACCTGGTTGCCATAAAACATCAAAACCTTTCATACGTTTATAACGGCAAATTGCATCTTGAAGCGAATAGTTCAAGGCGTGTCCAATATGCAAATTTCCCGTCACATTAGGCGGCGGAATAACAATGGAAAAAGCCGGTTTATCCGATTCTGGATGACAATCAAACAATCCTTTTTCCTGCCATTTAGCATAAATTTGTCCTTCGGCCTCAGCTGGGGAAAATGATTTTTCTAACATATCGCACTCCTTATCAATAAAAAATATGCAGGTATGATAGCCGAAATTTACAAAAAGGTCAATAGTTTTTAACAAAATCATCAATTCTAAAGGCTTTAATTCACATAATATCATTTACAGAGGATTTAATGTCTCAAATTATGATAAAGACGGCATATTGGGCCTTTATGAAAAAAAAGACAGGAGATATATTTAAAAAAATTATTATTTATCAATTAGATATTTTTATATACTCCTGTAATAAAACAACATAATCCAGCGCCATTTACATCCTTACTTTACTCTGTGCACCTTCATAGACTCAGATCATTTTTGAACACCACCTGTCTTTATTTTCAGCAAAAAAGGCCTGTGTTCTTTGCCTTTGAACTTTTTTGCTTGCAACTTATTTTTTTTTGGCATATAGTCATAAGCATGTCGTTATTAAAAAGTATAGCAACAGTCAGTGGCGGAACTGCCGTTAGTCGTGTGGTGGGTTTTGTGCGCGATATTTTAATTGCACGCTTTTTAGGGGCAAGTATGGCAGCTGATGCTTTTTTTGTTGCTTTACGCTTTCCAAATTTGTTTCGCAGTCTTTTTGCAGAAGGTACTTTAAACGTAGCTTTTGTTCCTCTATTCACAGGTGAATTACATAAAGGGAAAAAAGAGGCTGTACACTTTGCAAAATCAGTTTTCAGTTTTTTATTTTACATTCTTTTAATCTTTGTTGTTCTTATGGAAATTTTAATGCCTGTTTTAATGTTTTTATTTGCCCCTGGCTTTGATAAAATTCCTGACAAATTAGAACTAACAACCACCTTATCGCGCATTACCTTCCCCTTTTTATTATTTGTTTCACTTGTTTCTTTACTTGCAGGCATCTTAAATTCTATCGGCAAATTTTGGGCAGCCGCCTTTACCCCAACTATTCTTAATATATGCATGATTGGTACGCTTCTTGTTCTCACACCACTTTTAAGTGGGCAATATGCTGCTGCTTACGCTTTGGCCATCGGTGTTCTAGGGGCCGGCATTGTAGAACTCATCTTTTTAGGATACCAAGTCAAAAAGAGTGGCTTTTTGTTCGGCCTTATAAATCCCGTGAAAGCCCTGTTACACCTGTCCAACGAAGTAAAAACTCTGCTCAAAAAAATGTTGCCAGGCATTTTAGGATCGGGCGTATATCAAATCAATCTTTTTTTGGACACTCTGTTTGTCTCATTTGTGGGAGCCGGCGCCATGTCTTGGTTGAACTACGCACAACATTTATTTCAGCTGCCCATAGGTATTATTGGTGTCGCCATAGGAACTGCCCTGCTCCCCTTATTATCTCATCATATCAAATCGGGAGAAAAGGATCAAGCGAATACTCAGCTCAATCGCGGTTTGGAACTTTCGTTGGCCATGTCTGGAGCTTCTATGATTGGATTGATTTTACTGGCAGAGCCTATCATCCGTACGCTTTTTGAACATGGGATGTTCACCACCAATGATACCGTACACACATCTCGTGCCTTGATTGTATTTGCCATTGGATTACCCGCTTATATGATGACAAAAGCCCTTTCACCTTTTTTCTATGCCAGAGGAGACACAACAACACCTGTTAAAATTGCCATTGTAGGAGTTGTATTAAATGCAATACTTGCCTTGACTCTAATGCAGTTTTGGGGTTATTTGGGCATTGCTTTGGCAACAGGGCTAACAACGTGGATCAATGCGGCTCAATATTGGTTCCGCCTGCGTCATAATCAAGAATTTAGCCTAGACAACCTGTTTAAATATCGTTTCAAACGTATTTTATTATCTTGTATCATGATGGGAGGCGTTTTATTTTTAGGCAGATGGGGGCTTCAATTCACTCCAGGCGATGACGCCAAAATTTGGCAAATTTTTTCTTTGGGCTTGCTGATTGGGCTTGGAGGACTCACTTTTTTTGTGATGCTGTTGACAACACAAGCATTTTCTGCTAAACAATTGATTGTGCTATTTCGCAAAAAGGGGGGACACTCACATGCATAAGATAATCTTTTTACTGATTTGCCTGATTGTTGTGCCTGCTATGTCACAAAATTTGGATCAAGCCATTGAAAAGCTAACTAAGGAAATTCCTGGTCAAATTGTGGCCCCTGCTACAACTCAAGAATTAAAGGCACTGTTTCAAAAAGCAACCCAAACTAAGGTGCCACGAATTTTTGTGGATAAACTGCCACCAGATTTTGCTAAACAAGGTTCCCCAGAACTTTATATGCAAGTGATAACAGCACTTATTTTACGGTCTAACGAGCAAGCTATTCGTGAAAAGATGATTCTGACCATGCTCAAAAATAAGCATAATCAAAAAGAAGCGTGGAGTCCGACAGAGGAAAGTTTTTTTCATGCAATGGTTGAAAAATACGATGTGACCATTACCAAAACAACCGAGACACAATTAGAACAACTGTCAGATAAAATTGATGAAATTGTACCCGGTTTAGCGGTCGCCCAAAGTATCTACGCAACGGATTGGGGTAAAAAGAATATGACACACCCCTATGGCCAAATGGGATGGTTAGATGAGCAAACCTACGATGAACTTCCTTATGACTCTTTGATTCAAGCAACAGAGGCCTATGTGGCAGAAATGAACCGTACCACAAATTATTGGATGTGGCGTTTGGCTCGGCAAAAAGCGGCACACAAAGGGTTACGAGACCGTTTGGCGTATACTTTGGCCAACAACTTATCTCCCTATCGTCCAGAAGATCCTTATTACAGCACTACGATTCAAAAGATCATTCTGAACAACAGGCCCTTGGCTAAATTGTATGAAGCGACGTTTATAGAAGATTAAAAGAAAGGATTTTTATGAAAAAAATAGTCAAAATTTGTTTAGTAATCATTTTAGTGATCAGCGCTTTATTGGCATCATATTTTTATCTGTCACACAAAAAGACGCTCAAAATCCAAACAACTGAAGGCAATCTTATTACGTTCAGTGTAGAATACGCATTAACACCAGAACAACAACGCACAGGATTGATGCATCGGCAAAAACTGTCACCCAAAACGGGAATGCTTTTTTTGTTTGACCCTCCGCGTATCGCACATATGTGGATGAAAAATACCCACATCCCATTGGACATGATTTTTTTCAATCAAAAGAGGAAAGTTATCCATGTGCATCACAAAGCCCTGCCAATGGACGAAACAATCATTTCTAGCATTCGTCCTGTAGCAGGCGTCTTGGAAATCAATGCCGGCGAAGCCAAAAAGTATGGCATTCGCAAAGGATCCATTTTAAAACTCAACACACTCAAGGCTGAATAGTCCCCTTTCCTTATCCGTGAAAGAAGGGGCAAACAAAAATTCGTTTTGCGATTTGCTCAGATTCTATCTATCCATACCACCTGAAAGATTTAACGAAGGGCAAGCTGGCACATTTTGCTGATCTGAAGTACTTTGTTTTGAGCGATGCGCCGCAAACAAACAAGCGATAACAAGCAAGGAACCTGCTATTAACGTACTA
Organism: Alphaproteobacteria bacterium; assembly: GCA_045614105.1. Lineage (GTDB taxonomy): Bacteria > Pseudomonadota > Alphaproteobacteria > CAAHEQ01 > UBA3637 > UBA3637. Next base: position 772 of record JAZLCF010000005.1, on the reverse strand, counting down.
ATATCACGGTCTCGGTCATAACACATTTTGAGTTTATTATTGTTTCTGTTGAAAAAATGACGCATTTTAGATACACATTTTGACATCTGGGTTGAAGCAGATTTTTTTACATCAGTGGTATTACTTTTAGCCATTTGTCTATTTTGAGTATCATCCCCTTTTCCCTTAAAATTTTTCATTTTTAAAGGGGATTTCGTTTTCATTAAACAATCCGTCATATTTAAAGGTTGAAAATACATAACATTTCTCCATTCATCAAAATACGAAGCTTATTTTATCATAAATTCTGTTTTTTGTCAAGTTATCTTGTACATTTGATTTTCTTTCAGTAAAATTCTTGCGCATTTATCTTCGTGAATTTCTTGCCTTTACAAAAAAAGAACATATTCCTGTTTTAAATGAAATGCGCAATTCCACATTTTCAGAAGAGGAATTTTTTGATTGTGATCATTTAAATCGCGCAGGGGCAAAACATTTCACTCAAATTTTGATAGACTTTATCAAAGACTGATTTTCAAAGCTTGAAACATTAAAAATACCCCGTCCATTTGGGCGGGGCTTTTTTGAATTTAGCGCAACTTGATGTGTACTTCTCTGAGTTGTGTTTCCGTCACGGGTGACGGCGCATGCATCAACAAATCTTGTGCTTGTTGGTTGAACGGGAAAGCAATCACTTCACGGATATACTCCTCGTTTTCCAACATCATCACAATCCGGTCAAAGCCGAATGCAGCACCCCCGTGAGGCGGAGCACCATACTTGAAGGCATTCA
>JAZLCF010000004.1:0-13654 GCA_045614105.1 Alphaproteobacteria bacterium | reverse complement strand
AAAAGCATTATGGCTGAAAAGACTTATGAAGGTAAGTATAAAAACTTTATGTTTATGGCTGGTTGGAGAGATATGTTAGAGGCTTTTGCCGAAGAAGTAAGCTTAGATCTTGCCAAAGAAGCTTTGTGGAACTTGATGCTTGTCGGCACATTTGATCCTGAAAAGCAAGATGGGGAACAAGCTTTAACTACTGATGAGAAATTAGTAGTTGGATTTGTTAATGGATGTATTTCTCCTGTTATTAAGAAATCTACCGCAACTTATAATGCTAATCGGGAGAACGGCATGAAGGGTGGAAGACCTAAGAAAGAGATTGATATTGAATTGGCGTTTAAGCTTCATGATGAAGAGCATATGTCTTGGGCTAATGTCGCAAAAGAACTGGGGGTATCTACTGATACGCTCAAGAAGGCGCGCGATAATGCCGAAAAACCGAAAAACCGAGAAAGAAAAACCGAAGAAGAAAAAGTGGAAAAACCGAAAAACCTAGAGGTTTTTAGTTCTTCTGATGAAGAAAGCGGAAAAACCGAAAAACCGAATAATTATGAATTTTCAGGGTTTATCTTTTAAATTGTAAGAAAAACCCTAAAAACCGAAAAACCGGGGGTATTTAGTTTTTCTGTAAAAAGAGTTGAAAAATAGGTGAAATTCCGAAAAACCGAAAAACCTTAGAAGTAGAAGTATGGGTTTTTCCGTTCCGGAAAATCGGCTTTTTCAAAGCCTCTTTTCTCGGAACATAAAAACAGACGGTTTTTCGCTTCGCGAAAAACCTTAGGGACGCCTTTAAAACAAAAATAGGAGGTATAGTTATGGAACGTGTTAAAAACATACTGTATAATTTGGCTATACGAGTGTCGATGATGGAATATAATGAAGGGTATATGAATATTATTAGAGATTATGTAGCGTTAGTGTAGGAGATAATGGCAATAGATGAGCCTACAATTAGAGCTATTAATGTAGCGGCAGAAGCGTTAGTAGCTTAGATAAAAGAAGATAAAGAAAAAGCGAGTAGTAATTAAACTACTCGCTTTTTAAGTTATATTTTTAGCATTTTTTGCTGAAATCGTGAGTTGGGGGTAGTATTTTTTGCGTATTTGGTGAGTTGGGGTGGCCCAGCCTCGTTCCGCTAAGCCCTAGTTTTATATCGTTATCGTTGCCCTTTCAAGGTTCCCTATTAACCCAAACTCGCCAAAAATCTCTTTAACACTTCATCCGCAGATGGTTCAGCTGTGCTATTCTCCGGTCTGGCAGTCCGCAAATTAACCTTCGCTTTTGGAAAGGTCAACTCTTTAAGCTCAGCTAAAGCCTTGGTCATCTCAAGCATAGACATAATGGTCTTGTCAAAGTCCTCAAAATCAATAGACGCAAGATCTTCCTCAGTCAAATCCATATTCGCATAGCTGGCATAGTCAGTCAATAGATCTACAATCTCACGAAGAATCTCCATCCGCATTGCCTTATTAGCAGCATCAATCTTAGCTTTCTCATTCTCCTGGATCTTCGCCTTATGAGCGGTGTCTGCCTTATTGAGGATCTCCGCAAACTCGTTGCCAATAGTTTCAATACTCTCACCCTTCTGGAGGCGAGCCATAATTTCATCAAATGTATAGTTCATCGGTATATCTTTCCTTTCTCTTATTTTCTATATATATTATATAATAATTTTTTATAAAAATCAACGAGTCATGCCGAAAGCCAGGTCGGGGATCCCTAATCTGGAACGCGATGCGCGAGTTGATTTTTATAAAAAAATATGGTATAATGGAATGGGTTTATTTTTTTTTTTTTTTGGATAGTAATGCGGTTTGCTAGCCTGGGGGTCCCCAACCTGGGTTGCCGCAGACTTATTTGTTTTTATATAAAAAATATGATATAATATATAATGGGGAAGTATACCCTATGCGCGGCCGCCAACCCAAATAGAAAAAGACTCCGCAGAGCGAAGCCTTTTCTATGAAAGGAAGGTTATTTGCCCCGATTTTGAGGTGGCTGCGAACATCTTTCCACTTTTGGAAAAATGACGGGGTTGTAGTTAATCGCAGCTATGTACAGCTCTGAAAATTTTTAGTGCCGGAAATCGCGATTTTTAGGATTTTACGCTATGCTTGACTTTTGGACACTTTCAATCTAGAAAACCGCGGAACAAAGCTGGGCGGGAAAGAGGGAGGCTCACGCTTGTTAACCGCCGGCGATTGAGACGACCTGCGGTCGTCTCGCTATGTAAGGTTTTGGGATTTTTGAAGTGAAACGCTATGGAAGCACTTTCAAGAGAAAAAACCGGCGTTTAAGCTGGATGCGGGAATTCGGTTCTGGACGGCCGTCCAGAACCCGGCGAATCTGACTTTTAGGATTTTACATTCTCACTTTGCGCTTGCGGAATTTCGGCTAAAAACTCCGGAAAGCTTGGTTTATGGAAATTCGAATGCGACGACCGCACTCGCTAACCTCGGTTAGTTGTCCCAACTCTGTGGGGCTTTGCCACAAAAATCCCGCATTGGACATTCTCGGCAATTATCGCACGATACACAATAACGGAATACAGTGAGCAGAGCTTTGACTAACTCTACAGACATTTCCATAACTCCTTTCTTTATTTTCTATAAATATTATATCAAAAATTTTTTGAAAAGTCAAAAAAAAGAAGTGGTCATTAGACCACTTCAAAAGTTTCAGGTTGCCAATAAACAATTTCGCCTTGTTGTGTTCCACGGATAAAACCTTTACAATGTGGGCAACAATAGTCTCTGACAATTTTTACCGCATCATCTAAACAGATTTCGTCGATTTCGGTAATATTGTCGTCCTTATCATATTCTTTGCCACAATGAGGGCAAATAAAATCATACATTATAAAGCACCTCCACAGAATTTTTTGTCAAGGCTTGCCTTAAGAGGACGGTTAATCCCCAAAGCCTTAAAGAGTCTATACCGCCGATACCATTTAATCATCAATAGCCATCTCCTTTTTTGCTTTTTCAAAATCAACAAACTGATAAAGTTCGTCTTGGCAAAGAATAACCACATCATCGGGGTTAATAAAACCTAACCGAATTAAAGCTCTTACTGCTCCGTGCAAATCACCAGTTTCGTCATCATAGGCATAATTAATGGTTTTCCCATCGCAGTAGGCAAAGCCACAGCCGTGGCAATCGGTTTCGTGAATGATTAACTTAGGCATATTATTCCTCTCCTTCAATTACCATAGTAGCGTTCAACGGAATTACCTCGTTAAGTCGAGAAGTGAAAAACAGTATGCCATTCATAGCGAGAATAGGGCGATAGGCGGAGAAAGATAAACTCCCATCATAATCTGCCTCGATAATACAATCCTCAATAACGGAGCAACGGTCGGTATAAATATTGTCCATAGCATCACCCCTAATGAGAATATAAGGGGTCTTATTGACATCATTGGCGAAGCAAAATACAGAGCCATCCTCAAGTTGGCTTAGCTGGGGGTAGGATTTCTTTGCGGTTTCTTGGTAAGATATTTTCATATTTTATTCCTCTCTTTCTTTTAAGGCAAGTATACTATGATATAAAAGATTTGCGGGGCTACCTTTTACACAGCACTGGGATTGTAAAGGGCAGGCTTCACAGTCATTTCCAAAAGTCCGACAAATTTCCTCTAAAATGGTTTGAGCATTTTTAAGACAAGCCATTTCTTCGGGACATAATTCGATGGATATTGTTTTAGTTACATACATATTTTGTTCCTCTCTTTCTTTGTTGTATCTATATTATAACATATAGATATGTATTTGTCAAGGGGTTTCTGAAATTTTCTTTCATATTTTTTAATAGTGAAACTAACGCCGCCCCTTGCGGTTGTCATTACTCTCCTATTGGAGTTGGCGTACTAACTACCCCTTGACTACATACATAGTATAACACATTTTATTAGGGGTGTCAAGTGTTTTAGGAAAAATAGTTGATAGCAAGTTGCACAAGTTTTGGTTTGAATTTTTGTGCAAAGTGCCGAAATACCTAAATTCGCTTGGTGGGCCCGACCACCAAGCGGCAAAAAGCCGCCCCTAACTGCGAGGGGCGGACAGAGTGATTTTGTACTTTTTGCCGTTGTAGTGGAATACCAATTCTCGCTCGGGGTTAACCACCTCGACCAAGTCCTCGGCAACACCGCACACCGCATTTTCCAACAGTTGGACAAGATACCGCTTGTCCTCGTCCGCTTTGCGGGGGCGGGGTTTTCCCTCTACGATTACCGGCTTTTTGCGATCTGCTTGCCGGTAGGTTCGGGTGGCTTTCTCCTGCTCGGGAGATAAGTCAAAGGGCATAGGCTCACCTCGATCTATTGCCTTATCGGTTTCCGCAATCTCTCGGGCGGTCTGTTCATCGACTTGTAATGCGGCCATTATTCGCTTGACTTGTTCTGTCATTTGCTCACCGCCTTAAAAGAGGAGGTGAGGGGGTTAGACCCCCTCGTCCTCGTCCAGCACTACCTGAAAATAGGCACGACCCTTGCTTTCGGTACGATTGACCTTGCCACTTTCACGCAACCGCTTAATGATAGCATTTGCATAGCTGGCAGAGCAGTCGGGAATCTCGGCAAAGCAGGGGGCAACTTTCAGCAACTCGGTACAAGTGAATAGGCGGTTAGGCTCACTCGCCATAAACTCATACAACCGTTCCGCAACCTCGGCATTCTGCAACTGCTTTGCGGTGGGCTTACGCTCGGTAGTCTTGCGGTCAAGCACCGCAATTCGTCCCTCGATAAACTCACGATGGGTGGGAGACAAAGGATACTGCTCCAGAATCTCCGCAAACTGCTCCTTGATGGTGGGGTTTTTCTTGTTAGCCATAAAACATCACTTTCCTTTTCTAAAAATTTTTTTATTTATATCGGGGGGTGGGTGGCTATCCCACCCCCTCGACATTTACTATTATAGCACACTCGGTGCGGTTTGTCAAGACTTTTCTTTCAAAATAATCTTGGTTTCGTTATTTTTTTCCTTGTAGGTGGTAATGCGGTGGTAGGGGAACAGATGGTCGGTGCCGTCTGTGGCTCTCACTCGCAGTACCTTTTCGACCTTGCGAGGAACGGAACGATATACCTTGTATTCCTTATTCCACTCTGCTCCTTTTTCGATACAAGCAAGCAGAATTTGCAACTCGATTTCGGAATCCGCAAGGGCGGTATGTTCCTCGATAAACTCGGTATTGTTAGTGATAAAGCGGTATACGGTTTCTGCGGTGGTGGAGTAGTTTCCAGTTTCGGTAAAATACTCATTGTCCTCGCAGAATTGCTGATACTGGGGAGTAAAGGCAAAATACTGATGGACATAACCACGAATATCAAAAACCGGAATACTATCCAAAGGATTGATGATTTTAAACCACTCGCAATTATACTCGAACACTCGTTCGTCAAATGGGCTGTTATATGCGAATACCGCACACACCTCAAACTCTTTGAGCACTCGGTAAATGTGCTGGGTGATATATCCCAGTTTTTCCATACGGCAGGTTTTACCTTTCATACGGCTGATATACTGCTCTCGCTTATCGGCATAGTAGGCGGTGGTAAACAACTCCTTATTATGCCAAATCTGCTCCGCCACAAAATCCTCTTTACAAAGGGTTTCTGCAGTTTCCGTATCGTATATAACATAACCTATGTTATAACAAAACGGCTTGTCAATACTGGTGGTTTCGGTGTCAATTACTGCGATTCTCATTTTTTTTATCCTCTCTTTCTGTTCCTCTTGGGAACACCCTTATTATACCACACAAGCGAATATTTGTCAAGAGGTTTTTCAATTTATTTTTCGCTTGTAGGCTTGCGGTTTGTTGCCCGCTGTGCCCTCCTGACATTACATAGTATATCACTTTTGGTGCAATTTGTCAATAGGTTTTGGGAAAAAAGTTTGTTGTCATTTTGCACAACAAATCGGACGAAAATTTGTGCAAGATTACATCTTGACAAAATCCCGGTCGCTCACTTATGTTAGCGACCGGTTTTCACGCTTTAAAGTATTAAAGTGGTAAAATATACAAAAAATACGCCCAAAACTGGGCGGATTTCTCTTAATTTTTCGGTTTTCGCTTTTGCACAAGGGTCAATTCAAAGGTGTCCTCGCCAACAGTGAAGGAAATTTGCCGTTCTTTGTTGGTTATTAACACATTTTCATAAGCGATTTCGCTATTTTTCGTTAAAAACTCAAACAAATCATCAATAATTCCCTTTTTTGTGGCATTTTCTTTGCGTTCACGCTTGTTAAAGTTATAAGTGCCTGTGGTCTTATGATTTCGCACATTCGCCATTTTTTTGGCTTCTTTTTCCAATTCCGGGGGTAGATCATATTCCGTCCGTTGCCCTCGGTCAATAGCCTTATCAAAGGCGATAATTTCCTCGGCTTCCTCGGCACTCACACCCAGCGACCGCATTATGCGTTCCTTTTGGCTTTCTGCCATTTAATCACTCCTTATGGTGGGGTTTAGGGGGTGGGTGGTTATACCCACCCCCTTGGGATTACTCCTGCTCCACCTTGGTGAAGTAGGCACGACCCTTAACCTCGGTACGCTCTACCAGCCCAGCATCACGCAACCGCTTGATAATGGCGTTGGCATAGGAAGCCGAACAATCGGGAATTGCCTTGAAAGCGGGGATGGCTTTCAGCATTTCGGTGCAGGTATAGGAACGACCACTCTCCATCTGCTCATATACGGTATTGGCAACCTCGGTATTCTGCAACTGCTTGGCAGTAGGCTTACGCTCGGTGGACTTGCGGTTCAGCACCTCGATACGACCCTCGATGAAAGCCTTATGCTCGGCAGACAGGTCATAGGCGTTGAGGATTTCCTCGAAATACTCACGGATAGTCGGCTCTTTGGTCTTACTCATATACGTCATTTCCTTTCTGACAGTAGGTTGTCAGCCTTGTTTTGTTTTCGTTCCTCTTGGGAACATCTTTATTATACCACACCTTGTGGGATTTGTCAAGAGGGAATTTGAAAAAATTTGCAACTTTTTTCAAACCAAAGGAGAGTTTCTGCCGTACCGCTTACCGCTGACTATCTGTTCTTCCATTGGTACCATTGGTTTCCGTGCGAAGTTTCAGCGAGTATCTGTTTTCTCTCTCCCTCTGACATATTCATTATACCACACTTGGAGTGGTTTGTCAAGAGGTTTTTTCAAGTTTTTCAAACTTTTTTCGCTTGGGGTTTTTGCCCCTGCTGTTCTCTTGACAAGTATTATTATAACCGATAAATGCGATTTTGTCAATAGGTTTTGGGAAATTTGTTGTTCGTCATTTTGCACAAGGTTTCGCTTGAAAAATTGGCGAAATTGCCTATTGACAAAAACTCCGGTCGCTGACATTTGCCAGCGACCGGCTGAACAGATAAAAAGAAAGAGAGGGGGTGACCCCCTCTCTTAATTAAACTTCGCACATAGGATAACCATTTTCGGCAGATTCGATATAATACATACAATGGTCTGAATTAACAGTATCATCTTCCCAAGGCACGCCTACAGCATTTGCAACTTCTTGGATACACTCTGCGAGTTGTTCTTCCGTAATATTTTTACGATTGGGGTCATTGATGTCCAAGGCAAGACCCCGGTGCTTGTCACTAATTTCTACCTCGACAATTTGATTGGTATATACTTTTACTTTCATTACTGTTTTCCTCTCTTTCTTATAATTCTTTACTTTCATAAGCGGAATACTTACCGCCAACAGCCAAACCAATTGCCTTTACCTCGGCACTTTCTTTTTGCGTAGCACAATAGCAATTAAACATTGTCCATTCACCAACAAAAACATAATTATGTGGAATATCTTTTAATTTGCGGTTAATAAAATCTGTTTCGTCTCTAGGTACTGCAAGGTCAATTCGCCATAATTTATCCTTGCGAGCCTTTTCCTCTACCCACTTAATCAGCCATACGCAGATAAAGTTTGCTATTGCGGTGATAGCCATATTGACCACGATGGTCACAGTGTCTTTTGCGGTCAGCATTACGATTAGGGGGTAGAAACCATAGCAAATTGCATTGGTTAGGGCAGACAGCCACTTTCCGCACTTAATCGTGCAGATGGAACGAATGGTGGATAAGGACACATTGATAATGGTTGCGATAGTGAATAACAAAATAGGGTGCATATTATTTTCCTCTCTTTCTCTTGGTCTATACATATTATAACATAAAATTGCTTATTTGTCAAGCATTATTTTATGTGGGGGGGTGGGGATTATTTATCCCCACCCAACAGGTCGTCCAGCAGTTCGCCCAGCTTGTCCATAGCGTCTCCCATTTGGAGGGCGATGTTAAACTCACCGCTGACCCACAGATTATTGGTGAGATTCAAGTCATCGTCAATGTCAGCGGTATAGTGGGCATATACCTCACCAGTAGCGACATCAATAATTCTACCATAGGGGTAGTCACCCCAACCGTGATGATACTTGTTAAGAAACATCTCCATAGCCGCACCTGCGGACGGCACGAAAGCACCCTCGATAGTATCTGCTCCGTTAGAAAACTCCACCTGAAAAATCTTACTCATAGTCAATTCCTCTCTTTCTTAATTTGTTTTGTGTGTTGCTCTTGACTACATACATAGTATAGCACAGTATTGGGATTTTGTCAAGGGGTTTTGTAAAAAAAGTTTGAGAAATTTTTTATCCCCAAGAGACACCTCTCCCAAAACTCGGCTCGTTGCGCCAGACAACGAGCCGCCCAAGAAGGCGGCTCAATTGTTTATTTGTTATTCCATTCCCATATAATCGTCACATTCTTCGGCAGGGTCAAACCCATCATCGGGCATTGAGCAAGTGCCATCCTTTTTCCAGTAGGGGCAGTCCCAACCATTGACGGGGCAAAACACTTTTTCTTTATCCATTGTTTTTATCCTCCTTTGTTATAATGGTTTCGCTTGCCTTATATATTACGGTAAATTCACAGCCACAACCACAAATATAATCGTGTTCCAACTTTCCGCTGTATATAGTATCGCTACCCCATACCCAGCCAACTTGCGCGGTGCTACCGCAGTTAGGACATTTAATCATTTTTTCATTTCTCCTTTGCTCTTTCAGTATCTAAATTATATCACACCGCAAGCCAAAAGTCAATAGTTTTAGGAAAATTTTTCCTGGTCATTTTGCACAACTTTTGGTTCAAATTTTTGTGCGAAGTGCCCAAAATATAAAATTCGGCTCGTTGCGCCAGACAACGAGCCGCCCAAGCAACCCTGGACGGCTCTATTGTTTATTTATTTACTGTGGTACGGGAACGAAACATACTACCGATAATGTTCAGCAGAACAAGAATACCCCACGCCGCCCAAAAAGATACCTCGGGGGCGGTGAACAAACTCACTGCAAGCCAGTTCCATAGAAGCATAAAAATCCACGCTTCAAAGGCGGCAACTGCGACAGCAAAAACGATAATACCCAAACAACCAAAAAGATTTTTCATAGTTAATCTCTCCTTTTCTCGTCCTTACAGATTAGCCAGCATCGCATCGAGGTCAGCCTTGCTACCACCCAGTTCAAGGGTGACGAGAATATTTTCGATAGCCTCTTTTCGTGCCTTACCTACCTCGGTTCTTGCCTTATCGTAGGCGACTTTTTCGGCATAGGTCAGAGTAGAACTGCCGAAATGTACGTTTACCTTTCTGCGGATGTAGTTGGCGATACGCTCAGTATCGTTCAAATCATCGTCACAGTAGTAGGGGGCACATTCGCCCTTGTGTGCGGTGAAGAACTGGATAGCCACAGTAGCGGCGTGCTGTTCCAGATTCTCGATAAGGACATTCCATTCTTCCCGCAAGGCGGTCATTCCCGTAGGCTCTGCCGGCATCGGCATCTTTTCACAGACAACGTTCTCAACATACTCTCGGATTAACTTGGTCACTCTCATTTGGATTTTCCTCTCTTTCTTTTATTGCGTTCCTCTTGGAACAATTATATTATAGCACACCTTGTGCTGTTTGTCAATAGTTTTTTTGAAATTTTACGAATTTTATTTGCGGTTTTCGTTTTAACTTATAGTAGAGTTTAAGGGCAGAAAAAATGCGGTCGCAGTATTGGAGATAAATCTCCTTGCCGTGGGTTTTATATTGCCACATTATTCTATATTTTTTCATTTTATATTCCTCCTTATATATCGGCCAGTAGGTCAAAGATTTGTTCGGGAGTGTAGGCTGTGCCATTCCACTCGTTGCGGTTGCGTTCCTCGTCATCAAAGAGAATACCACCGAAAGTATCGGCAACTGTGGATTTGGGTGTGCCATAGGCCACAATGTGGATTTCGTCCCATTTTACTGAAGGCAAGTGCCGGGCTAGCCATTCTATCTTGGCAAGGGTTACGGCTTTATCGTATTCGGGGTTGGGTTCTTTGCTTAACCAGCTAATAATGCCGATAGTATAGCCATTTTGCTGTGCCTTATGGAGCAAACGAGCCAAACGGCTCATATTTACCAACGGCTTGGCATTTACATAAGGGGTGGGGTCATAGGCTCTCAATTTGGGCAACCAGTTAGGGTCAGCATACAGGTCAGCGATAGTGCCGTCCATATCAAAGTAAATCTTTTCGGTCATAGCGTATTCTCCTCTCTTGTTTCTGTATATAGTATACTCCTTTTGGTCGCATTTGTCAAGTATTTTGGGAAAATTTGTTTTCGTCATTTTGCACAAACATTCGTTGTGTTTTTTGTGCGAAGTACACAAAATCTTAAATTCCGCTCGCTCACATTCATGAGCGAGCGGCTCAGGTTTCCCCGAGCCGCTCCTATTAGAATAGGGTAGTAATACCCAAATACAAGAGAGTGCCAATCAAAATCACTAAAACCGCAATAGTGATACCACAATAGCATTTTGCCGCAAAATCTTCATCAAACATATAAATCACGCTCCAATCTTTACAATTTCGCCGGTAAAAATGTTCATCTTATAGTCTTGTGTGGCAAGGGTTTTGATGGTGGGAAAATGGTCAAAGCCAGCAAATTCTTTACAGAAAGCCTTGATGTGCTTGCGGGTGGTCATAGAGTATAAGCCGTTGATGGTTAGCCATTCGCCATCGATATGGGCAACAATGGTTTCGTAGGATTTGAGATTAACACCGCAAGGGAAGATTTGAACCTCTGCCTGTGCATAGGGCATAAACTTTAATTTCTGAATCGTCATTTGTATGTACCTCTCTTTCATTTACTGTAATCATTATAGCATACTTTGGGCGGTTTGTCAAGGGGTTAGCCAAAAATTTTTCTTAATTTTTCGGTCAAGCGGAACACGGCAACAGTTCGCCAATTTTCAAAGCCGTATTTGCGGACAACCGCATTTTCCCATTTACGCAACATAGGGGGTCATCTCCTTTCTTTCATTGTAATTAGTATAGCACATTTCGGGAGATTTGTCTATTAGTAAAATGCACAAACTTTCAATTCAAATTTTGTGCGAATTGCCCAAAATCTAAAATACCGAGCGTTCGCAAATGTGAACGCTCGGCTCAAAATTTAATCTTCTCGCATAAAAGCCAAAATTGCTTTTGTTGCAGGTATCGCGCAAGGGGAAGCGGTTTTAGCCATCAAGTAGGCATAGGTGCAGTCGCCATCGCAAATCTCGTAGCAGTTAGGCTCTGCTTCTGGATTTTCTAAAGTCATAGGGAGCTGTTCAGCGTTTAGGGTCTTTGCTCTGCGCTCTCCGTCTCGGTCATAGAGGGCAAAAGGTTTGTCCAGAACAGCCTGCCCGATGCGAAGAGCCTTGTCCCAGTCTTGCTCTCCGTAGGGGTTGTAGGGCTTTAATACAATGGATGTCCCATCTTGGGTCACGAATATTTCAAGCGGATCACTTTCACGAATTTTCATTGAACGGCACAACTCCTTTGGAATAACTACTCTGCCTAAATTGTCAATACGGCGCAAAATGCCAGTTGCTTTTAATTTCATAGGGGTATTTCCTTTCTATCTGGTTTTTATTTCAAATCTATTATATAAAAATTTTTTTGAAAAGTCAAGGTTTTTCGGTTTTTCATAATGCAAAAAAGAGGGCGTGGCCCTCTTTCCTATTTTTGCAATTCATCTTGCTCCCATATAAATTCTTGCCATTCGTCCTCTCGGTCTTGGTGGGCACCAATGCCTGCCCCGATAGCCAACAGCAGGGACAAGGGCAAAGCCGCAACAATCATCGGGTCAAAGCCGTATTCCACAACCAAACACAGGAACACACCGAAGCAGAAAGTGCCGAAGTAGGATACCACAGTTTTGAAGATAGTCAATGCTTTCATAATTTTTTTCCTCTCTTTCTGTTCTCTCTTGGAACATCTTAATTATATCACATTAGGGGGCGGTTGTCAAGTCTTTTTTATAAAATTTCTACAATTTCTGCAAACCATTCAGTTTGTGTGGTTTTACCTTGTGCATTAACACCACAACGCAAGGTATTCATTTGCCCATTTACATAGGTAATTTGAATACTGTAGGCGGTTTCGTCAATTTTTACTCCTTTGCGGGTATAGGTATAACTGGTTTCGGTTAAATCAATTCGAAGTACATTCTCCAAACTTACCAAAGTATTTGCAGTATAAAATTTTTTCATTTTACTCACTTTCCTTTCCCTTGTGCTTTGCTTTTCGGCAATAAGCCTTTTTGTTTTTGTCTGCGTGTCCCCTTTTCCGCAGGTGCATTAGACCTTGCAGTTGTTCGGGGGTCATTTTCTTGTGCCGTTTGTCTTGTTTCATTTTATGTACCTCACTTTTTTATTTTATGGAGGGTCTGTTTAGACCCCCACGCTTATCCGCAAACACTTGTTAATTTCGTTTATTTCCTCTTGGGGGAGTGTGCCGATGTAAGATTTTAACCGCTTTTTATCAATGGTGCGTATTTGTTCTAATTCAACCATACTCTCACACCGCAAACCGCACTCGCCTTTTATCCAGTATTGAGTGGGTAGTTTTGCTTTGGTGGTGCGGCTCGTGATGATAGCGGCGATAGTACAGGGGCTGTATCTGTTGCCTATATCGTTTTGGATTATTAGCACAGGACGATAGCCCCCTTGCTCGCTTCCTACTACTGGCGACATATCCGCATAGTAGATTTGGCCTCGTTTAAGTTCCACTTAAATCACCCCCAATGCAAACAGTGTGGTTCCAGTTGCTACTACACATATAGTAGCGATTACCGCAATTTGGCCAATAATTGTTAATATCATACTAATTCCCCCATTACCAAACGCCAAAAATTCCAAAAGCTGTATTCATAATTTTCAGCAAATGGGTTTCTAAAGCCTACTTCCAAGGTAGACAATCCTATCCAGAGCAAGAATAAAATGCTAATGATGGTTACGATAATGTCAACAATTTTTCCGATGTTCATAGTATGTACTCCTTTTTTCTTTTATTATACCATATCTTTTGGATTTTGTCAAGGGGAGATTTACTCCCCCTGACAGCGGTTGCCGTATACCAGTTCGTCCGATAGTTCATCGCACTCCGGAATGGTTGCCCCTGCGATATTCAGAGCTTTAACGATGAGTTCCAGTTCTTCTTTGCTTACCTTGATAGTCATTTTATTTACCTCTCTTTGTATGTATTTTGTAGTTCCTCTTGACTACATATATAGTATAGCACAAATGGGGGTATTTGTCAATACCTTTTTTGAAAAAAATAAAAAATTTTTTTATGAAT
>JAZLCF010000003.1:0-5488 GCA_045614105.1 Alphaproteobacteria bacterium | reverse complement strand
GGAGATGTATTTTTAATTTAATGTTTAACTTTAAGATGAAAGAATAACAGTATGGAAAATAAAGAAAAAAAAGAAAATGAAATTATCATTCCAACGGATCAATTCGTGTTTGTTCCATTGGGTGGTGCCACCGATATTGGTATGAATTTTTTTGCGTATGGATATCAAGGGAAATGGCTTGTGGTGGATTGTGGTATAGGTTTCCCTGGGGAAAATTTGCCAGGGGTTGATTGCTTGTTGCCAAATCCGCAATTTTTGTCGGAACGCAAATCAGATATTGTTGGCTTAGTGATTACCCATGCGCATGAGGATCATATCGGTGCTATTGGATACCTATGGCGAGATTTACAGTGTCCGATTTACTGTACAGCCTTTGCCAATGAGTTGGTGGAGCATAAATTGGATGAAATGGGGTTGTTAGGACGTGCAGAAACGCATGTCGTTAAACAAGGAGATGTCATTGATTTAAGGCCTTTTGAAGTTGAATTCATTCGGATGAATCATTCTGTGCCCGAGCCAAATGCCTTGGCGATTCGTACAAAAGAGGGCTTGGTTGTGCATACGGGCGATTGGCGATTGGATGTAGATCCGGTGTTGGGGCAGGAGCCTGATTTTGCTGCCTTGGTGACATTAGGCAAAGAGGGGGTTTTAGCGCTTGTTAGCGATTCCACAAATGCTTCTGGTGAAAGTTCCAAAGGAACGGAGGCAGATGTGCGGGAAACATTGACCAAATTAGTAAAGGAACATCCTGGGGTGCATATTGCAATCGGTTGCTTTGCCAGTAATGTGGCGCGTATGGAAAGTATTTATTATGCCGCAAAAGAAAATGGCCGAGAGGTTTGTTTGCTTGGACGTAGTTTGTGGCGTATTGATGCTGCGGGCAGGGCAACGGGCTACTTCAAAGATATTCCAGAATTTTTATCAGAAGAGGAGGCCTTGGAACGTCCGCGTGGTTCCGTCCTGTTTATGTGCACAGGGTCTCAGGGTGAGCCGTACTCGGCACTCAATAATTTATGTGCAACAACACCTAATAAAAACAGCGTCTATTTTGGGGCCGATGATGTCGTGATTTTTTCTTCTCGGGTCATTCCAGGCAATGAAAAAGCGATTTCTTTGTTGCAGAAACGTTTGGCAAGTAAGGGCATTAAAATTATTACAGACAGAGATGCCTTAGTGCATGTATCAGGGCATTATGCTGGCGATGATTTGCAAAAGATGTATGCCTTATTAAAACCAAAGATTTCTTTGCCGGTGCATGGCGAAACATTGGAGTTAGTGTATCATAGTAATGTGGCCAGAAAATGCGGTGTGCCGTATGTGTATTGCTTGGAAGATGGCGAAGCGATTGTTTTGAGCGGAGAATCTCCTGAAATTTTGGGCGAAGTGCCTGCTGGTATTTTAGCAGTGGATGGTAAACAGATTATTCCTTTAAACGCGGAGGTAATTAAAAAACGCCGCAAGATGATGGATGATGGCAGTGCTGTTTTGACTTTGGTCCTTGATCAAAAGGGGAAGGTTTTGGGTGAGCCACAGCTGTCCACTTTTGGCCTTTTGGCTTCGGATGGGGAGGATCAAGAGGAACTTTTGGAACGCATTACACACGCTATGGCTGAAATTGACAAAGATCGTTTGGCTGATGATAATTTAATCAAGGATAAAATGCGTCATACTATCAGACAATTTTTGTCCGAAAAATATGGTAAGAAGCCATTGATGGATATTCATTTAATACGGGTGTAGGAGGTGTATATGCGTGTACTCGTCATTGGCAAGAAACAACAAATGCATTGGCCTGAAAATGTCATCAAATTTTTGCCCGATGACTGTGAACGTCGTTTGTTTTTGTATAACCATACATCGGTGACAAGATTATTGTGCAAAATTTGTGGAAAAAATGGTTGGCAACATCGGGCTGTTGCTTTAAAAAAAAGAATTGAAAGATTTAAACCAGATCTTATTTTATTCGTCAGTGCCTTTTTTATTCCTGTTGAATTTTATCGTATTGCTGCGGAATTTAAACATATCTTGAAAGTGGGTTGGGTTGGCGATGCATTTGCTGAAACTGGAGCAGAAAAAGCAAATTTATTGGACATTTTGTTTTGTTCTGATACAGGATATTTGCAAGTGGCGGAAAAATTTAATTGTTATTCTGAGTATTTGCCTCTATGTGTAGATGAAACGCTTTTTAAAAATCAGAACTTACCCCACACATTGCCTCCCTTTTTTGCGGGCAATGCGAATCCCTTGCGGACAGATTATTTGAAGGCAATTCAACACCCAGTCAATATCTATGGTAGCCATTGGGATAAAAAACAGCTGAGACAACATAATGTTCACAATATGCAATTATCACATACTCAGTTGAGTCATTGTTATAATACTTCTGTGGCGCCTATCAATATGACTTTTTCTCAAAATATTATTAACGGATTGAATTTCCGGATTTTTGAAATTGGGGCATCGGGCGGCTTGATTATCGTGAACGAAGGTAAGGATTTGCCGCTTTGCTATCAAGTTGGAACGGAATGTGTGACGTATCGTACGCCAGAAGAGTTGAATGCTTTAATTGAGGATATTTTAAGAACGCCTGATCAATATAAGGAAATTGCTTATAAGGGCTATCTCAGGACTTTACAAGAACATACTTATACAAAACGTTTGGAACAAATGCTCAAAAAAATTAAAGAATACCAGAAGAAAAAGCCACAATAAAAAAATGCTTGCTTTTTTTGAAAAAATGGTTATAGTTGTCTTGCTAACAAAAGGAGTTTTTATGTTCATTTCTTCGGCGATGGCTCAAACGACACAAGCGGCAGCAGAGGCTAATTCTGCCTCTTTGGCTGGTATGGCTGTTCAGTTTATCCTGATTGTGTTTATTTGTTATTTTTTACTGATTCGTCCGCAACAAAAACGCTATAAAAAGCATGAGGCTGAGTTGAATGCGATTGTGACAGGTGTTAAAGTCAATGTGGGCGGTGTTGTTGGAAAAGTGGTGAAAGTAGAACCTTTGATATTAACGGTTGAAATTGCTGAGGGGGTAGAGGTCAAGGTGTTGCGCCCCTATGTGACGCAGGTTTTGTTTAATGAAAATGAATTGCTTGGAAAGGATAAAAAATAATGTTTGGATATTCAAAAATTAAAGTGGCAATGATCAGTGTGGTCTTGCTTTTGGGCTTATTTTTTGCGTTGCCGAATTTTTTGCCGCGCGATATGTATCGGGAATTGCCTGCCCCTGTGCGCGCTTGGTGGAAACCTGTGACGTTGGGGTTGGATTTACAGGGGGGATCCTATTTGGTAATGGAGGTGGATACAAATACCTTAGTACATGAAAAATTGGAAAATTTGGCCGATTTGACGCGCTCTGCATTGCGTGAGGGTAAAATAAGATTTTCTGGTTTAAAGGTAGAAAATGGGGTTATGAATGTCAAAATTTTGAATGCGGCTCAGCTGAATGACGCACGTGAAATTATTCGCAAGCAAGAAAATGCTGCTTTGGATATTGAAGTTGAAGGAACAAATTTCACTGTTAAATATACAAATGAAGCGTTAAGTTTGTTAAAAAGTCAAGCTGTTGGACAATCCTTGGAAATTGTTCGCAAACGCATTGATGAATTGGGCACAAAAGAACCCTTGATTCAACAGCAGGGTGATGACCGGATAGTGATTCAGTTGCCGGGCGTACAAGATCCTGCCGAAATAAAGGCTTTAATGGGTAAAACAGCAAAAATGACTTTTCATTTGGTGGATGAGGAGACCTCGCCGCAATTGGCGCAAATGGGCAAATTATCTGCTGATTCTATGTTGGCCAGTGGCGATGATACTGGCGCGATTGTGTTGAAACGCGCCGTTGTTGTGGGCGGGGAAAGTTTGGAGGATGCGCGTGCTTCTTATGATGAAAATGGGCGGCCCGCGGTATCGTTCAGCTTTAAAAGCGCAGGGGCTAAAAAATTTGGAAATGCAACGCGTGAGAACGTGGGGCGTCGTTTGGCGATTGTCTTGGATGGCAAAGTAATTAGTGCGCCGACAATCAATAGTCCTATCACAGGGGGCAAGGGCATTATTACTGGTAATTTTACGGTGCAAACAGCGAATGATTTGGCATTGTTGTTGCGTTCGGGGGCTTTGCCTGCGCCTTTGTTGGTGGTGGAAGAACGTGTGGTTGGGGCTGGCTTGGGTGAAGATTCAATCAAGGCAGGAACAACCGCTTGCTGGATTGGCTTGGCCTTGGTCTTTGCGTTCATGATTATTGTGTATGGTTGGTTTGGTATTGTGGCAGACTTAGTTTTGCTGGCCAATGGTATTTTATTGCTGGCTTTGCTGAGTGCCTTGGGGGCCACTTTGACATTGCCAGGACTGGCGGGTATTGCCTTGACCGTCGGTATGGCGGTGGATGCAAACATCATTATTTTTGAGCGTATGAAAGAAGAACAAATGCATGGCATTACGGTGCCAAAAGACATATTGGCCAGAGGTTTTTCTGGTTCATTTAGCGCTATTTTGGATGGCCAGCTGACAACATTGTTTGCAGCGTTGTTTTTGTTCTGGCTTGGTTCAGGCCCCGTGCGCGGCTTTGGTGTGACTTTGGGGGTGGGATTGCTCACAACCTTGTTTGCCGCTATTTTTGTGTCTAAAGTGATTTTGATGGCGTGGCTTAAAGTCAAAAATCCAAAAGAAATTAAATTTTAAGAAAGGATCAGCATATGAGTAAATTGTTTAAAAAACGCGAATATCAGATTGATTTTATGGGGCAAGCGAAGTTTGCTTATATTTTGTCTGCTTTTTTGTTGATTGTCTCTATTTTTTCATTGACGACACGTGGATTAAATTATGGTATAGATTTTGTAGGTGGTGTTCAGATTGAAGCGTCTAGCAAGAATGAAATTCAGATGGAAGTTGTGCGCGAAAAGCTTTCCTTTTTAAAAGATTTGTCTTTGCAGTCCGTTGGAATAGAGGGTAAGGGAATTTTGATTCAGGCACAGCCAGAGGGTGAAAATCCAAATGCATTGCTGACTAAAATTAAAGATGCTTTGGGGGCGGGATATTCCTATAACGAAGTGGAAATTGTGGGCCCCGCTGTTGGTTCGGAATTAAAGCATAAAAGTTTATTGGCTTCCATTTTAGCCTTGTTGGCGATTGCTGTTTATATTTGGTTTCGTTTTGAATGGCCATTTGCCATTGGCTGTCTTTTGGCTTTGGCACACGATATGATTATTGTGGTGGGCTTTTTCTCGGTGTTCCAAATAGAGTTTGATATGGTGGTTGTGGCTGGTTTGTTGTCATTGGCCGGATATGATTGTAATGATACGATTGTGAGCTACGATCGGATGCGTGAAAATTTGAAAAAATATCGCAAGGCCTCTGTGCTGGATTTGCTGAATCGCAGTACGAATGAAACTTTCTCAAGGACGATTTTAACGAGCTTGACGACCTTGTTTGTTGTGTTGGTGTTGCTGTTGGTCGGGGGAGAAAGCCTGAAAGGTTTTTCCAT
>JAZLCF010000002.1:0-3918 GCA_045614105.1 Alphaproteobacteria bacterium | reverse complement strand
GTTGGCCAAAATCTTAATGAGATAGCGGTCCTCTTTCTTGGAGTGCTTTTCGGGCGGGCTTAAGAACAGCATATCTGATACGGCTTCGGGCAAGTGAATTTCTTTGGCCCCTCTGTGGGTAATCAAGTCAATGGGAACCGTTGATTCCATCAATTCCGGTTTTAATTCGTTGGGTTTTAAACTGGCTTTCAAGCGTTTGTCCATCAGGTGAATGGCCAAAGGTTTCCAGACCACAACAATTTTATCGGCGAAAATAGTTACCCCTTGAACCAAAAGGCTGACTATTTTTTCCTTTTGTGTCCCGGTCAGTTGTTGAAAGACAGAGTCAATTTCACGCATTGCGTAAAAGACCTCGCTTTCTTTTAAGTTCGGTTGCACTTGGCAGGCTTCCTGCGCCAGCGCCTGTAACACATACGGGGATTTAATCAGCGGATTGAGCAGGTCCATCACCAAATTATCCAACAGGTGCATGGGGACCGCACTCAGCCGACATAAATGAGGCCCATATTTTTTGTGGGTATTATCGGTATAATAATAGTATCGTTTGCCATTTTTCAAAGAATACCTGGGATACAGTTTGCATCCGCAACACCCGCAAGACAAAATCCCGCGGAGTAATCCGATTTCCTCATTCTTACTCACCGGTTTTAATCGCCGCCGCCGTATTTTTTGTGAATTCGAATTGAATAACTCCTGGGCGGCTTCAAAGGTTTTCTTATCAATAATCGGTTGATGCAGGCCCGGGAAGGAAGTCCCTTTATGCGTAATCTCGCCAATATAAACACGATTAGTAAGCATACTCCTTAAAAAGGTCCAGCCGGGAACTTTCCCCCGGAAGGTGCAATTTTCCCGTAAAAGAGTATGACCCACCATGGATAAATTACCGGATGACAAAAACAGTTCATAGACATGCTTGACCTTTTCGGCATCTTCCGGCACAATCACCAGTTTTTTATCTTCGCCTTTATAGCCAAACGGAGGAACACCACCGACCCACATACCTTTTTTCTTGGAGGCCAAAATCTTATCGCGGATACGCTCACCGCTGATTTCCCGTTCAAACTGCGCAAAAGAAAGAAGTACATTCAACATCAATCGGCCCATGCTGTCCGCCGTATTGATATTTTGTGTCACCGATACAAAAGAGCAGTGGTGCTCATCAAAAATTTCAATCATCTTGGAAAAGTCCAAAAGGGATCTGGTTAACCGGTCAATTTTATAAATAACCACCATATCCACTTTATCCGCCCGAATGTCGTTCAGTAATTCTTGAAAAGCCGGTCGGCACATATTACCGCCGGAATAACCGCCATCATCATAATGTTTATCTATCAATTCCCATCCTTGATGATGTTGCGCCTTGATATAGTTTTCCCCGGCTTCCCGTTGAGCTTCCAGGGTATTAAATTGTTTTTCCAAACCTTCGTCTGTTGATTTACGTGTATAGATTGCACATCTCATTGTCCAACTCCAAAAAAGCGTTTCCCTGAGGTGCGTATGCCTGTAATATGCTGAGCGGCCGCCGATAAACTGGTGTAATAGGTGCCGTCCATATCTACGCCCCTTTCCAAAATAGTGACACGATAGTCCGTCCTTTTATAGGTGCGGACTATCACTGTTCCCACCGGATATAAACTTTTCTTGCGTTGTTGTTTTTCAAAGAGTTTTTTAATCAGACTTTTTGTCTTTACGGATAATCCCCCATGGCGTAATTCTTGCAAACGGTAAGAAACACGCAAGATGTAGAATTCTTTATTGCCAATGCGGGTTTCTTGATTATACAGTTGCATATAATACTGTTTCAGGACATGAAAAGGTAAATCCGGCACAGTATTAATATCAATGTTTAAGTCAAGATCTGTATCAACCATAGCGACTCCTTGTGAACACAATAACGCTCTTTCAGCAACTTATATCCAGTTAATTCTGATGATTTTCGGCACTTTCTGCCCCCTGATTGAAAACTTTCAGCAAAGTGGGGAGTATGACCAGCGCCAATTCATGTAACGGATTGTTCATGGCCTACCTCTTATCAAAAGTGATTGCTGTTTTTTCGGCCGATTCCACCCAAGCATCTAAATCCGCCACATCATAAAAACTGTGACCGCGTACTTTTCTGAACTTGGGGCCGGAACCGTCCACCCGGTATTTTTGCAAGGTACGCGGGGCCAACCCTAAATAGGTGGCGGCATCTTTTGTTGTGTAAAAGCGTTGTGTTACTTTTCTGTTTTCCATCTTTTATTTCTCCTTGAATTTTTGTTGACATTGCTCGCCTTATGCGAACAAGGGAAAAATAAAGCTTAAAAAGAAGAATAAACATTGAGATTTTTTTGAAAAAACTAGAATTTTTCAAAAAATCCCAGTCTGCGAAAAAAGGTATTTTTATCCCATGAAAAATATTGCCTTTTTATCGCCTTTTGACTATATCCTTAAATATAGGAGTCTTTGATGAAGAAATTTTACAGGAATTTATTTCAAGTATATTTATTTATGGCCCGGGCTTTATTTCCGAAAGATTCTGCCCTGCAACGCGAATTTTTACTGATAAAGGTCTCGGCTATTGAAAAGGAAATGCCCGAAATTTTTGAAAAATTGGGTGGAATAAGGCTCTTACGTCATTGTCGATCGGCCCAAGAGATGAAAAAATTGGTAGAGCATATCCAAAAAAACGATTGGTCTTATGTAATGAAGATGTTGAAGACAATGCAGTCCATGCAAGAAGATCCTAAATTGGTCGGTAAAATCAGCCTCAACAAAGCGGCATTTGTTTTGGATCAAAACATCAAAGAAGAAAAAGCCGAAGATTCCGAAAAAGACGATGATCCCTTTTATGAGGAGAAATCCAAAGTTTTCCCAAAGAACAATGCCCCTCGCTATAAAGATATCTGGCGCCAATATCGGGGTGTGGCCCATCTGATAGAGGCCCTTCAGATTATGGAATTGCAATATCTGGAATTAACAAAGGATCCTATCCCTTTTGAAGCCTTTTTGGCGTTGGCGCTGGACCACCTGAATTTGGCCGCCTATCAACAAGGGGAAGAACTGAAGAAAATGCAGGAAGGGCATACCAAAAAGCCCATTGTACCGGCGGATGAATTTTATGCGATAGAAAGACCTAAACTGGCCGAAGATGAGTTAGCAACTGCCTTATTGAAAAAATGTCTTAATGAAGATCCAGAACTCCGTAAGAAAATCAGCAAATACCGCGCTCCTGTCTTTGACTATGGGAACTTTGACATTCCGAATGATAATTAAAATTGCCTAGCGGATAAAGATACGAAACGAAAAAGGCGCAAAGTTATGCCTTTTTTATGGATTACCTAGCAAAGCTAAATTCGGGTCGGTTCATCTGCTCAAATAGCACTTTTGCTTTCTTTCCCAAAAAATTGCGAATGAATTGTGGTAAACAGGCATTTTCACATTGAGCCTAAAATTCATCACAAGAGCCTTTATAACTTAGCTTATCATCGCCTCATTTCAGGCACGAAAAAAGCCCGTTTCAAACGGGCTGAATCTTAAATTGGTGGAGGTAAGGAGGGTCGAACTCCTGACCTTTGCAATGCCATTGCAACGCTCTACCAACTGAGCTATACCCCCACAAAGGTCTTATAACGTATTTTATTATACACAAAATAAAATAAATTGCAAGACCTTTTTTGAAAAAGACGTTATCTTTCTTCCTGAGTTGCTTTTTTAGTGGGTTGATGCACTGCGTTATTGGCCAAGGAAGTCAAAATCCGCTGGCAAGTCGCAAAATCAGGTGCTGCATAATCAGGTTGATTTTCTCGGAACTCTGGAGATTGCACATTTGTGAACAACAAAATAGAACGTCCGTTTTTGTAATTATGTCCCATCCGCACATCTGATGCACCATCCCCAATAGATACAATTAGCTCTGGATCAAAGCCTTCCAGGGCC
>JAZLCF010000001.1:0-11711 GCA_045614105.1 Alphaproteobacteria bacterium | reverse complement strand
GGTGGCACCACTCACACTCTCATTTATTACATGCACAGCATAACCCTTTTTTAATAAGGCTTTTTCCAATTGATGGCCAAAAGATTCTTGTTTCGTTAACTTATGCCCCGAACTTAAACTATCCCCGAAAACCATCAAATTAAAAGATTCTGCTTGAACACACACACTCATCAAAAGAACCACTCCCAGTAAAAAAAATTTTCTCATCAACACTCCTTTGACGTATTTATTTTAGAGGGTAGACGCTCTTTTGTCAAGGGCAATCTATTGATATCGGAGGGCTTCAATCGGATCCAACTGCATCGCCTTGCGCGCTGGCATAATGCCGGACACAACACCAACAACAATCGCAACAGATGCCGAAATCACCACACTCCACATAGAAATGGGCACTTGTTTATCCAACACTTTACCAGCAATCTGAGACAACACAATGCCTAAAATCATTCCAACAAAACTACCCATAAAGGAAATAATGATAGACTCGGCCAAGAATTGGAACATAATCCAACGGTTCGGCGCCCCCAAGGCTTTGCGCGTGCCAATCTCTCGCGTTCGTTCCGTCACAGACACCAACATCATATTCATAATTCCAATAGACCCTACGACCAACGAAATAGACGCAATCGCCGATAATAACAGCGACAGAATAAAACCAATTTGGCGCACTTTTTCCACCATTTCGGTCATCAAATGAATGGAAAAATCATTCGGAACCCCTTCTTTGATATAATGACGGGTCCGCAGTAAATACTCAATGCGTTTAGAAACAGATTCCATCTTATTTTCTTCCGTCACTTTCACAAAAGCAACATCTGCATAATTGGGACGATACGATCCACGCAACCGTTGTCGCAACGTTGTCGCAGGCATTAAAACAATGTTATCTTGATCCTGTCCCATCAAATTATCACCCTTTTCTTTTAATGTCCCAATCACGGTAAAAGGCTGACCTTTCAAGCGCAAGACTTTACCAATTGGATTTTGCAAGCCAAACAACTCATCCACAATCGTTTGTCCAATTAGAATATAGGGCTTGCCAGCCTTGACATCTTTTTCTGTAAAAGGCACCCCTGTGTCAATTTCCCAATTGCCAACAGCCAAATAATCTGGGTTTGTGCCATAAACACTGACACCATAATTGCTAGAACCATACACCGCTTGCACCGCTGTGTTGACCACATAAGAGGCTGTTTCCACATCCTTTAATCCTTTTAATGCCTCCACATCCTTAAAGGTAATGCTGGGGCGCCCACGCCCCCCACGCACACCACCACTGACTGTTTCTGCTGGAGCCAAAATAATCAAGTTTGTTCCCATAGAATCAAATGTCTTCGTAATCTCATTTTGCACTGTTTGTCCAGCAGCCACCATCAACACCACAGACGCCACACCAATTACAATCCCCAGCATCGTCAAAAAAGTCCGCAACTTATAGGCTGAAATGGAAATCCACGCTTCACGTAAAATTTGAAAAATCATGCGTGATACTCCTTTCTTAAGCCATCATATTCAATCGCTCCATCAGCAATTTTAATCATCCGTTTGGCATAATCAGCGACATCATCTTCGTGCGTCACCAATACAATTGTAATTCCTTTTTTATTCAGTTCTGTAAAAAGATGCATAATTTCATCGGACGTTGCCGAATCCAAATTGCCCGTTGGTTCGTCAGCAAAAATAATCTTGGGATTATTGATCAGGGCCCGAGCAATGGCTACACGTTGTTGCATACCTCCAGAAATCTGATTAGGAGGTCTGTCCTCATACCCTTCCAAGCCAACAATTTTTAACATTTGCATTGCGCGTTCACGGCGCTCGGATTCCCCCACTCCTTGATATATCAACGGCATAGACACATTATCAGCAATTGTCCGTTTCATCATCAAATTAAAATTTTGGAATACAAAACCAATTTTTTGTCCGCGAATCATCGCCAACTCTTTATCCGTACGCGTAGCTACAGGTTCGCCTGCTAGGTAGTATTCCCCACTGGTCGGCCGATCCAAACATCCAAGGGTATTCATCAAAGTGGACTTACCAGATCCAGAATGTCCCATAATCGCCACAAACTCCCCTTCATGAATTTTAAAATTGATGTGTTTTAGGACTTCCTGACTGGCCCCACCATCCATATAGTAGGTTTTGCCTAAATCTTTCACTTCTATGACAACTGGTTCACTCATTTGCGCTCACGTCGCTTGCTGCCTGTCACTTCCAAAATCACTTGGTCTCCGACATTCAAACCACTTTCTATTTCAATATTGGTCATATCCGAAATCCCTTTCTTGATGACAATTGGATGCAAACGCCCATTTTTGAATTGATAAACAACATCCTCATTTTTTGTCATATCTGGATTAGGCACCTCCGTTGTTGTTTTACGCAGAGCCGCTGAAGGCTTGAACTGAAACACCATAGCAGGCAACAAAGGCACATTTTCCGCACGTTCCACAACAATTGTCACGCTGGCAGTCATCCCTGGCAATAACTTACGAGATGAGTTATCCACTTCAATCACAACCGTGTACATAACCACATTAGATTCTTCCTTGGGTGACAGACGAATCTGTTGCACCTTGCCGTTAAACTTTTCATTGGGATAGGCATCCACCGTAAAACTGACAGGCATTTCTGGTTTAATGACACCAATGTCAGCCTCAGCGATATTCGCCTCAATTTGCATTTTGGTCAGGTCTTCCGCAATCGTAAACAATGTTGGAGTGGAAAGGCTGGCCGCCACAGTTTGCCCCTGCTCTATTTCCTTTGAAATAACTGTGCCAGACACAGGTGAAGTAATCGTAGCATAACCAAAATTGCGTTCGGCTTTATTATAATCCGCTTGAGAGCTTAAAACATTGGCTTTAGCTGTTTCCAATTCAACTTCTGCCTCCTCTAAATTTGCCTTGGAAATCAATTTTTCTTTGTACAACTTATCCAAACGTTCATAGTTCAAGTCGGAAATTTTCTTTTTGGCCACGGCCAAATCCAATCGCGCCTTTGCATCATTCAAATTTTCCTGCAACACCGATGTATCCAAACGTGCCAAAACTTGATCTTCGTGCACCTCGTCATTGTAATCAACCAAAACTTCCTCAATAATCCCAGACACCTGCGTTCCAACGGATACTTTGTTGATTGGTTGAATTTTACCCGAAGCCGTCACAGAATGAGCGACATTTCCTTTTTCCACCGTTGCCATTTCAAAATCTTTGGATGAAAAAGATTCTTGCCGTTTTGGCTTCATCAAAAACCATGCCACAGCCAATACACCCCCAATAATCGCCACCATAATCAACTTCTTTTTCATGGATAATTCCTTTTCACTCCTTTCCAAAACAAAAACCATCTTTCATATAAGTATTCGGGCAACGCGCACATTCTTCGGCACTAACCGAAATACCATTTAACTCACTACATAGTGTAAAATAGGGCAGCGTCATATAATACAAAGGGATCAACAGCCTTCCTTTTTCAGTAATCTGCACTCGATTTTCCCCATGATAAACACGATCTGACAAATCAGGAGCACAATAATTACGAACATCGGCCGTACCAGAATCAGGAACCTCCACCCAACGCCTACCGGGGCATTGTTCACATTCCTCCTTGCTGATAAAGAGTGGCTCATCCTCGCAACTTTTACATCCACGCGTGGCCTCATAAAAAGGCTTATCTTTTGGACACTCCTTCAGGCGACAATATCTTCCACTTTCATCCAATATCCGATTGGGACATTTAGAACAATCCTCAGCATTGCCTAGCATTAAAAGTGATTCTAAGGAATTACAGGAAACACAGCCAGCCTCAATCTTACATTCTTCTTTTTCCATTTTTCCACTTATCGAACAGGCAACCAGTATAGGACCACTTCTTATAAATGGCCTATCCACAGGACAGCGGGGATCAAACGCATAAGTCGTTGCAGGGCCAGTTGCACAAAGCGCAGGCAAAGAGGATAGCCAGAACATCACCAGCAGTGCAATTTTTTTCATCTAAAACCTCCCAATGGCTCTGTATAAATTTGCTTTACTAATCAGCACAGAATAAAAAGCATTCACATATCCCTGACGAGCATCCGACATTTGTGATGTTGCCGTCAACAGGTTCAAAATATCGCCTTTTCCCACCTCATATGACTTCATAGCAACACGCTCATTTTCTTTGGCTGAATCCAGCACCGCTTTTGATATTTTATAAGCTTCTGTAGCAGTCTGATAATCCTGATAGGATATCCAAACTTCATTGCGAACGCTGTTTTGCGTTTCTTGCAAACCAAACTGTGCCTCTCGGTATTGATATTGTGCAGCCGCAACCTTATAGGTATCCGCAAATCCCGTAAACAAAGGGACGCTCAAGCGCAAACCTGCCGAGGTGGATAGTTGATACGGATTGGATTTTCGCCACGAATCACCATAACCAGCACTGCCCGTCGCTGACAAACTGGGTAATGTTGTGGAACGCACAGCCGAGATATTTTCTTTGGCTGCCACTACAGAACTTTCTCTGCTTTTCAACTCAGGCCTTTGTTCCAACGCTAATTCCATCAATTTTTCCACTTTTTCAGATGTTTCTAACTTTGTAATGTCTTTATCTTTGGGTGGGGTCTTTAATTTAAAAACAGTATCGGGGGACAAATTCAACAAGGTGGCCAAATTTCCCTGTGCTTGCTTGACTGAGTTTTCAGCTTTTATTGTCGCCAGTTTAGATTGCTCATAGCTGGTTTTTGCCAACAATTTATCACTTAAAGCCACCAACCCCAAATCAAATCGTCTTTTGGACTCTTCATAGGCTTTCTTATAGGATTTTTCGCTATCTTTTGCACTGGTTAAAACCTCCTTTGCCCCCAACAATTTCAGATAAGCATTATTGATTGACAAAATTGTTTCTTGTAATTGTGTGTTATAGTTAAACTCCGCCGCGCTTAAATAAGCTTTCATCTTTTCCAAGCGCGCACCACGCCCACCAAAATCAAACAAAAGCCAATCCAAACCGATATTGCCCGAATAAGGATAATTTTTACTGTATTTCCCTTTCTCTGTTTTATTCCCAGAAACAGAGGCCGTCCCAGATGCCGAAATAGACGGAAAGTATTCAGATTTGGCTTGTCCCACATTTGCTTCGCTGGCTTTTACAGCCATATACTCCCGACTTAAAGTGGGGTTTGTACAAATCCCTATCTGTATCAGTTCTGGCAACCCGATTTCTTCTTTGTCTAAAGACTGATCCACACAATTTTCAGGCGCCTGCAATTTATGCACAGAAAACGGATCTATCTCCGCCCACACAGGGCAAACACTTCCACATAAGATTAAAAACGCAAAAAGATGTTTCATCTATGTCTCCTCATAAGTGATGAAGATAACCATATAAAAAAAACTTGTCAAGTGAAAAATTATCGGCTACACTATTAGAGACAGAAGGAGAAACGATGGACAAGACATTACAGGATTTGACTAGACAACTTTTGGCATTATCAAAAAGCGCTGCCGAAGAAAAAGTTTTACCACAAGAAATGCAATTGATTCAAGAAAAAGCCTTTGCGACACAAGAAAAAATGATGCAACTTTTAGCGCAACAAGAGGCAGATACTAATGATATTCGTTCCATCCAAAACATTTTTCAAATTCGCGAGGATGTATGGGATATTATGAATAACTTAGCTATTCGTGAGGCCGAAGTAAAAGAAAAATTTGGCATTAAAGGGGACAACCCCAAGCCAGAACATATCTGTTGTCACCCTCATCATGAACATTGTTGTTGCGAACACACGCATCATCAAAAGAAATGCTCTTGTCAAAAGGAGAAGAAAAAATGCCACAAAAAATAACCTTTGAACAGGCCATGACAGAACTGGAAGAAATTGTCCGCAAGTTGGAAAATGGACAAATTCCTTTGGAAGAAGCCGTTAAAACTTATGAAAAAGGCATAGAACTCAAAAAAATCTGTGAAGAAAAATTAAAAAATGCCGAAATGAAAATTGAAAAATTGACATTGAAAGACGAAAAACCCATCGGAACGGAAACATTGGATGAGCAATTTTAAAGATCAGTTAGGGATCGCACGCGCAACCGTGGATCAAAATTTAGAAAAATGGTTGTCTGTCCCAGATAACCCAAGTGCACGTGTTGTAGAGGCAATGCGCTATGCCACTATTGGCGGCGGGAAAGCATTCCGCGCTTTTTTGATTCTGACAACAGCAAAGATGTTTGATTTGCCCGAACAAAATGCTATCAATATTGCCACTGCGTTGGAAATGGTACACGCTTATTCGTTGATTCATGATGATTTACCTGCGATGGATAATGACACAATGCGCCGAGGCAAACCGACAACACACATTCAATTTGATGAAGCCACCGCCATTTTGGCCGGTGATGCCTTACTCACAAACGCTTTTGAAGTATTGGCCGACGAAAACACCAATGCAGACGGTTCAATTCGCGCAAAATTGGTTAAAATGTTAGCTCATCTGGCCGGTAAAGACGGTATGGTTGGAGGGCAAATGATTGACCTAATTGGCGAAAAACAAACACTGAATTTGAAACAAATTGAAATGATGCAGGGCAAAAAAACGGGGGCTCTTTTAATGTTTGCCTCTACCGCCAGTGCCGTTGCTGCCAACGCATCTGAGGAACAATTAAATTCCCTTGAAACCTATGCCAAATGTATCGGGCTGATGTTCCAAATTACAGACGACATTTTGGACGTTGTAGGTGACAGTGCTACCGTTGGTAAAACATTGGGGAAAGATAAAATTGAAACAAAATCCACGTTTGTATCCGTTTTGGGATTAGATGCCGCCCGTAAAAAAGCCGCAGATTTAGGTGTTCAAGCTGAACAAGCCCTGAGCATTTTCGGAGATAAAGCAGACTTATTAAAACAAGCATCTCGCTTTATTTTGGAAAGGAATTATTGATGCAAAAACTAATGAACGTAGCTCAGCTGGAAAAATTTTGTGAAACCCTGTTAAAGGCCTATCCAAATCCCAAATGTGAATTAAAATGGACAAATCCATGGGAACTGATTGTGGCAATCATCTTGTCCGCCCAAAGCACGGACAAAAATGTCAACGCACAAACACCTGCTTTGTTTGCCGTTGCAAACACCCCTAAAGCTATGCTCAAAATGGGATATGAGAAAGTGCATTCGTATCTAACATCCATCAATTATCACAACAACAAGGCAAAATCCATCATGAATCTGGCCCAGATAATTGTGGATAAATATCAAGGACAAATGCCAAAAGATTTTAATACCTTGACAACCCTGCCCGGCATTGGCAATAAAACGGCCAGCGTCTTTTTGAATGTCGCCTATCATGCCCCAAAAATCGGT
Source organism: Alphaproteobacteria bacterium (assembly GCA_045614105.1). Classification (GTDB taxonomy): domain Bacteria; phylum Pseudomonadota; class Alphaproteobacteria; order CAAHEQ01; family UBA3637; genus UBA3637. The sequence continues at coordinate 4,373 of JAZLCF010000001.1, read as the reverse complement.
GTTGATACGCACGTATTCCGCCTGTGTCATCGTTTAGGAATTGCCTTTGCAAAAACACCCGACGAATTACAAAAGAAGCTGGAACAAATCGTACCTGAAAAATATAAACCTGATTTTGCACTTGCATTAGTTTTATTAGGGCGCTATACTTGTACTGCACGTCAAACAAAGTGTGGCGCATGTCCAATGTATAATGTTTGTCTATCGGAGGAGAAAAAATAATGTTGAAAAAAGGGGGATTTTTTTTAGCTTTATTCTTGTGTGCAACAAGCCTTTTTGCTCAAGATAAAACCGCAGAGATGTTTCGTCCTGACAATCCAAATTTAATGAATCTGGGCGAAGCCAAGGAATATACAGGGTCACCCCTTGTTTATATTGAAGGCGTCAAAGCCCCAGAAGTCGCCAATAATGAACTGGAAGAATTGCAATTAAAGTTATTTGGCACTAAAAACGTTCAAGAGGCCACCCAAAATAATCTGGAACTATCCAAAGAATTGCCATCTCCCCCTGATAATCAGATACAAAATTACACCTTTCAAACACCTTTTCACCAAACCGTGAACGCTGCATTTATTCATCATATTCCGAATTTTGTTGTCATGATACATTTGGTAGAGCGCAACAAAGTTGTTGTCACTGAACATATTACCGTGATGAATACTGATCAGGATTTGATTTGGACAAGGAAAATTCCCTTGCCTCCAACAGCATTTGCAACAATCACAAATTATATGCAAAACGGCACGTCTTTTCCTGTACAGTTGACGCCCCAAACTCATACCTTAGTTTTGACTTCACCACAACCTTTAAAATTAGGTCCCAATCAACTTAGTTTAACCTATCAAATTGAAAATCCTTTGACAAATGACTTGCTGAACTTAGATGTGACAGGAACAGAATTATCCTGGCCAATTGAACAATTCCAAGCTCTCGTATTGTTGCCTACAGTTCAAACGTTACAAGCAAGCAAATTGACTTTTGGAACCAATCATTTAGACATTCCAGATATTTATACTCAACAAACAGACACACACTCAAATATTTTTTTTCAAATCAATCGTATTGTGCCTCCAAATGCCAGCATTCAAACACATTTGCAACTTGACTTAAAACAGCTTCCTGATACACAGGCAACTTCTATTTCAACTCTTGTAATATGGGGAGGATTGATTCTACTGGTTTTATATTGGTTGGGTTTTGCTTGGTGGAATAAACATTTGGCTCCCAAAATAGCCTTATCCAAAATTCACCCACCGAAAAATCCTATTTTATTTTCATTGCAAACAAGCATCCCTTTAACACAAAACACTTGGCAAAAACTATATGATTTTTACGCACAAAATCAAGGCCCTAGTGTGCGTTTGAACAAACAGTACGAGCATTGGCAAAAACACACTTTATGGGAGTTGATAAAAGCTACTTTTCAAAACTTTATTCTGCTGACATATGAAGTTATTTTGGGCACGCTTTTGCTGACAATGGGTATTTTGGGTTTGCTATTCTATCTGAATCAACGACTTCCCATTTGGCTTTGCTTGCTTTATGGCGGTCTGTCTTTTTGTGCGTGGATATTACTGTATTTCTTTGCACTTCAACCAGCACAAAGGGTCAGATGGCAACAAAGATGGACTCAACTTTCATCCGACACAGTCTTGCTGGGGCTGACAGTTCAGCAAATCCGTCATCTTTACCCTTTGTTTTTATTGAGTAATCAAGAGGACGCGTGGCGCCAAAAACTCATCCAGATAAATCCCAAAGCGGCACAAGATGCCCACTTATTATAAGGAGGAAACATGAAAAAATTACTCTATTTACTCTTGACCTTATTGATCATCCATCCAGCGCTTGCTCAAAACAATACCTTACAAAGCAGCCCTCGAGACGATTTACGCCAACGCAGCTATCAGCAACGCTTGGATGTGGTCAAGATGCAAGATGCTCTACTTCATGCATTATTGCAAATTCCCTTTGAAAAACGTGTTTATGTTTATCCAGCACTTTTTGAGTCACGTAATATCTCAAAAAAAATTGTCACGCATCCACAAATTATAATATGGAAAGGGAAAAAACCAACACGCATTGCTCCCCAAATGCAAGAATTTGCCAAAGAACATTTAGAGAATATGTCAGCAAAGTTTTACCCACTTTTGGATCCCGATGGTTGGCCAACACAAACTAAAGAGGGAGATTGGCACAATATCGGCACGATGCTACAAGGTGTTCTTGTCACACCAAATAATCCATCTAATAATGAAGCACCAACACAGACAAATTGATTGACTGTTCCGAAAAAGCATGCTATAATGTCTGCGGTGTTTTGATAAGGAGTTCTTTATGGTTTGGACAGAAGAAAAAGTAAAAAATTTAAAAAAATTATGGCTCAAAGGTGCAACCACTGCTGAAATTGCCAAAAAACTGGGGCTGTCAAAAAATTCCATTATTGGAAAAGTTCACCGTCTTAATTTAGAAACAAGACCCTCTCCTATCAAAAAAACATCTCCTGTCAAAAAAGTCAAAGTTGTTCCTCGTAAAACGGGACACATTGGCATTATGGATTTAAAATTAAATACTTGCCGTTGGCCCATTGGCGACCCTGTGGATGAAGATTTTCATTTTTGTGGCAAAAATACAGTGATGGGCAAACCCTATTGCGCGGAACATTGCAAAATGGCCTATGCGGGATCATCAAAAGAAGCAACGGCCGACGATGAATGAGAACAAAAAAAACACGCTTTGCTTAGTGGATGGTTCGGGTTATATTTTCCGAGCGTTTTATGCGCTCCCCCCTATGAATCGCTCTGATGGCACGCCCGTCAATGCTGTGTATGGCTTTACAAATATGATGATGAGTTTGTTACAAGAAAATGCTTGCGCCCATATCGTCGTTATTTTTGATGCCAAACGCAAAAATTTTCGCAACGAAATTTACCCAGAATACAAGGCTAATCGTCGCGACACACCAGAAGAATTGATTCCACAATTTCCGCTGATTCGGGCGGCATGCGATGCTTTGAATGTGCCTTGGTTGGAAATGGAAGGATACGAGGCCGACGATTTAATTGCAACCTATGCAAATTTAGCCACAAAACAAAACTGGAATACAACCGTTATTTCCGCTGACAAAGATTTAATGCAATTGATGTCTGATTCTGTCAGTCTGTACGACCCGATGAAGAAAAAAATGTTGACGCCCGAGGATGTGCAAAACAAATTCGGCGTTGCACCCGATAAAGTCATAGATGTGCAAGCTTTGATGGGCGACAGCACGGATAATATCCCTGGAGCAAATGGTATCGGTCCCAAAACCGCAGCAGAACTGATTCAAAAATTCGGTTCTTTGCACAATTTATTGGATCATTTAGATGAAATTCCACAGGAAAAACGCCGCGAAGGACTGATTCGCGACAAAGAGCAGATTTTGGTGTCTGAAAAATTAGTGACATTAGATAAAAATGCCCCCGTAGATACTGATTTTTCAAAATTTAAAACTAAACCCTATGATGCCATCACCTTGGCAACTTTCTTGACGCAAAATGGATTTCAAAGCCTTATCAAAAAAGTAAAAGCCAATAATTCACTCTCCTCTACTCCCACAGTTGCACAAGAAATTATCCCACAATACACTTTTATTGATTCAGTTGATACTTTGAAAGCATGGCTGAAAAATATCAAAACAAAACTTGCGTTCACAATCAAGCAAAACAAAGGTTATGTGGAAGGAATTGCACTAGCGGCAGCCGATGGAGTGGCTTGTTATATTCCGTTAAAATCTGAACCCACAGCACAAGCAGATCTATTTACAAGTGCCGAAAACTCCCATTCATTTATACCCTATTTAAATCTTTTAAAGCCTATTTTAACAGATAAAAATATTCTAAAAATCGGACATAGTCTCAAAGATGATTGGCATCTTTTATCTCATTTATTGGGACAAGAGATTGATTTAACCCCTCTGGCCGACATTGAATTGATGAGCTATGATTTATCTGGATCAAAACATGCCCATACTTTGGAAGATCTAGCTAAAATTTACTTAAATGCAGCCTTACCGGCTCTTGAAACCTTGATTGGATCGGGCAAATCTCAAAAAGATTTTGGAGCCCTACCAAACGATACGGCCACCACTTATATGGCCGAACGTGCTGATATGATTTACCGCTTGTATGGCGTTTTTATGGATCAAATGAAACAAAACAAGTCTTTGGAAATTTATCAAGACATTGACGCCCCGTTGATCCCTATTTTATATCAAATGGAAAAATGTGGGATTTTGGTAGATCAAAAAGGCCTAAAAGAATTAAATGTGCGTTTCACGGACCGTTTAGATCAGCTGACCCAAGAAATTCACGCCGAAGCAGGAGAAACTTTCAACA